>DUPF01000205.1 GCA_012838445.1 Intrasporangiaceae bacterium | reverse complement strand
GCGATCGAGGCGCTCGCCGACGGATCATCCCCGCTGGCGCGGGGCGCACGTGATCGTGCCGGACGTGGTGACCGTGTCGGCCGGATCATCCCCGCTGGCGCGGGGCGCACACTAGGTGACCTGCAGATTTACGGCGATCTAACGAGATCCAGCATCACTTTCGTCGAGAGGCCCACCGCCTTCTCGACGCGGTGCTCCACCCCGGGCGCATGGCACTGCTGCTCTCGGCGACGCCCTCTTGCGGTCGTCGCATGAGCGTCAAGCCGTCGATGTCGACGGGCTCCCAGTGGTGGCGAAAAGTCTTGAAGGAGTACCCCTGTTCGGTGTCCGTTTGAAAGACCATCAATGCCCTGCCGTCCTTCACCATGTCGGTGACACGTGACCACATTTCATCCCGCACCCGACCACTGACCCGGCCGACGAAAACTCCTGCACTGACCTCGAGGAGCCAGCGAGTGAGGTGTCCTCGCAATCCGGCTGGACACGCGGTGAGGACGATGACTACCACGGCACTTCGACCTCATCCGCATAGTCCTTCCCGCCTGCCACTCGGCCGGCACCGCCATCCCAGAGGTAGATCACGTCCCAGTCCTCGACCATGTCCTGGTCACCTTCGGCCAGGAGCTCCTGAATATCCCGAACGCACCGCGGCAGCAGCCGTTGACGGTGAATCGCATCTCGCATTGCCCGCCGTGTTTCACCCGGAACGTCCTCTGGTTCGGCACCAGCGATCTGAAACGCAACGGGGATGGCGAGTTCTGCCTTGTACAGATCCGCGACGTCGAAGACGAACGACCGGTCATGACCGGTGTGCACCACTCCCAGTGCTGGCGAGCACCCCAGGGAGACGACAGCGGCGTGAACGACGCCGTACAGGCACGCGGTCGCGGCGGACAACGCCTGATTGACGGGATCACCGCTGGAGAAGTCCACCTTGTCGTAGGAACGTCGGCTCCACTCGACACCAGCGGCCTCAGCCGCCGACTTGTACGCCCGTCTTACCCGAGCCCCCTCCCGCCCCCGCAGTTGTTGCATGGTCGAGCCGGTGAGAACCTCGTCCGGAAACCGCATCGAGTACATCTTGCGGGCAACGTCCAGGCGTCGATTGCGATTGCTGACAATCGCTGCCTGCGCTTCCATCCATCGCGATGATCGCGACAACCCTCGACCGTGGGCGTAGTAGCGGACTCCCTGCTCCCCCACCCACACTGCTGTTGATCCGCTGTCGGCCAGGAGCATCATTGCCTGGTGGGTGACTCGAGTCCCAGGTCCAAGGACCAGAGCCCCGATGGTGGCTGCCGGGACGTGGACGACGCCTGCTTGATCGGTGACCGTGATGGCGTTCTGATCCCGATGGATGGTGCATCGCTCGACGTAGACAAAACTCACCCGGTCCTGGAGCCGCGCGAGCTCGTGGACCCGCGCCGGTGGAGTCCCGGGGATCGGTTTCATGGCAATCGGGCCAGCGTCATCAGCCCACAGCCATACGCCTTGGCTCGACCAAGACCTTGGGTCAGAGTTGTTCGGAGCAGTTCCGGGTCGCTGATGTCGAGGAGGCCGTCGAACTGGGCACGGGACAGAGTCGCTCTGACCCGGCCAGCCCCCTTGCCCCGCTGAAAACTCCCTCTCTCGCGCCTCGTGACGACCGTTGGTCCCTCCAGGTCACCATCGATCCGGAAACCGTGGTTCGCCGATCGCTCGACGAGCCAGGCGAGTTGCTGCTCGGCCGTGACATGCGGCTGGATCCTGCCTCGCTGCCCCCGGCCCTGAGCGACCGAGCGGACCGGGTTCGCGGTCAGCCGGAAGCGCCACCGCTGCCCTTTGGTAAGCGTGTCGAGAAAGCGCCCGTAATCTGCTGTCTGCCAGCTCGGCTCCTGTGACCAGCCGCACTCGCTCTGAAGCTGCTCCATGCTGGGCCGTGCCGGGCTGACGATGTACAACGTCCACTCGTGCCGCGTCGGTGTATCGAGTCGCCACAGCACCCTCCCGGAGGGCAATTCAATCCGGTCCGGGGGAAAGGCGCTCAGGATGGTTGCGTGCATGCGCTGTGGAGAGGCCGCCAGACGCACCGAACCTCGCATGTTGGGATTCATTCGGAATCTGGTGAAGAACACGTCACGCCTCCACGACAGGGTCGAAGAACTCGGGCTCGGGAGTGCCATCAGTGGCGGGCGGGATGCGCACTGGTTTGAGATCGACGACGTCCCTCCATTGATGCTCCCGCCGTCGTGGGTCGAAACTCAACGGCACGTCGCGCATCGTCTCCGAAGCCGTCTCCTGCGGACGCGCGTCTGCTCGCATGAGGAGCCAAGCACCCTCCTTGGCCGTCGACTCCCGGTACCAGTTCGCGGCTTGCCACGGCGCCGAACGCACCGCCTCGCGAACATCCTCCGTCACCACACCCATGTAGATGGGTCGCGAGGGCGGGCAGGATCGCCGTCCCAGGTACGGGGCCCAACGCGGGTTGCGCACAGCTTTGGCCAGATCACCGATCAGACCGGAGTCGCCGCCGATACCGGCCACGAAGACAGCATCCTCGAGGTAGTAGCGATGCGATAGCGGCATCGACTCTCCGCTCTCCCAGCGAATCGCAGTATGGAAATCCCGCACGACAGAGCCTGGTTGGTCGGTGCGGACCGCGAAGTCGAGGTGAATGAGATCCTCCAAAGGATCCGTACGCCGCCGACCCTGGGCGGCGGCCAGCATCCCGAGGATCCCACTCTTGGTGGGTTCGCGGCGGGTGTGTCGAACCGCGAATCGACTACTGTCCCCCCATGACTGGAGGGGGCCGGCGAGACGGAGCAGCAGTGTGCTGCTCATGACGCATCGGAGGGCTCATCGTCCACGGCGTCTGAGACTGCACCGATCAGCGCCCGCAGCCCCACACGTTCGCCGAGGGCATCCAGGGCTGCCGCATCATCACTGACCCTCAGGACAAGCGTTCGCACTGCGGGCGCGTCGTATGCGTCAGTCACCTCAGCCGAGTACCGCGCGAAGGCCTCACAAGAGGGTCGGAGGAACCCGCCGCGGCTCGTCACCGGGGTCTCGAAGGCTCCGACCAGGTTGATCGGCAGGTCGTCACGCACGACGACCACGACGGCCTCCGGCAGAGTGCTGTTGGCGAAGGTGTTCTGTTTCCCCGTCGGCATACTCGTCACGAAGCCCTCGACGAAGGCTGCGCAAGCCCGGGCTGCGGCTTCACGGGCGCCTAGGTTCTCGATAAGTTGGTCGACGTTGATCGTCGCGTACCGGTACAGCGTCGACGAGTTGAACTCAATCGTGCCGATCATCCCGGCGCCGCTGTCCTCGCGGTCCTTGTCACCCTCGAGCACATCATCGACAGCCGTGTAGTAATCGGCCTCGGTATCGACAGCATGGGTGCTCAGGGCATGCGCCACCTGCACGGCCGCATCCACATTGAGGCTGGTGTCGTCCGCGACCATCCGCCCGAAGAGCGAGACCGTGAGTCCGTGGTCACTGTCGGCGCACTCCCGTGCCTGTCTGCGCGTCGGTTTCTCCGTCTCGATGGCCAGTTTGGCGAACTTGTCCAACTGGTCGGCGCTGAAGAAGGCGAGGTAAGCAGAGCTTTCGAAGGGGCTCTCGGGCTCCTCGTCTCCACCCTTCTTGCGGCGCTTCGGTTCCAGCTTCATCCCGAGCGCCTTGAGAACCGCTCCGGCCCGCTGAGCCCGAGTTGTATCGTCCATCGACGCGTCCAACTTCGCCATCCGTTGCCCGATGAGTTCGGCGACCTGCTTTGTCCGGTAGCCCAGCCCCGACGCATCGATGTCCCGCTGGTACGACTTCCTGGCGGCCCGCTTCCACGCCTGGCTCGATACCCGAGACCGCCGGACCCCGCCATACATCGCTGACTTCGGAGAGCCTGTGTCGTCCCGGTTGACGTTGCTCGGGGGCACGCTTTGGATGACGTGTATATCGATGAAGGTGCTCATTGGCTCTCTCCTGGGGTGTGCTGGTCTGGACTCTGGTGGGCTTCAGGGTTGGCGGTGCTGGATGGACGGGTATGCAATTGGCGTCCCCAGACGAGATGGACCTGGGGTGCGTATCGGAGATCCTGGAGCAAGTAGAGATCTGCGGCGAGGCGCCCGTAGTCGAGCGGCACCGGGGGCGTCGCCGAGCGCATCAGGGTGATGAGGGCACGCAAGGACTGTTGTCGCAGGTTGTCGTTCTGCGCCATGGCAACACGGTGCATCCGTTGCACGACAGCGTCGTCCAATCCCCCGGGATCATCACCGCCCCCGGCCGCCAGGCGTCGGGTCGCCTCACCCAGACCCACCCCGACCACGTGCATCGGCATCTGTTGCGCCTGCTGGTGCACCGCATACGTCGTCAATGCTGCCAGGACCGCCTTCTCTGCCGCGGTCGGCTCGGTGATGCTCCTGGATGTCGGGCCGACCAGTCGCTCGGGCATATCGGCCAGGACGAGGGCCCACATCCTGGGGTCAGTTGATCCAGCCGCACCGAGGCTCCGCCGCAGGAGCGCGAGTGCGCGGACCGACTCGCTGGTCGAGCGTGGCCGGCTCAGATAGCCGCCTTGCAATCGGCTGACCACCGCAGTGACGTGCTTCTTCACCAACGCGGTGGTCGACTCGGTGTGGGCTTCGGTGGTTGCCGCCGGCTGGGCGATGGCAGTCATGCGCTCTCCTTCTCGAGGCGGGCCGTTCGCTCCGCATCAGGGATGTCTGACCAGATCTGGTGGGTGAACCATCGGTATGCCAACGCCGCGTCAATGCGTCGTGGCTGGCCGGAACGGTCGGTGACGAATCTGCCCCGCAACGCCGCGACAGGGGCCATGGCATACAGCTCCCGCCCGTGGGACAGCGCAGTGCTCCGAGCGAGGTGTTTCCATCCAGTTTCGTGGGATTCCGCGTTGGTACTGGTGAGTTCGTGGACCCATGCCCGGTAGAGGGGGTCGAGGCGTTGGTAGGCGCCCTCGACTGCTCTGGCTCGGTCGTGCTCCCCGTCGCGTCCTGCGGCCTGCGCGAGGTTGCCAGCCAGCCGACCGACATGTCGGGCGACAGTGTCTGCCACACCCGCGGCGCGAGTTGCGCGGTCCTGGAGGTCAGGATCGGCGAGCACGTCGGCATGCAATGTGAGGCGATCATCGATGACGGTCTCGACGAAGGCACTCTGAGTGCCGTACTGAACGCCCACGGTGTGCAGCGTCACGCGACTGTCTCGGTCGATGTGGTCGTGAGCGCGAAGCCCTCCGACCCAGTTCGTGTTGGCCGACGCAAGTGACTCCGCGCCGGACTCGGAACCCTGGGTAATGTCATCGGCAGCGATGAGGACATCCAAGCCGCGCCAGATGGCTCGTTCCGGCAGGTGTCCACGGGGCATGTAGACCTGGTCCTCACCATGCTTCTTCTCCTGCGCTGCGCTTCGGCGCCACGCGGACATCGGTTCGGTCTGGTGCTGATTGCGGACCCGGATCTTGTCTCCGTTGCTCACGAGGGCGTCGACGACTCGATCACCGTCACGGTGGAGCCGGATCCGGCGTGCCTGCCAGGTCATGGCCTCGGCCGGCCCATGTGGCGATTCCTGTCCCGTAGCCGCCGGAGACCACGCACTCGCCTCCCACGGTGGCAGGTCGTCATCCCCGCTGCGCTTTGTCAGCACGAGGTTGAGCAGGAGTGTCTCGGCCAGATTGCGGCCCTCAATGACAATGAGACCCAAGTTGCCGGCCCATCCGGTCCCGATCGGGTATCCACGGCCGCCCTTGACCCGGTCATCCCCGACAGCCCCGCTCTTGATACCGGAGACGTCGAATGCCTGACAATGGACGAGCCAGCGAGCTGCCTCCGCCAGAGTGAGAGAGTCGGCCCCCTCCGCGGCACGGTTCGTGAAGAACTGCAGGTTGGCGGGCAGATCGGCGATGAGTGCACGGAGACCCGATGTCTTGCCCGACGCTGTGTGCAGATCAGCCACCTGGAAGAACGGTCTGGACTCATCGATGAGGTCGAACCGGTCGTGCCAGTCGTCGAGATAGTCGTCGACCGGACCACCTGGTGGTCCACCGTCGCGCCACCAGCCAGCCCAGGTCTCCTCGACGATCTCATCATCACCCTCGATCGGCAGCGCTCGGTGCAGGATCGCCAGCAGCAGACGCAGGATCGCTGCATCCTGCGTCGGTAGCTCACCGGCGATCCTGCGAAGCTCCCGGGCCTGGTCGAAGGCTCCTCGAATCGAGACGCTCCTCGCTCGCCCGTTGGTGTCGAGCACGTCGATCCACGCCTCGTCGATGAGGTTGAAGGTCTCCGTCATGCTGCTCCGTCCCTCGCGATCGCGGAGACTTCGAGGCCCCGCGTCGAGTTGTATCGGATGTGATGGTCGTTGAGCGTGGCACACCCGTCCCGATCGAGGATGAGCGCGAGTTGACCTTGGAGCCACTTCGATTCCTGCCAGTTCTCCACGATGGGTGCTGCCTCCAGTTCGGCGACGGTTGCCTCCCAGCGACGCGGGTTGGTCAGGTTCTGAGGAAGAGGCACGGTGCAGGCTGCCAGGTGTCGTGTGATCGGCTCCCCATCGATCGGTCGGATGGGAATGCTGCGGCCTGCTCCGGGGAAGTCACCGTCCAGGAGTCGTAGCGAGCCATCGTCGCCTTCTTGGACGACGATCACTTCGATGCCGTCCTCGGTGTCGCGGACCTGCGCCCTTCCGGTGTCCTCCCGAGCGTCGTCGACCGGCACCGTGGTCCACCCGGTCAGCGAGGTGTGCGTCGCCGGATCGGGGACATGGTGCAGGCTCGCCTTGCTGCGCGCGTTCTCATCCACCTCATCGCGCCGCCGCTCGGCCTCGGTCCAAGCACTCTCCCATCCCGGGCGCGGCCGGAGGTCCGGATCGTAGGCCTGGTGTACCAGTCGCGGGCCGTCCTCGGGGAGCACGATCGGCACTGCATCATGTAGGTGGTCATGGAGCACTCGTAGTGATCGAAGCAGCAACGCATCACCATAGATCGTCCGACTGCCCCGCACTGGATGCGGCACGTCCGCACCCCAGTCCTCGATCCCAGTGATGAGACAGCGAGGTTTGCGAAGACGCTCCGGGCGGTGATCGGACGGACGCGCGTGTCGGTGCATCCGACCAAGTCGTTGGATGATCAGGTCGACAGGAGCCAGATCGGTGACCATCAGATCAGCATCGATGTCGAGAGACTGCTCAAGGACTTGGGTCCCGACGACCACGAGACGGCGCGGACGCTGATCGGGGTTGGGCCCCAGTCGTTCTACGAGGGACCGCTCCCTGCTGGCCCGGTCCGGAGCGATGAACCGACTGTGGAACAACTCGACATCGTCACCAAACCTCGCCCTGAGGGCGTCGTAAGTCTCCTGGGCCCGCCGAACGGTGTTACGCAATACGATCACGCAGCCACCGTCCTGCAGCGCCTCGTCGAGCATCTCGACCAACGTCTCGAGGTCGTCGCCGAGTGGGGCAACAGCGATCTCGAAGCGTCGATGATCAGGCTCGACCGGATGGAAGCTGACCTGGTCCGAGGCAACGGTGATGACCGGATAGACCTCAGGGCCCGGCCCCAGCGTCCCTGCGGAAGACCGGCTCTCCCCCGCGTCGGCCGGCTGTCGACGGCGTCGGGACACCAAACCGCCGGTCGGCGCCCGCGCCGCAGTCCGGCCTCGTTGGTAGGCACCGACGAGTTCGGCCCGTTGGGACGGTGGCAGAGTTGCCGACAGGAGGACAACGGGGGTGCCATATCCACCGAGGTACTCGAGCATCCGGACGAGGAATGATCGCATGAAGGTGTCGGCGGAGTGCACCTCGTCAACGACGACGACCTTGCTCGACAGGGCGAGGTGCCGAAGCGCCAGATGTCTCGCCTGCAGCGCCCCCATGAGGACCTGATCAATGGTCCCGACAACAACGTTGGAGAGGAGGCCACGACGCCTGCCGGACAACCAACTCGACACTCTCGCCGACCCCCGCTCCTGCCTGTCCTCGTCATCGCTGATGCCGCGGATCCGACTGTCGCGCACCATCTCTGCGAAGTCGTCGTTGAGGGCGGCTTTGCCGTGCGCGAGCCAAATCGTCGGGTCCACGACCGATGGCCACCTGTCCACCCAGTTCAGAACCCGGGAGAACATCGCATTGCTCGTGGCCATCGTCGGCAGACCGACGTAGACCCCGCCGGCGCCGAACCGGCCGGCCAACGTCTCCGCCGCCATGAAGGCCGCCTCGCTCTTGCCCGCACCGGTCGGCGCCTCAATGACCATCAGCGGCGCCGTCTCACTCATGCCGGCAGCGTCGACACAGTCCAGTTGCAGCGGTGTCGGGTGCACACCCTCCAGATGGGGAAACCGGTCCCGGAACAGGGGTTCTCCGCCAGAGGCCCGCGGCGGCTGCCACGGAGCCCGTAGATCCAGCGTCGAGGTCGCCGACTGAAGCCGGGAGCCCGAGTCGTCGCGACACTCGTAGGGGAATCGACTCTCGTCGCTAGAGATCCAGTCCGCGACGACGACGATGGCTGAGAGGTCGATGAGCGAGTGCAGGGTGAACTTCGTATCCTTCAGCGAAGCCAAAGTCCCCGAGACCTGCGTCAGGTCAGCCATCGTGTCGAGGATCTCGTCTCGAACACTGTCCCAGGCTGCATCCCCCATCGCTCCGGTGAGCCGTCGGATGGCGTCGATATGCGCGTCGCTCTCGACGGTCGTGCCGTGATGTGCGCTGACGATGGAAGCCAAGGCCCCAGCACGGTGCGCGGAGTATCCATACCGTCGTTTGAGCCACTCGGACATTGCCAGGTGCCCGGTGACCGTGTGGCGCTGTCGTTCTCGGCGCGGCAGCAATGGCGAGGTCAGACCCGCCCGTTCCATCGCGCTGACGAGGTGACCCATCTGGACGTCATACGCAAGTTGCGCGAACGCCGGACTGGCCTTCCCCACGTCGTGAGTTCCCGCGAGGAAGCAGACGAGTTGGCGTGCATCGCGCTCCGACCCGATATCCCGTGCCAGGCGGTTCTTCACGATCGTCGGCAACCAGGAATCCCAGAGGAAGCCTGCTACCCCTGCAGCGTCCTCAAGGTGTTGAACCAGCGGCATCCACTCATCCGTGCGTCGATCGGTCTTGCCCCAGACAGACTGCGCGGGCATGGACCACGATCTCAGCACAGCGACTCCAACCTCGACAGCCGTTTGCCCACTCAACATAGCCAGATGGCCAGCAACCGTGGGAGTTAGACGCAGGACGACTTCCGAGGCCGGTGCCGGAGCACACCACCGTTCCCCTCAACCCACCTCATCACCCCTGCGCGTCCGGCGCGCCTCACCCGCCCGCGCCGCCAGGTCCCCCTCTGCGGGATAGGCGACTTCTTCGAGCACGAGCCCATGGGCCGGCATCACTTTCACCCGCGGATCGCGCACCCCGGCAGTGAGCACATCGGCAGCGAACGACACCGGCTCACGCCCCTCCCCCACCGGGACGACGACACCGACGAGTGCACGAACCATGCTGTGGCAGAACGCATCTGCGACGACCGTGGCCTCGAGCAGGCCCGGACCGACCCGTTTCCACTCATACCGCAACAGCGTGCGGATCGTCGTCGCTCCTTCCCGCCGCCGACAGAACGCCGCGAAATCATGCAACCCCGTCAACGACTCCGCGGCAGCCGACATCAACTCCGCATCCAGACCACGCGGATGCACCACCGTCTCCCGCACCCGGAGCGGATCGAGATGGGCCGGGTTGTCGCAGATGACATATCGATACCGGCGCGAGAGCGCCGAGAACCGCGCATCGAACCCCTCCGGCGCCAGACTCACCGCGCGCACGACCACATCGGCGGGCAACAGACCGCGCAGCCGCGCGGCCAGCGCCCCCTCCGGGGTGCGCAGGCTACGGCCCGGGAGTCCCGCATACACCTCATCGGAGACATCGACATGGACCACCTGACCACGGGCATGCACCCCCGCATCGGTGCGGCCCGCGCACGTCACCTGCACCAGCACCTCCGTGCGCAGGATCGTCGTCAACGCAGCGGTCAGCTCCCCCTGGACCGTCCGCCGGTCCGGCTGACTCGCCCAGCCGGAGAAGTCCGTCCCGTCATAGCCGAGGTCGATGCGCAACCGGATCATCCGCCCAGCGTAGGCGTCCAGCAGGTGACCCGCGGTTGAAGCGCCCGCCTGCCCCGCCAACACTGGGCCCATGACGAGCACCCTCCCCATCATCGATCTGCGCCGGGCCGCCGATCCCACGACCGCCGAGGAGTTCCGCACCGCCTTGCGCGAGGCGACGATCGAGGTCGGCTTCTTCTACCTGATCGGTCACGGGATCAGCGAGGAGCGGATGGCGGGCATGTTCGACATCTCGCGCCGCTTCTTCGCCCTCCCGCAGGCCGAGAAGGAATCCCTCGCGATGCTCGAGTCCCCCGCCTTCCACGGCTGGACCCGCCTCGGCGGCGAACTCACCCAGGACAAGGTCGACTGGCGCGAACAGATCGACATCGGCCCGGAACGCCCCCAGGGGACGGCGACCGCCGACGAGCCATGGCGGGTCCTCGACGGACCCAACCTCTGGCCGGCCGGTCTGCCCGAGCTGCGGTATGCGACGGAGGCCTGGATCCGCGACCTCACCGCTGTCGGGCGGCGGCTGCTGCAGCAGTGGGCGCTTGCGCTCGGGCAGGAGCCGGACGTCTTCGACGCCGCCTTCGGTGAGGCTCCGTCGCCGCTGCTCAAACTGGTCCGTTATCCGGCTGTCGAGAACCCCGACCCGGCAGGTGACCAGGGCGTCGGCGCCCACAAGGATCCCGGCGTGCTCACCCTGCTCCTCCTCGAGGAGGGATCGACCGGGCTGCAGGTCGCCCACAACGGCGGCTGGATCGAGGCCGACCCGGTCCCCGGCGCGTTCGTCGTCAACATCGGCGAGATGCTCGAGATCGCCACCGACGGCCTGCTGCGCGCGACTGACCATCGCGTCCTCTCACCGCCGGCCGGCACCGAGCGGATCTCGATCCCGTTCTTCCTCAACCCCGCCCTCGACAAGCAGCTCCCCGTGCTCGACCTGCCCGACGATCTGGCCGCTCGCGCCCGCGGCGTCAGCCAGGACGAGCGCAACGTCCTGCACGCGACGTTCGGAGCGAACATGCTCAAGGCGCGACTGCGCGCCCACCCCGACGTCGCCGCCCGGCACCACCCGCAACTCGTCTGAGGTGAGGTGGAGGGATAGGGATAGCGATCGCGCGCTCTACCCCGCCAGGGATCGTTACCGCGCGCTCGACACCGCGCTAGCCATCCCACCGCGAGCAGGGTGGCCCGCCAGGGATCGGCACCGCGCGCTCGACAGCGCGTTAGCTATCCCACCCCAACCGCGCCGCCCCGCCAGGGATCGCCACCGCGCGCTCGACCGCACGCCCGCCATCCCACCGCGCGCACGCCCCACCCCGACACACGCGACGGGCCCCTTCCATGCGGAAGGGGCCCGTCGCATACAGCAGAGGGAAGAACTCAGGCGTCGTCCTCGACCTGCTGCTTCTCCTCGCCGCCGGCGGGCTTGAAGCCGGCCTTCTCGGCGTCCTCCGCGGAGGCGAACCAGAACTCGGCGACGGTCGCGTCGTACCACTGCGAGCCGGGGACGTGGTAGAGCCCGCTGTCCGCGTTGCCCTTGACGTCGTAGCCCTCGGGCGCGTTGCCGTCCTCGTCCGAGGCGACAGCTCCCTCGGGCAGCGCGACGGCAGCGGCCGGAGCGGTCGCCGCCTCGTCGGTCGCGTGCTCGGTGAGCGTGATCTCCTCGGCCTCGGCGTCGACGTCGGACCCGGACGGGGTCACGGCCTCAGCGTCCTTCTTCGCGGCCTTCTCGGCAGCCTTCTTATCCTTCTTGTCGGCCTTCGCGGCGTCCTTGGCAGCGCGCTTCGTCGCCGCCTCAGCCTCCTTGACGGTGGCCTTCTTGGCGATCGGCTCCCGGACCAGCTCGATGACCGCCATCGGGGCGTTGTCGCCCTTGCGGGGGGCGATCTTCGTGATCCGGGTGTATCCGCCCTCGCGCTCGGCCATGTCCGGCGCGATCTCGACGAACAGGCGGTGCACGACACCCTTGTCGCGGATGACGGTCATCACCCGGCGGCGGGCGTGCAGGTCACCGCGCTTGGCGAAGGTAACCATCCGCTCGGCGAGCGGACGCAGCCGCTTGGCCTTGGCCTCGGTCGTGGTGATCGAGTCGTGCTCGAACAGCGACGTGGCGAGGTTGGCGAGCATGAGGCGCTCGTGCGCCGGACCACCGCCGAGACGAGGACCCTTAGTGGGGGTAGGCATTGATGTTGCTCCTTAGTGCGAAGAAGAGGTCAGTACTGCTCGTCCTCGGCGAAGGCCACGCCCTCGGCCTCGGGGTCGACCTCGAAGTCCTCGAAGTCGTCGTCATAGCTCGTCATCTGGCTCGGGTCGAACCCGGGCGGGCTGTCCTTCAGGCCCAGCCCCATGCCGACGAGCTTGGACTTGACCTCGTCGATCGACTTGGCGCCGAAGTTGCGGATGTCGAGCAGGTCGGCCTCGCTGCGGGAGACGAGCTCGCCGACGGTGTGGATGCCCTCACGCTTGAGGCAGTTGTAGGACCGGACGGTCAGGTCGAGGTCCTCGATCGGCAGCGCCAGGTCGGCCGCGAGCGCAGCGTCGGTCGGTGACGGGCCCATGTCGATGCCCTCGGCCTCGACGTTGAGCTCGCGGACCAGCCCGAACAGCTCGACGAGGGTCTTGCCGGCCGAGGCCATCGCGTCCCGCGGAAGCATGCAGTTCTTCGTCTCGACATCGAGGATGAGCTTGTCGAAGTCGGTGCGCTGCTCGACACGGGTCGCCTCGACGTTGAACCGGACGTTGAGGACCGGGCTGTAGATCGAGTCGACCGGGATCCGCCCGATCTCCTGGTCACCGGACTTGTTCTGCTGGGCCGAGACATAGCCGCGACCGCGCTCGACGGTCAGCTCCATCTCGATGGTGCCCTTGTCGTTGAGGGTCGCGATGTGCAGGTCCGGGTTGTGCACCTCGACACCGGCCGGCGGGGCGATGTCCGCGGCGGTGACAGCGCCGGCACCCTGCTTGCGCAGGTACATCACGACCGGCTCGTCGTGCTCGGAGGAGACGACCAGACCCTTGAGGTTGAGGATGATCTCGGTGACGTCCTCACGGACACCCGGGATGGTGGAGAACTCGTGGAGCACACCGTCGAAGCGGATGCTCGTCACCGCGGCGCCGGGGATGCTCGACAGGAGCGTGCGGCGCAGAGAGTTGCCGAGGGTGTATCCGAACCCGGGCTCGAGCGGCTCGAGGATGAACCGGGAGCGGAAGTCGGAGATGACCTCTTCACTGAGGATGGGGCGCTGTGCAATCAGCACGGTTTCGTTCCTTCCCGCGATCGACCGCTATATGACGATCGCGCAAAGCCGGCCGGGCCGGCGGTCGGGGCCATCTCTGTCCATGGCCACGACAGGGTGAGGGTATGCGGTGCGCACCATCGCGAGGCTGCGCACCGCATACCTCTTGGTTGGATCAGTTCTTCGAGTAGAGCTCGACGATGAGCTGCTCGGTCAGGACCGTGTCGATCTGGGCCCGGACCGGGAGCTGGTGGATGAGGATCTGCAGGCTGTCCGGGGAGACGTGCATCCACGCCGGAACCGGGCGCTCGCCGAAGGTCTGGCGGGCCAGCTCGAACGGGAAGCTGTTCACGGACTGCTTGCGGACGGTGATGATGTCGTACTGCTCGACCCGGTAGGACGGGACGTCGACGCGGACACCGTTGACCTCGAAGTGGCCGTGCGAGACGAGCTGACGCGCGTGTCGACGGGTCCGGGCCAGGCCGGCGCGGTAGACGACGTTGTCGAGACGGGACTCGAGGATGGTCAGGAGGTTCTCACCGGTCTTGCCGGGGCGGTTGGCCGCCTCCTTGTAGTAGCGGCGGAACTGCTTCTCCATGACGCCGTAGGTGAAGCGGGCCTTCTGCTTCTCCTGCAGCTGGGTGAGGTACTCCTTCTCCTGGATCCGGCGCCGGCCGTGCTGGCCGGGCGGGAACGGACGGAGCTCGTAGTTCTTGTCACCACCGACGAGGTCGGTCTTGAGGCGACGCGACTTCTTCGTGATGGGGCCGGTGTAGCGGGCCATAGTTCTCTATCTTCCTTCGTGTCTTCGAAGCGTGTCGGCGCAGCGTCAGACGCGGCGACGCTTGGCGGGGCGGACACCGTTGTGCGGGGAGGGGGTGACGTCGGCGATGCTGCCGACCTCGAGTCCAGCCGCGGTGAGGGAACGGATCGCGGTCTCCCGACCGGAGCCCGGGCCCTTGACGAAGACGTCGACCTTGCGCATGCCGTGCTCCATGGCGCGACGGGCAGCGGCCTCAGCGGCCATCTGCGCGGCATACGGGGTGGACTTGCGCGAGCCCTTGAAGCCGACCTGGCCGGCCGAGGCCCACGAGACCACCGCCCCGGTGGGGTCGGTGATCGAGATGATCGTGTTGTTGAACGTGCTCTTGATGTGGGCCTGGCCCGTAGCGACGTTCTTCTTCTCCTTGCGGCGCACCTTCTTGGCGCCAGCCATACGGCCCTTGGGAGGCATTACTTACCAACCTTCTTCTTGCCGGCGACGGTGCGCTTCGGGCCCTTGCGGGTGCGCGCATTGGTCTTGGTGCGCTGACCGCGCACGGGCAGGCCGCGGCGGTGCCGCAGACCCTCGTAGCTGCCGATCTCGACCTTGCGGCGGATGTCGGCCTGGACCTCACGGCGAAGGTCACCTTCGACCTTGAGGTTCTCCTCGATCCAGTCACGCAGCGCGACGAGCTGGTCGTCGACGAGGTCCTTGACCCGCGTGCTGGGGTCGACGCCGGTCGCTTCGAGCGCCTTCGCAGCGCTGGTGCGGCCGACACCGTAGATGTAGGTCAGTGCGATCTCGACGCGCTTCTCACGCGGCAGATCGACTCCAACGAGACGTGCCATCTGGTGATGGTTCCTTTTCGTATTCACCCCGGAGGTCTGGGACAGCACCGGTCCGGCGGGTCTTCTCGGCGGGCTGCTCCCGGATGGGAGGTGCGGATCCGTCGAGCGCCGGTTCCCGGCCTCCGGGACCGGGAGTGGCATCCAGGTGATTCACCTGGGGGCGGGTGCTGCTATCGGGTGTATTCAGTTGTGTTCGTTGTGTGTCAGCGCGAATCTCTGGGACGCGGGCGTGATCAGCCCTGACGCTGCTTGTGGCGCAGGTTCTCGCAGATCACCATGACCCGACCGTGGCGGCGGATCACCTTGCACTTGTCACAGATCTTCTTGACGCTCGGCTGAACCTTCATGTGCTTCGTGCCTTGCTGGTCGATCTGTCCCGCGCCGCGAACACGGAGCGGGTCTTGCTGTTCGGTATTAGCGGTAGCGGAAGACGATCCGACCGCGGGACAGGTCGTAGGGGCTGAGTTCGACGACGACCCGGTCCTCGGGGAGGATCCGGATGTAGTGCTGACGCATCTTGCCCGAGATGTGGGCGAGAACCTTGTGACCGTTGGTCAACTCGACCCGGAACATTGCGTTCGGGAGAGCCTCGACGATCGTGCCCTCGACCTCGATGACACCGTCCTTCTTGGCCATATCCTCTTTCTGCTCACGTTCAATACAGCGGCTGCGGCGGCACAGCACAACCCAGAGAGCTCAAGGATGGGCTTGGACCGGCGCAGGCGTGGCCCGGATGGGCGCACGACACCGACGAACTAGTCTACGTCAGGTATGCGGTGGGCACGAAATCGCCCCGAACACCGAGTGCCCGAACAGCGAGAGGTCATCCCGCTCGGGGATCCGGGCGGGATGACCTCCACTGGTGTTGGGCGAGTCGCGCAGGACCGCCTCACGGGCTACTTGATGATCGTGTCGTAAGCGTCCGGGTTGGCCTCGAGCCACGCCTCGACCGCCTCGGCCTCACGGCCCTCACCGTATTCGTTGACGACCATGTCCTCGAGCGAGCCGTACTGCTCGTCATCGAGTTTGATCCCGGCGATGTACTCGGCCGCCTCCGGGAACTTCTCGGCGAAGCCCTCGGTCCCGAGGAAGTGCAGCGCCTCAGCGGCACCGAGCGCCCCCTTCGGGTCCTCGAGGTCCTTCATCGAGAACGCGCTGTTGGCCCAGAACGGTCGCCACAAGGTGACGACGATCTCCTCGTTGGCTTGCGTGGCCGCATCCAGCTCGGCGAGCATCGCCGGCGTCGAGGAGGTGACGAGCTCGAAGGTGCCGGCCAGCCCATACTCAGGGATGACGCTGTCCTGGACAGCCTTGGTCAGGCCGGCTCCCGGCTCGATCCCGACAATCCGTCCGTCCAGCTCATCCGCGTGGTCGGGCAGGTCCTCGATGGAGGTCAGCTTGGAATACTCCGGCACGGCAACGGTCAGCTTGGCATTGTCGTAGTAGGCGCCGAGGTCTTCGATCTGGTCACCGAACTCGGTCATGTACGACTCGTGCGTCACCTCCGGCCAGGCGGAGGGATACATGTCGTAGTCGCCGCCGGCGAGCCCGGCATACAGGATCCCCGGCTCGGTCAGGGTCTCCAACTTGACCTCGTAGCCCAGCTTGGTGAGCTGGTTCTCGAGCAGGTATGCAGTGCTCAGCCCATCGGTCCACGACGGGATGAAGCCCAAGGTGATGGTGCCTTCGGCGCTGCCCGCTGCGGGGGCATCCCCCTCCGAGGCGGTGGTCTGGTCGTCGCCGGCAGGCTCCGGCGTGGTGGGCGTGTCATCCGAGCCGCAGCCGGCCAGACCGACTGCTGCCAGAGTGATGGCGCCGAGAACGGCACCGAGACGGTGAGTGCGACGCAACATGGTTGCGGGGTCTCCTTCCGTGGTTGGGATCGCCGCTCCCGGATGGGGCAGCGGTTGGGCACCTGGGACCAGGTGCGAGGTCAGGCGGTTCCGGACATAGCACCTCGCTCGGTGTCCAGGGGTTCAGCAGTGCTCTCGGGCTCGGGCTGGGGCCCAGGGCGCCGAGCTGCCCGCAGCCGGGCCACGAGAGAACCTGGGTAATCCTGCGGGTTGCCGAGCGAGGCGGTCACCCGGTCCAGGAAAATCGCGAGGATGACGACGCCGAGCCCGGCCTCGACGCCCTTGGGAGTGTCGAGGGTGGCGATCGCGCTGACGACCTCCTTGCCGAGCCCGTTGGCGCCGACGAGGCCGGCGATGACGGCCATCGACAGCGACAGCATGATCACCTGGTTGACCCCGGCCATGATCGTCGGCAACGCCAACGGCAGCTGGATCCGACGCAGGATCTGTCGCGGGGTGGCACCGAAGGCGTGGCCGGCCTCCACGGTCTCCGCATCGACCTGGCGGATGCCGAGCTCGGTGAACCGCACCCCCGGAGGCAGCGCGAAGATGACCGTCGCCACGAGGCCGGGGACCACGCCGACCCGGAAGATCATGACCGCGGGGATGAGGTAGACGAACGCCGGCATCGTCTGCATGAAGTCGAGCACCGGCTTGACGATCGCGCTGACCGTGGAGTTGCGAGCCGCGAGGATGCCGATCGGGACCGCGATGATCAAGGCGACCAGTGTGGCGACCAGGGCCAGACCGAGGGTGAGCATCGCGTTGTCCCACTGGCCCATCGAGATGATGAGCGCGAAGAACGCCATCGTCGACAGCCCGAAGGTCCACGAGCGCACGAGCCACCCGATCGCCCCGAACACCAGCAGGGCGATGAGCGCCGGTGGCCAAAGGAGCACGTCGGTGACCAGCTCCATCAGCCAGCGCATGACGGCACTGAGCAGGTCGAACAGGCCGGAGATGTTCTCCCTCGACCAGCGCAGCCCGTCGTCGGCCCAGTCGCCGATCGGGATCTTGGGGAAGTTGTCCATCATGCATCACCGTCCTGGGACGTCGTCGCTCCGACCCCGGTCAGATCCCCGTCGGCGGCGTTGCCGTCGACGTCGGTGTGGTCGGCCATGGTGTCGTTGATGGTGCCGTTGGTGGTCCCGTTGCCGACATCATCGCTACCGACCGCCGAGAACAGCGTGACGTGTGGGATGACTCCCAGCACTCGGCCGCTGTCCTCGTCGGTGACGACGAGTGGGCCGGGTCGTTGGGCCGCGATCGTGAACAGGTCGGTGAGCAACACCTGGGGGTGCACGATCGCAGTCTCGTCGTGGGCGAGCAACGGCAGTCCGGAACGCTGCGCCGCCACGGCCTTTGAGACGTCCTCCTCCAGGACCAAACCGTTCAGGGTCCGGTCCGGATTGACCGACAGGATCGCGGACATCTGGTTCTCGCGCATCAGCTTCTGGGCAGCCAGTGGCCCGACATCGCGGCCGATGACGGCCGCAGGCGGCTCCATGAGGTTCGCTGCGGTCAGCACCTTGGTCCGGTCGACGTCCTGGACGAACTGGGCGACGTAGTTGTTCGCGGGATCGTTGAGGATCTGCTCGGCCGTGCCGATCTGCTCGATCCGCCCAGCGCGCATCATCGCGATCCGGTCCCCCAGCCGCATCGCCTCGTTGAGGTCGTGAGTGATGAACAGGATCGTCTTGTCGAGCCGGTCCTGAAGCTCGACGAGCTGGTCCTGCATCCCGCGTCGGATGAGGGGGTCGAGAGCACTGAACGCCTCGTCCATCAGGAGGATGTCGGTGCCGGCCGCGAGCGCCCGGGCCAATCCGACGCGCTGGCGCATCCCTCCGGAGAGCTCACCGGGCAGCGCGCCGCCCCAGCCGCCGAGATCGACCATCTGCAGGGCCTCCTCGGCGCGCTTCTCCCGCTCGCTGCGTGAGACGCCTTGGATCTCCAAGGCATAGGCGGCGTTCTCCCCCACCGTCCGGTGCGGGAGCAACGCGAAGTGCTGGAAGACCATCGACACCTTCTCCCGGCGGATCCGGCGCAACTGCTCCCCCTTGGCGGTTGTGACATTGACCCCGCCGATCTCGACCGTCCCGTGCGTCGGCTCGTACAGGTTGTTGATCATCCGGATCAACGTGGACTTGCCGGAGCCGGACAGACCCATGACGACGAAGATCTCGCCCTGCTCGACCTCGAAGCTCGCATCGATGACCGCTGCGGTGAGTCCGTCCCGCCGCAGCTGCTCGCGGGTGGCGCCTTTCTTCAGAGCCGCGACCCCGCGCGCGGGTCGTCGACCGAAGATCTTGTAGAGCTCATGGACGCGGATCGCTGGCACGCCACTCCTTGGTCGTGGAGGTCGGGGGTGAGCGATCGCAAGACGTGTCGTCACGTGATCGAGTCAGGCCGAGATCGGCGCTGCACATCGAGCCTCGGGCACTGGCGACCGCTCTCGGGCCTCTCCACACAAACACATTGCGAGGCCAGGTCAAAACGCTTCCGCAGGCCCGTGACCAAATCGTGAGCATCCTCACCGACAAAATATGACCCGTCACACGCTGCGCGCGGCCCTGCTACCGGGTCGACAGCGGCGCTGGACTGGCCTAGTCCAGCGGCGCGAAGGGAGCGCCGACCTCGGCGAGTTTGGACTCTCCCCCGTCGAGCGCTGTGAGGATCCACAGACCCTGCGAGGTGGCGGCGACCGAATGCTCCCAGTGCGCCGCCCGCGACTTGTCGAGGGTGACGACCGTCCAGTCGTCGTCGAGCACCGTGTTGGCCTGGTCGCCGAGGGTGACCATGGGCTCGATCGCGATCGTCGTGCCCTCGGTGACGACCGGACCCTTCTCGCGGCACCGGTAGTTCGGCACCTGGGGGTCCATGTGCATGGCGGTGCCGATGCCGTGGCCGACATAGTCCTCCACGATGCCGTAGGTCCGTCCGTCGCGCCGGCCGGCGGCGTCGACCTCGTCCTCGACCGCGGCGCCCACGTCGTAGAGAGGCTGACCGACGCGCAGGGCGGCGACCCCCGCATACAACGAGGCCTCGGTGGCGTCGATCAGGTCGAGGTCCTCGGCCCGACCGGCCTCGCGACCCCCGACGATGAGGGAGATCGCGGCGTCACCGTGCCAGCCGTCAACGACGGCACCGCAGTCGATGGAGAGCAGATCCCCCTCGGCGAGCACCCGGGTGCCCGGGATGCCGTGGACGATCTCCTCGTTGACACTGGTGCAGATCGTGCCCTTGAACCCGTGATAGCCCAGGAAGGACGGCACCCCGCCACCGGAACGGATGTGCTCCTCAGCGAGAGTGTCCAGTTCCTTGGTCGTCATCCCGGGGCGGACCGAGGCGGCGAGGAGATCCAACGTCTGCGCGACAAGCAGTCCCGCGACCCGCATTCGACGCACCTGGTCGACGGTCTTGCCCTCGATCCGCTCGCGGCGGAAGAATCCCATACCCGTCGCTCAGGCGGAGGACTTCGGGGTCAGTGCGGCCACGATCCGCTCGGCGACCTCATCGATCTCGCCGAGGCCGTCGACCTCGACGAGCAGACCCCGCTCTCGGTAGGCGTCGGACAGCGGTTTGGTCTCCCGGTGGTAGATCGCCATCCGTTCCCGGATGACTTCCTCGGTGTCGTCGGCTCGGCCCTCAACCTCGGCCCGCTTCAGCAGCCGACCGACGACCGCATCCTCGTCGACGACGAGTTCGAGGACCCGCTCCAGGGGCCGGTTGTCCTTCTCGAGCATCGCATCGAGCGCAGTCACCTGGGCCGTGGTGCGGGGGTATCCGTCGAGCAGGAAGCCCGGTGCACAGTCGTCCTGGGCGAGCCGGTCCTCGACGATGGCGTTCGTGATGTCGTCGGAGACATACCCACCGGAGGCGAGGATCTCCTTGACCTGCTTGCCAAGCTCGGTCTCGTTCTTGATGTTGGCGCGAAAGATGTCGCCGGTCGAGATCGCCGGGATGCCGAAATGCTCGGCGATCCGCGCTGCCTGCGTGCCTTTGCCGGCCCCCGGAGGGCCGAGGATGATGAGGCGCATTACTTGAGGAACCCTTCGTAGTGGCGCTGCTGGAGCTGGGACTCGATCTGCTTGAGCGTCTCGAGACCGACGCCGACGATGATGAGGATCGAGGTGCCTCCGAACGGGAAGTTCTGGTCGGCGTTGATGACCCGCAATGCGATGAGCGGGATCAATGACACCAGTGCCAAGTAGGTCGCACCCGGCACCGTGATCCGGTTGATGACGTAGGACAGATACTGCGCCGTGGGTCGCCCGGCACGGATCCCTGGGATGAAGCCTCCGTAGCGCTTCATGTTGTCCGCCACCTCGGTGGGGTTGAAGGTGATCGAGACGTAGAAGAACGTGAAGAAGATGATGAGCGCGATGAAGCTGACCATGTACACCGGGTGCGAACCGTCACCACCGAAGTACCGATTGATCAACTCGACCCACTTCGGTGGGTTGACGCCGAGCTCCGGGGTGGCGAACTGGGCGACCATCACCGGGAGCATGATCAGTGAACTGGCGAAGATGACCGGGATGACACCGGCCATGTTCACCTTGAGCGGGATATACGTCGAGGTGCCGCCATACATCTGCCGGCCCACCATCCGTTTGGCGTACTGCACCGGGATGCGTCGCTGGCTCTGCTCGACGAACACAACCAGGGCGATGATGACGAAGCCGATCGCCATCACGGCGAGGAAGATGTCCATGCCGTCCGCCTGACGGATCTGGTTCAGCTGGGTCGGGAAGTATGCGGCGATCGAGGTGAAGATCAGGATCGACATCCCGTTGCCGACGCCCTTATCGGTGATGAGCTCACCGAGCCACATGATCAGACCAGTCCCGGCCGTCATCGTCAGCACCATGATGAGGATGGTGACCATCGAGTCATCGGCGAGGATCCGCGTGCACTGGGGCCCGAAGAGGTTCGTCGGGTTGCGCGCGAAGGTGATCAACGTCGCCGACTGCAGCACCGCCAGACCGATCGTCAGATACCGCGTGTACTGCGTCATCTTCGTCTGCCCGGCCTGGCCCTCCTTCTTCAGCGCCTCGAACCGGGGGATGACGACGGTGAGCAACTGGGTGATGATGCTCGCCGTGATGTACGGCATGATCCCGAGCGCGAAGATCGAGATATTGAGCATCGCGCCACCGCTGAAGAGGTTGGCGAGTCCGAGGAAGCCGCCGGAGGTGTCGGCGCCCGCAATGCACTGCTGCACCAGGCTGTAGCTCACGCCTGGGGTCGGCACGTGGGTGCCGAGCCGGTACAGCGTGATGATGCCCAATGTGAAGAGCAGCTTTCGACGCAGGTCGGGCGTCTTGAATGCCCGGCCGAATGCTGAGAGCACCTAGTCCTCCAATGGAGTGTGTTTCACAAGAATGGGGTATCGCGCGGGCGACACCTGAGAGAGCATACGTCTGGATCGAGCGTACGTGCCTCGTGGTCAGCCGCCAAACGGCGATGCCGCAGGGCCGTCGATGTCTCGGCGCTGCGGCATCGCGCGCGGGGCGATGATCGGGACCGTGGGGAACGTCACGCGGTGGTGACCGAACCGCCGGCGGCCTCGATCTTGTCCTTGGCGCTGGCCGAGACTGCATCCGCGGTGACGTTGACCTTCACCGCGATCTCGCCAGTGCCGAGCACCTTGACGGGGGAGCCCTTGCGGACCGCACCCTTGGCGACCAGGTCCTCAACGGTGACGTCGCCACCCTTGGGGTAGAGCGAACTGATCTTGTCGAGATTGACGACCTGGTAGTGCGTCTTGAACGGGTTCTTGAACCCACGCAGCTTCGGCAGTCGCATGTGGATCGGGGTCGACCCTCCCTCGAAGTGCGCCGGGACCGTGTTGCGGGCCTTGGTGCCCTTGGTGCCGCGGCCGGCGGTCTTGCCGCCCTTGCCGCCCTCACCGCGACCGACGCGGGTCTTGGCCGTCTTGGCCCCCGGGGCCGGACGCAGGTGGTGCGGCTTGAGCGCAGTGCCGTTGTCTGCCGCTGCTGCCTTCTTCGTTGCCATGATCACTCGACCTCCTCGACCGTGACGAGGTGGGTCACGGTCTTGACCATCCCGCGGATCTCGGGACGGTCCTCCTTGACGACAGTGTCGCCGATTCGCTTCAGACCGAGGCTGCGCAGCGTCTCACGATGGTTCGCCTTGCCGCCGATCTCGGACCGGATCTGGGTCACCTTCAGTCGTGCCATGTCACACACCTGCCTTGTCGGCCGCGGCCTTCTCGGCGGCCTCGGCCCGACCAGCGGCCTGGGCGCGCAGCATGGCGGCCGGGGCAACCTCATCGAGCGACTTGCCGCGGCGGGCGGCGACGGCCTCGGGCCGCTCCAGGTCCTTGAGCGCAGCCACCGTCGCGTGGACGATGTTGATCGCGTTGTGCGACCCGAGCGACTTCGACAGCACATCATGCACGCCGGCGCACTCGAGGACCGCACGGACCGGTCCACCGGCGATGACACCGGTACCGGGCGATGCGGGACGGAGCATGACGACACCGGCCGCCGCCTCACCCTGGACGGGGTGCGGGATGGTGCCCTGGATCCGGGGAACCTTGAAGAACGCCTTCTTGGCCTCCTCGACACCCTTGGCGATCGCCGCAGGCACCTCCTTGGCCTTGCCGTAGCCGACGCCCACAGTGCCGTCCCCGTCACCGACGACGACGAGAGCTGTGAAGCTGAACCGGCGGCCACCCTTGACGACCTTCGCGACCCGGTTGATGGTCACGACGCGCTCCAGGTAGGCGTTCTTCTCGGAGTGGTCGCGACGGTTGTCGCGACGGTCATTGCGGTCGCCGCGGCGGTCCGAACGCTCGCCGCGCTCGCCTGCGGCACCCGTGCCTCGACGCTGGGGTCCTGGCATCAGAGTTTCCTCATTTCCTGCTGAGTTGCGTTAGTCACGTTCGTTCCTTCTACAGCGCCAGGCCGGCGTCGCGAGCGCCCTCGGCGATCGCGGCCACCCGGCCGTGGTACTTGTTCCCGGACCGGTCGAAGACGACCGACTCGACACCGGCGGACTTGGCCCGCTCGGCGATGAGCTCACCGACCCGCTTGGCCTTCGCGGTCTTGTCACCGTCGAAGGAACGCAGGTCCGCCTCCATCGTCGATGCCGACACGAGGGTCTTGCCGACCGTGTCGTCGACGATCTGGGCGTAGATGTGCCGGGCCGAGCGGGACACCACGAGACGGGGCCGTGCTGCGGTGCCGGACAGGCGCTTGCGGACGCGCAGGTGGCGGCGGCCGCGTGCTGCGACCTTGCCCTTGGCGCGCTTGACGATCATCGCCATGGCTTACTTACCAGCCTTTCCAACCTTGCGACGGATGTGCTCGCCCGCGT
>DUPF01000204.1 GCA_012838445.1 Intrasporangiaceae bacterium | reverse complement strand
TGCGCTGCGGGAAGATCAGCTGGTCCAGGTCCGACCAGTAGGCGATGAACCGCGTCCGACAGTCCCGCACCGGCCTGCGCAGCTCCTGGATCAGGGCGCTGTCCGGTCGCAGCTGGACCCCGATCTGGGTCGGCCACGCATAGGCCATGTAGGTCCCGTTGTGCGGCGTCCCGAGCGTGACGAGGGTGTGCACCCGGGCGTCCCCGCCGAGCCGGGTCACGTAGTAGCGCGCGATGAGACCGCCCATGCTGTGCCCGATGATGTGGATCCGCTCGTAGCCGCTTTCGGCGACGATCCGCTCGACCTCCTCGGCGAGGTGGCCGGCCACGGTCCGGATGTCGGCGACGAGCGCCGAGTAGTTGATCGTCGTGAGGTCGTTGAACCCGCGCGAGCGCAGGCCCCGCTGCATGAGCGTGAAGATCGACCGGTTCGAGTTGAGCCCGTGGATCATGAGGATCGGGGTCCCCGCAGCCTCGATGTCCGAGACGAGCAGGCCGCGCTGGTGCGGGCGGAGGTGCTCGATCCGGTATCCGCGGTCGGCCCGGCGGCGCTGCTCGGCCGACACCCCGAAGGGATAGGTGAGGACGTGCGCAGTGACCCAGCCGGTCTCGATGACGGCGCCGACCAGGCCGCTCGGTGTCGTCAGGCCGCGGGCGATCTGGCCGACGACGTCGCTCGCGCCCCGGACATACGCACGCGCCCCGCCGACGGCACCACAGATCCCGTCGGCCAGGGACGTCGACGTCTCCGTGGCCGGCGAAACCAGTGCCGTGTCTCGACCGGGCATAGCGCCCCACGGTACAGCCTTGCACTGAACAGATGTGCAGTTCGGTGCCTCGCGTCACCCCCTGGTCACGCCCGCAGCACTAGATTGACCCCGTGCCCCGCGTGATCCACACCGCCCAGGCGCTCGTCGACGTCGTCCTCGAGGTCCCCGGCCTGCCCTCCCGGGGTGGCAACGTCATGGCCACCACCGCGCAGCGGTATGCCGGGGGCGCCGTGACCATACTCCTCGCCGCCGCGCGGGCCGGGGCAGAAGCGGTCCACGCCGGCTCGGTCGGCACCGGACCGAACGGCGACCTCATCCGGGCGACCCTCGACGCCGACGGCGTCGCGGTCTCGAGCCCACCCGTGCCCGACCTCGACACCGGCATCTGCGTCGTGCTCGTCGAGCCGTCCGCTGAGCGCACCTTCGTCACGACGCTCGGCGCCGAGCGCCACGTCACCCCCGCGAGCTTGGCCACCGCCGGGCCGCAGCCCGCAGATGTCGTCTGCGTCAGCGGATACAGCCTCATCGAGCCGACCGTCGACGACCTGCTGCCCTGGCTCGAGAGCCTGGCCGGGGTCGAGGTCGTGCTCGACCCCGGCGCGATCTTCGCCGAGCTGCCCGACGACGTCCGCCGCCGCGTCCTCGCGCGCACGACCGTCTGGACGAGCAATGCCGAGGAGGCCGAGCACCTCTGCGGCACCGGATCCCTCGAGGCGGCGCCTTCCCTCATCGCCGAGATGCTCGGTCCCGACGCGGTCGTCGTCGTCCGCGACGGCGAGCACGGGTGTTCCGTCCACGTCGGCGGGCCGGGCGGCCGCACCGCGGTCGTTCCCGGGTTCCCCCGGACTGCGGTGGACACCAACGGGGCCGGCGACACGCATACCGGTGCTCTGTGCGCACGGATCGCCGTCGGTGAGCCGGGTCGGGACCTCGACGCGTGGGTGGCCGCCGCGCGGTATGCGAACGCGGCGGCGGCGATCAAGGTGACCCGCCGCGGACCGACGACAGCGCCGACGGCCGCGCAGATCGAGGCGTTCCTCGCCGAGCAGTGACCGTCGTCCCGTGACCGTCCGGCGCGCGGTGGGACCCGCTGGCAGAGTCGGGCGCGGATGTGAGCGATCCGACGCCCGGACGGGTCGCGATGCACCCGGTCGCTGCCGATAGGCTCAGGGCAACAGTGCAGTACCTGTCTGTGTGCGCCTGCCGGTCCGATGGTGGGCGCCTCCCCGAGATCCGAAGGATGGTGCCACCGCGTGGACCTCTTTGAGTATCAAGCCCGTGACGTATTCGAGAAGCACGGTGTCCCCGTGCTCGCCGGTGCCGTCGCCACGAC
>DUPF01000019.1 GCA_012838445.1 Intrasporangiaceae bacterium | reverse complement strand
CCTTCGGTGCGGCTCCCGTGCGCACCTTCGGTGCGGTCACTGCCACCGACCGCCCCGATCGCGACGCCCGCAGCAAGGTGTCGAGTGCGGTGGCAGCGGGGCGGCAGTCCGCACTGAGCAGCCAGAGAAACCTCGTCCCGTCGGTCAGCCCATCAGTGCGCTCAAGGACGGTCATCGCCGCCCGAGCCGGCGTCACCTCACCCTTGATCCGCAGCACCCGCACCACAGCGAGACGAGACCGCAACCGATGCGCACCAAGAACAGCTCCGAGATCGTCGTCCACCTCAGGCGCGACGACGACGAGCCGACCCGGGATCCGCGTCGCCCGAGCGAGCCGGTCGAGGAGTTCGTTCAGATCGGCGGCCCTCGTCACCGCGACGACAGCAAGAACATCACGGGCCACCGTCCGGTGATCCGACTCCGCCCCGGTCGCCGACTGCTGGGTCACAAGCGGCTTCGGGCCAGTCCGGACGGGTCGCTGGGGGGCAGGCTCATCTCGCTGCCGCACCGGACCTGTGGTCGGCGCGTGGGTCGGCACGGTGCTCAGACGGCGCGCTTCTTGAGCTTGCGACGCTCCCGCTCGGACAGCCCGCCCCAGATGCCGAAGCGCTCATCGTTCTTCAGGGCGTACTCGAGGCACTCGGCCCGGACCTCACAGCCCGTGCAGACCTTCTTCGCCTCGCGGGTGGAGCCACCCTTCTCCGGGAAGAACGCCTCCGGATCGGTCTGAGCGCACAGGGAGCGCTCCTGCCACGACAGTTCGTGCTCGTCCGCACCCCCGTCCACGACGTGCAACTCGAACATGCCTTCTCCTTATCGACCCGATCTCGACCCAGCAATGTGATCCTCCCGTGGGATCCGCCGCACCTCTTCAGGAGCCTCATCAGGTCCGGTCAGATGTCGTCGGCGGACGTAACGGATGCATCACACTGATGAAATTACATGCGTGTCATGCCATGAAAGTCAAGCCTCAATCTGCTAGCGGTCATTCTCGACCCGACTATTCCACCGATCGACGCGAGGCTCGGACCCCACGGTCGGCCCCTCCCCCACCCCGTGATTGGCTGTCCCCCATGCACATCACGGCTCTGGCCGGTGGCGTCGGCGGCGCCCGGTTCCTGCGCGGACTGCGTCAGCACCTCGACGGACGTGACGACGGACCGCACGACCTGACCATCATCGGCAACACCGGCGACGACATCACCCTGTTCGGGTTGCGCGTCTGCCCCGACCTCGACACCCTCCTCTACACCCTCGGCGGGGGCGTGCACGAAGGGCAGGGTTGGGGCCGGGCCGAGGACACCTTCTCGGTCCAGGGCGAGTTGGCCGCCTACGGAGCCGTGCCGCAGTGGTTCCGCCTCGGCGATCTCGACATCGCCACCCACATCGCCCGCTCCCAGTGGCTCGGCCAGGGAGCCACCCTCTCCCAGGTCACCGAGCGACTGGCGCACCGCTGGGGACTGCCGGAGCAACGCATACGGCTGCTGCCGATGACCGACTCCCCCGTCGAGACCCACGTCGTCCTCGCCGGGGACGAACCGTCCGCGATCCATTTCCAGGAGTGGTGGGTGCGGTTGCAGGCGAGCGCGCCGGTCGACCGGTTCGTCGTGGCCGGGATGGACCGGGCCGCAGCCGCGCCCGGGGTCCTCGACGCAATCCGCGAGGCCGACGTCGTCCTCCTGCCGCCGAGCAACCCGGTCGTCTCGATCGGGATCATCCTCGGCGTCCCCGGCGTGCGAGAAGCGTTGCGCGGCACCGCCGCTCCCGTCGTCGGGGTCAGCCCGATCATCGGTGGCGCGCCCGTGCGCGGCCATGCCGACGCCTGCCTGGCCGCCATCGGTGTCGAGTCGAGCAGCGCCGCCGTCGCCGGCCTCTACACCGACTTCCTCGACGGCTGGCTCATCGACCCCGCCGATCGAGGGATCACCGTGCCCGGGGTGCGGATCGTCGACCACGACGGGCCCCTGCTGATGACCTCCGTCGAGACCGCAGCCGGGATCGCCGGGGCAGCCCTCGACCTGGCTAGCGCGCTGCGTTCGCCATGATTGCGCCATGAGTTCGGGCCAGTCCCCCACCACCGTCGAGATCATCGCCGTCCCCGGCATCCCCGAGATCACCGACGGCGTCGACCTCGCCTGGGTCATCCACGACGCATTGACCGCAGCCGGCCTCGCGTTGCGGTCCGGCGACATCGTCGTCGTTGCCAGCAAGGTCGTCAGCAAGGCCGCCGGGCTGCGCCGCCACGTCCCGCGCGACGTCGCCATCGCCGCCGAGACCGTCCGCGTCGTCGCCGAACGGGCCGCCGGCGACCGGATCACCCGCGTCGTGCAATCCGCCGCCGGACCCGTCATGGCGGCGGCCGGGGTCGACGAATCCAACATCGGCGCCGATGGCGGCGTGCTCGTCCTGCCCCGCGACCCGGACGCCGCAGCCGCCGCCCTGCTGACCTCGCTGCGCCGGGTCAGCGCCGTCGACGGACCCCTCGGCGTCATCATCACCGACACCGCCGGCCGACCGTGGCGCGCCGGCGTCGTCGACTTCGCCCTCGGCAGCGCCGGTGTCCAGGTCCTCGACGACCACCGTCAGGGCGTCGACGCCGACGGCCGCCCCCTGTCGGTCACCGTCATCGCCGTCGCCGACGAGATCGCCGCCGCTGCCGACCTCGTCAAGGGCAAGGCTGCGGCCCGGCCGGTCGCTCTCGTACGTGGGTTGCCGTGGGCGAGGGGTGGGGTGGGCCCTCGTGATGCTGCTGATGCTGCTGGGCTCGTCCGCACCGGCCCCACCGACTGGTTCCGTACCGGCCCGGTCGAGGCGATCCGCGCCGCACTCGGCGTCCCGCCCGGCTCCCCACAGTCCACCGACATCGGCATCCCCTCCGTGACCGCCGAACCGGTCGCCCCGCGCGTCGAACGGGTCCGCCGCCTCGCCCTGCACGGGGCCCCGGCCGACGTCACCGGAACCGCACACGAGGCGGGGCTGACGCTGCGGGCGAGCACCGCATACAGCCTGGGGGTGGGGGTGACCCGCGCCGAGATCGCGGCCGCCGCGGAGCGCCTGACCGCCCGCGTCGAGCACACCGGGGACCTGTCGGCCGACCTGTCGTTCAGCGAGATTCACGACGGCAGGTGAGTCCGCGGCGCCAACCGCGGACCCCGCCGGGGACGCTGCGGCCCGGCGAGTTCGAGAAGTCGCTGGACGCGATACCGGTGGCCGGCATAGGGCTCGAGCAGTTCGGCCAATCCGGCATCGTCGACCGGCTCACCGGTCAACGCCCAGCCGATGTTCTTGGCCACGTGGAAGTCGCCGAAGCTGACCGCATCGGCGTCGCCCAGGGCTCGCTGCGCGACCTCGGCCGCGGTCCAGACCCCGACCCCCGGCACCGACCGCAACCGCGTCCGGGCTGCTCCGGGCGCCAACCCCGAACACGCCTCGAGCCGACCCGGACTGTGCAGGGCCCGCATGATCGTGTCCGAACGGGCCGGGTCCACCCCGGCCCGCACCCACTCCCACGACGGGATCCGGGCCCACCCGGACGCATCCGGGGCGACGAACAGCCCCAGCCCGGCCCCCGGGCCCGGCGCCGGCGTGCCGAACCGACGCACCAGACGGCGGTGCGCCCCGAACGCCTCCCGCCCGGTGACCTTCTGCTCGAGGACCGCCGGCACGAGGGCATGGACGACCAGACCCGAGCGGGGCACCCGCCAACCACGCAGCCGACGCCACGCCTCGGCGACGACCGGATGGTGCGGGACGAAGCCGGAGATGTCGTCACCCGAGCCGAGGAGGCAATCTGCCTGCTCGGCGAACCACTCGGCGCCCGAACCCCACGTGGTGACGACGACCCGGCGGTCCGCGACCTGCTCCAGGTGCGCAGTCACCGGACCGTCCGGGGTGGGCCAGGCAAGCCACCAGGACGAGCCGGAGCGCCCGGAGGCACGGGTCGTCGGATCCGCGGACCCGCGCCGAAACCCGGACAGGATCGCCGCCATCGCCCGCAACTCGGGGAAGTCGACGACCCGACGCACGGGCTGGTCCGTCACCGCAGCCCTGCCGATCCGATCACGGGCCCGCGCCGTTGCCCGCCGGCGGCGACGGCGCCGGCGTCGGCGTCGGGGGCACCGGTGCGCTGTCGAGCAGGTCGTGCCGACGACCCCAGGCCCACCCACCTGCCGCGACGAGGACATCCACGCCGATGGTCAGGAACCGGATGACGACCGCGACGGCCGCGGCCGCAGCCAACGGCATACTCGTCGCCAGGATGAGCGCCAACACCCCGTCGCGGATCCCGAACCCGGCGGGGAACAGGACACTGATCATCCCGAACGCCGCCGACAGGGCGAACCCGCAGATGCACATGAGCACGACCTGCCGGGTCGGTGCCAGCCCCGCGATATCCGTCGCGACGACGAGCACCGCACTGCCGCTGACGAACCACGCGAAGGTGAACCACACGAGGGTCAACAGGACACTCCGCCCCCCGAGATCGTGCTCGAGAGGCTGCCGGCGCACCAACCGCAGACCCCGGCGGATCCCGGCGTTGACGAACGGCGGATAACAGGCGACGGCGAGAAGGACGACGACGAGGACCACCGCAGACCCACCCAGTTCGGTGCGGCCGAGCAGGACCGGGAGCGCGGGCAACCCGATGACTCCCCCGGTCAGCAGCGCCAGGGCGATCGCGAGCAGGCCGACCACCCCGACCCGCCGTCGCGGAACCCCGAGCCGGGAGCCCATCTCCGCCTGGGCGATGACCGCCCAGATCGAGCCGGGGACATACTTGCCGAGTTGGCCGACGAAGAACACTCCGGCCGCCGGGGCCTGGCGCAGCGGACTGCCCAGATCGGCGAGCATCGTCCGCCAACCGAGCATCGTGGCATACGGGGCGATCAGCGTCAGCAGGAAGGCCAGCGCGAGCGGTCCGGGACTGATCGCACCGAGGTAGGGGGAGACGTCCTCCCAGGAGGTCACGAGCGCGACGACGACCGCCGTCACGACGAGCGCCATGAGCAGTAGGCGGAGCAGCGCGAGGATCGAGCGTCGACCCAGCCTCACCGGACGGTCCTCGCTGCCGGTGGCAGGAGTGAGTATGCGGTGCGCGCCTGCGGACAGGATCCTCCGGGCCGTCGGATCCCGGCCGGAGAAGCAGCGCGACCGGCGCGCGCCGGGTCCGTGGGGAATGCCATAACGGCAGCAAGCCTACGTGGTGCCCGCCGCCTCGCGGCCGTGACCGGGTCGTCGAGAGGACCGTCCGGCTGATCAGCCGGCGATGAGCGCCGCCCAGGTCTGCCGTCCGACGACGCCGTCGACGACCAGCTCCTTGGACCGCTGGAACTCCTTGACCCGCAGCTCGGTCCTGGTGCCGAAGACGCCGTCGGCGGTCAGTCCGCCGAGCGCCTTCTGCAGTGCGGCGACCGCGTCGCCGCGCGAGCCGAGCCGCAGCACGATCGACTGATACTGCGTCAGGTCTGTGGCGCCGTCTGCGGGCGCCGGGTCTGTGTTTGACGAGGGGTCCGGCGTTGGTCCGGGGGCCGGGCTCTGCGCTCCTGCAGTCTTGGTGTAGGACCGGCCCATCAACGCGTTCCATACGTTCGGGTTGACCACCCCGTCGACGGTGAGTTCCTTGGCCTGCTGGAACTCCTTGACCTTGGCCTCGGTCTTGGCCCCGAACACCCCGTCAGCGGTCAACCCACCGAGCGCCTTCTGCAGCGCGGTCACCGCCGCACCCCGCGACCCCCGCTGGATCGTCGTCGACGCAT
>DUPF01000018.1 GCA_012838445.1 Intrasporangiaceae bacterium | reverse complement strand
TGGTGGCCGCGGTGGACGCCGTCGAAGTTGCCGAACGTCGCGACGCACGGCCGCAGCGCGTCGGGGGTCTTGGCCACATCGGTCCAACGGTGCACGACAGGTGAGTCTACGAAGTCGCGGGCGCAAACACGACCCGGGACCGGGTCCGGGCCTGGCTCTCGTCCAGGATCGCGATGAGTCGCCCGTCCGGATCGATGCCGGCGACCGGTTCGCTCCGGCCCGCCTCGACAGCTGGGATCCTGGCCCCGAAGGAGAGGGCACGGGCCTCCTCCGCGCTCAGGTCGCGCACCGTGAAGGAGCGTCGGGCAACCTCGTCGAGGGACAGGATCGGCAGCGGCTCACCCCGCTCGACCAGGTCGGCGAGGTGGTCGAGAGTATGCGCGGAGCCGGTCTCAAAATGCCCCACCCGGGTGCGGCGCAGCCTGGTCAGGTGTCCGCCGGTTCCGAGGGCGGCGCCGAGGTCGCGGGCCAGCGCCCGCACGTAGGTGCCCGAACTGACCGTCACCGCGACATCGAGGTCGACGACCGGGACGCCGTCAGCGACGGTGTCCCGCCGGTCCAGGACCGCGAACCGGGCCACCGTGACCGGCCGGGCGGCGAGGGTGACGTCCTCGCCGGCCCGGGCCCGCGCATACGCCCGCCGTCCGTCGATCTTGATCGCGCTGACGGTGCTCGGGACCTGCTCGATGTCACCGGTGAGGCTCTCGACGGCGCGCGAGATCCGTTCTGGGTCAAGGCCGCTCGCTCCGGCGGCGGAGGTGATCTCCCCCTCAGCGTCGTCGGTCGTGGTGCTCTGACCGAGCCGGATCGTCGCCGTGTAGTCCTTGTCGCAGCCGACGAGGAAGGTCAGCAGTTTGGTGCCCTTGTTGATGCCGAGGACGAGCAGTCCGGTGGCCATCGGATCCAGGGTCCCGGCGTGGCCGACCCTGCGGGTGCCGGCGAGCCGACGGGTGCGGCCGACGACGTCGTGGCTGGTCCAGCCGTCCGGTTTGTCGACGAGGAGGATGCCGTCAGCGGCTGGTGACGGACTCATCGCGGCGCTCGGCGGGATCGTCGTCGCTGTCGACGTCGGACTCGGCGCGGTCCTTCTTGTAGGGGTCCTGGTCGCCGGCGTAGGTCGCGTTGCTCGCAGCGGCCGCCGTGGCCGCGTCCCGTTCCTTGGCCTCCCGCAGCAGATCCTCGATGGCGGCGGCCGACTCGGGGATCGCGTCGGCGAAGAACTCCACCGTCGGGGTGAGCCGGATCCCGATCTGCTTGCCGACGAAGGAGCGGATCCGGCCCTTGTGCCGGGCGAGCAGTTCAGCGGTCTTCGCGTGCTGGTCCTCGTCGCCGAAGACGGTGTAGTAGAGCTGGGCATGCTGCAGGTCGTTGGTGACCTTGACGTCGGTGAAGGTGACGAATCCGAGGTCGGGGTCCTTGATCAGAGAGCCGAGGTTGGCAGCGACGACCTGCTTGATCCGGTCGGCGATCTTGCGGGCGCGGGCGGCGTCAGCCATGGCAGTCTCCACGTGTGCGTCGGGGGCAAGGGGGTAGCCACGACCCTAAGCGATGGGCAGCGCTCCGGGCGAGGCCGATTCGGGGCTGATCGGGTGTGGTTATACCGTAGGGCGTATGAATGGGGGTGTGTGCGCTCCGGCCGGACCCGGCATGAGGGTGCTGCGTGCCCTCGTGCTGGCCGGCTCCAGCCTCGGCCTGGGAACCCTCGCCCACGACCACGCCGGTGCCGCCGCCACCCTCGGTCCCGGATCGATCGCGGCCGCCCTGGTCGTGCTCGCCCTGTCCTGGGTGGCGACCGCGCGGCGGGTGCCGTGGCTCCTCATCGCCGTCATCCTCGGCGTCGGTCAGCTGCTGACCCACCTCGCGCTCAGCGCCGGGCACGTCGGACCTGCTGCCCATGGCGCTTCGGGCGGACACGCCCATCACGGGGCCACCCTCACCCTGCCGCCGGTTGCCGACCACAGCGACACCCGCATGTTCCTCATGCACGCCGGTGCGAGTGTGGTGCTGACGATCCTGTTCACCGTCGGCGAGAAGGCCCTGTGGCAGACCGTCGACCGGCTCCTCGTCACCTGGGCGGTCCCGGTGCTGCCGCTGCCGCAGCCCCGGCTCGTGCCAGCCGCTGTCGCGACCCCCCTGGACACCCTCGCCCACCGCCGCGCCTGCGGACGGGCTCCTCCGCAGTGCTGCGCTCCCGGTCTCGTCTAGGACTGCTGTCCGGACCGACCGCCCGGCAGTGACGCCCGCGTCAGCGGACGTCCGCCGACCCCTTTTCGACAAAGCACTGCTGATCACCGATCCATGAGTGTGCGGGAGCGTCCCGTACACCGTTCCAAGGAGCCCCTTTTCTGATGCGAAAGTTCTTGCGTTTCACCGTTCCCGCCGTCGCCGCGGCGATGGCCCTCACCCTGGCCGGCTGCGGCCAGTCCACCGACTCGACGCCCCAGGCACCGCCCACGACGGCAGCCACCGAGACCGCCGACGGATCGAGCGAGGCGGACAAGGCCGCGCTCACCCTGGTCGACGGCTGGGCCAAGGCCGTCGACTCCCTCGACGGAGAGCACCCGATGACCGGGATCTTCGGCATGTTGACCAACACCACCGACGCCGACATCCACCTCACCGGCGGATCCAGCCCAGCCGCCGGGATGGTCGAGTTGCACGAGACGGTCATGTCCGGCGGAACGATGGTCATGCGTGAGGCGGAGGGTGGCTTCGTCATCCCCGCCGGCGGGACCTTCGAGCTCAAGCCCGGCGGCAACCACATCATGCTCATGGCGCTGACCGCGACGATCCCGGCCGGCGCCGACGTCGAGACCACGGTCACCGCCGAGGACGGCACCGAGTACGTCTTCACCGTCCCGGCCCGCACCTTCAGCGGCGCCGAGGAGACCTACGCCCCGGGCCACGGCGCCCCGGGTGACGACCACGGCGATCACGACGACCACCCGAGCGACTCCGGGACTGCGTCGTCATGACCACCCCGATCGGCGGGGCAGCGCAGGTCGGCCGGCGCCGACTCGTCGCGTCGATCGGGGCCCTCGCGGGTGCGGCCGCTCTGAGCGGCTGCACCCGCGGCTCGGGCGGGCCGGACGGTCCAGGATCCGGTCCGGACCCGACCGCCGACGCCGAGGGCGCTGCCGCCGCCGCTGAGCGCCAAGGGGCCGCGACCCGGTCCTTCCACGGCCCACGCCAGTCCGGGGTCGACGATCTGCCGCAGGCGTTCTTGACGATGGTCGCCTTCGACCTGGCTGCCGGTGCCGACACCGAGACGGTGCGGCGGCTGATGACGGTCTGGACCGATGACATCAACCGTCTGATGTCCGGCCGGGGCGCCCTGACCGACCAGGAGCCCGAACTCGCGACCCGTCCTGCGTCACTGACCGTGACGGTCGGGTGGGGTCCGGGTGCGTTCGCCGCCGCCGGCGCCGACGCTCCGCCCTGGCTGGCCCCGTTGCCGCCGTTCACGATCGACCAGCTCGAGGAGCGGTGGAACGGCGGCGATCTCGTCCTCCAGGTGTGTTCCGACAGCCCCGTCACCGTGGCCCACGCGGTGCGCAAACTCGTCACCGGTGCTGAGCCGATGGCGACGCAACGGTGGGTGCAACGCGGCTTCCGGGAGCCGCTCATGGACGCCGGCAAGGAGCGGATGCGCAACCTGCTCGGTCAACTCGACGGGACGGTCAATCCGTCATCGTCGGTCGCCGAGGACGAGCCGCTCATCTGGGACGACGGGTCGACGTGGCGGGCGAACGCGACGGCACTCGTCGTGCGCCGGATCGCGATGGAACTCGACCGGTGGGACCGGGCCGACCGGTTCTCCCGGGAGCACGCTCTCGGTCGCCGCCTGGACAACGGGGCGCCGCTGACCGGCGGGGACGAGATGACCCCGCCCGACCTGGCCGCGACGGCCGCGGACGGCTTCCCCGTCATCGACACGTTCTCGCACATGCGTCGGGCCATGCCGACCGCGCCGCACGAGCGGTTCCTGCGCCGCCCGTACAACTACGACGACGAGCCGGCACCCGGGCAGGACAGCAACTCCGGACTGATCTTCCTCGCGTACTGCGCCGACCCGGTCCGGCAGTTCATCCCGGTCCAGGAGCGGCTCGCCGAGGCGGACCTGCTCAACCTCTACACGACCCCGATCGGGTCGGCGGTGTTCGCGATCCTCCCCGGCTGCGCGGACGGCGAGATCCTCGGCGGTGACCTGCTCACCTGAGCCGAGCACCGCATACCCCAACAGCTGCATACCCCAACAGTTGACGGATGGTTCCGGTCGCGCTTTCGCGTCGGAAACGGGACCAGAACCATCCGTCAACGGGGGTGGCAGTCAGGTCAGTCGCGCGGCTTCTCCCGCATTTCGTAGGTGGCGATGAGGTCATCGACCTGCAGGTCGTTGAAGGACCCGAGGTTGATGCCGCACTCGAAGCCTTCGCGGACCTCGGTGACATCGTCCTTGAAGCGGCGCAGTCCGGCGACCTCGACGTTCTCGGCGATGACGACACCGTCGCGGGTGATCCGGGCCTTGGCGCCCCGCTTGATCTCGCCGCTGCGCACGATCGATCCGGCGATGTTGCCGAACTTGCTCGAGCGGAAGATCTCGCGGATCTCGGCGGTGCCGAGCTGGACCTCCTCGAACTCGGGCTTGAGCATGCCCTTCAGGGCCGCCTCGATCTCCTCGATCGCCTGGTAGATGACCGAGTAGTAGCGGATCTCGACACCCTCACGCTCGGCGTAGTCGGCGTTCTGGCCCTCGGCCCGAACGTTGAAGCCGATGATGATCGCGTCGGAGGCCATCGCGAGGTTGATGTTGTTCATCGTGATGGCACCGACACCGCGGTCGATGATCCGCAGGTCGACCTCGTCACCGACGTCGATCTGCAGCAGAGCGTCCTCGAGCGCCTCGACCGAACCCGAGACATCACCCTTGAGGATGAGGTTGAGGGTGTCGACCTTGCCCGCCGCGAGAGCCTCGTTGAGGTCCTCGAGCGAGATGCGCTTGCGGGACTTGGCCAGCGAGGCCTGCCGGTCGGCCGCCTCACGCTTCTCGGCGATCTGGCGGGCGGTCCGGTCGTCGGGGGCGACGACGAAGGTGTCACCGGCGCGCGGCACCGAGGACAATCCGAGCACCTGCACCGGACGGGACGGACCCGCCTCCTCGACCGCCTCGCCGTGCTCGTCGAGCAGGGCACGGACCCGGCCGTGGGAGCTGCCGGTGACGATCGCGTCGCCGACCTTGAGCGTGCCGCTCTGGATCAGGACAGTCGCCGTGGCGCCGCGGCCCTTGTCGAGGTTGGCCTCGATCGCGACACCGCGGGCGTCCCGGTCCGGGTTGGCCCGCAGGTCGAGGGCGGCGTCCGCGGTGAGCAGGACCGCCTCGAGCAGCTCGTTGATGTTCTCGCCCTGCTTGGCCGAGACATCGACGAACATCGTGTCGCCGCCGTACTCCTCGGCGATCAGGTTGTACTCGGTGAGCTGCTGCCGGATCTTGGCCGGGTTGGCGCCCTCGACGTCGATCTTGTTGACCGCAACGACGACCGGCACATCCGCAGCCTGGGCGTGGTTGAGCGCCTCGACGGTCTGCGGCATGACGCCGTCATCGGCCGCGACCACGAGGATCGCGATGTCGGTGACCTTCGCACCACGGGCCCGCATGGCCGTGAAGGCCTCGTGACCCGGGGTGTCGATGAACGTGATCGGCCGGTCGACCCCCTCGTGCTCCTTGTGGATCTGGTAGGCGCCGATGTGCTGGGTGATCCCGCCCGCCTCACCGGATCCGGTGTCGGCGTTGCGGATCGCGTCGAGCAGGCGGGTCTTGCCGTGGTCGACGTGACCCATGACGGTCACGACCGGCGGACGCGGCTGCAGGTCCTCGTCGTCCTCGGTGTCGATACCGAACTCGAGGTCGATGTTGAACGAGTCGAACAGCTCGCGCTCCTCCTCCTCGGGGGAGACGACCTGAACGTCGTAGCCGAGCTCGGCGCCGAGCAGCTTGAAGGTGTCCTCGTCGAGGCTCTGGGTCGCCGTGGCCATCTCACCGAGGTGGATCAGCACCGTCACCAGCGCTGCCGGGTCGGCGTTGATCTTGTCGGCGAAGTCCATCAGCGACGAGCCGCGACGCACCCGCACGACGGTCGAACCGTCGCCCCGGGGCACCGAGACGCCACCGATGGTCGGCGCCTGCATCTGCTCGAACTCCTGGCGCTTGGCGCGCTTGGACTTGCGGCCCCGGACCGGACGGCCACCACCTCGGCCGAACGCACCCTGGGTGCCACCGCGGCCAGGACCGGGACGACCACCGAAGCCGCCACGACCACCGGGTCCGCCACCGGGTCCACCGGGACGACCCCGGCCACCGGCCGGACGCTCACCGGGACGCGGAACCGCGGCCCGGTCCGGCATCATGCCCGGGTTGGGACGCATCCCACCGGGGCGGGGGGCAGCCGGACGCGGCCCGGGTGCGCCCCGACCGGCCGGCGGGCGCGGCATACCCTGCTGGGACGCGAACGGGTTGTTGCCCGGACGTGCGCCGGGCTTCGGCGCGTCGGACTTCGGGTTCGGCTGGCTCGGGG
>DUPF01000203.1 GCA_012838445.1 Intrasporangiaceae bacterium | reverse complement strand
GGCCGCGCCCAGAGCCGCCGGGGTGGGATACAGGCCGCTGGCATCCTCGCCGAGTTCACCTCGGCTCGCGCTGCAGACGATCACCCGGATGCCGGATGCTGCCGCGTTCGCGATCAGGGCACCGCACTCGAAGGTCTCGTCGTCGGGGTGGGCGACGGTGATGAGGAGCGTGCGCTGTGGAGTGGTGGAAGACATCGTCATCGTCCTTCGTCTGCTGACCGATGGTGTTGCCCGCCACGAGCAGTGGGGGTGTGCTGTCAGAGCGTATAGTGAAGATCACACCATGTAAAGAGCCCTATTTGGGACTCTCTAGTCCCTGGAAGGTTGGTCCGGATGACCATCACATCTCCTGATGTCGAACGGAAGACCCCCGGCACCAAACTGAACGCGACCGCGGCCAGCCTCCTGGGGTTGCTCGCCATCGAGGACTGGCCACGCCCGTGGACGAGTTATGAACTGGCCAAGCAGGCGGGCCGCTCACTGAGCTGGTTCTGGCCACGGGCTCAGCGTCAGCTGCTCGCGGTGCCCCCCAAGCTGGTCGGCCTGGGCCTGGCCGAAGCGCACCCGCACACCCGCGGCCGACGCAAGGGCACCCGATACGCGATCACCGAAGCGGGCCGCGCAGCCCTGCTCGAGTGGCTCGGTGAGGGGTCCGGCTCGGCCGGTCTGACCTTCGAGGCCGAGGACGTCATCCGGGTGTTCTTCGGTGACCTGGGCTCGGCGGGCGAGCTGCGGGACACTCTGGAACGGCTGCTCCACCAGGCGATCTCGGACCAGGCCGAACTGGCGACGGTCGCCGCAGCCGTCGATGCCCGGGCGGTCCCGGAGCGACGCTCGGTCAACGCGCTGAGCATCCGACTCGTCAGTGACCTGCAGTCGGCGGTGCAGGAGTGGGCGGAGTGGGCGCTGGCCGAGACAGAGGACTGGGTCGACCCCCGCGAGCCGTGGCCCGGTGCCGAACAGGCCTTCGCCGAGGTCATCGGTCGGGGTGCCCCAATTGAGGTGGCGGACTCCCGCCGGCCATGACCCCCGGCCGGCAGGTGATCCCGAGGTCACACCTGGATGTGTTGCCGCCACCTCGACAATCTACTACTACACTAGGTAGTAGTAGACCCCGACGATGAGGAGTGCGCCATGAAGGCCGCAGTTGTAGACACATTCGGACGTCCATTGCGCGTCGGGGAGGTGGAGCGGCCCGAGCCGGGCCCCGGACAGGTCCTGGTGCGCATTGAAACCAGCGGTCTGTGCCATACCGACATCCACGCCGCACACGGCGACTGGCCCGTCAAGCCCACACTCCCACTCATCCCCGGTCACGAAGGTGTCGGCTTGGTCGAGTCGCTCGGCGAGGGGGTCACGACCCTGGAGATCGGCGATCGGGTAGCGCTGCCCTGGCTGGCCCACGCCTGTGGGAACTGCCGCTACTGCATCGGTGGTCACGAGACCTACTGCCAGAGCCCTCAGTACATGGGTTACACGATGAACGGTGGCTATGCGGAGTACGCCGTCGGCTACGCGAGCCACGTGGTGCGTGTGCCCGAGGAGGTCAGCTCACTCGACGCGGCCCCGCTGACGTGCGCCGGGGTCACCACCTATGCGGCCCTGAAGTCAGTCGCCCCGCAGCCGACCGAGACGATCATGGTGGTGGGCATCGGGGGACTGGGCCACCTGGGTCTGCAGTACGGCGAGGTGTTCGGCGGGCGCACGATCGCGGTTGATGTCGATGACGACAAGTTGGCGCTGGCCGAAGAGCTCGGGGCGGACCACGTCATCGACGCGCGGGGCGACCTCGCCGCCGAGGTCGCCGCGATCGGCGGTGCCGACATCGCGTTGGTGACCGTGCCCTCGCCCGGCGTCATGGCCTCCGCCCATGCCGCACTCAACCCACGAGGGCGTCTGGTGCTCGTGGGGCTGCCGTCCGACAACCGGCTGACCCTGCCGGTCTTCGAGACGGTTCTGAACGGGATCTCGGTGCACGGCTCCCTGGTCGGCACGCGCAACGACCTGGCGGAGACCTTCGCATTGCACGCCATGGGCCGCACCCAGGTCATCACGCAGACCCGCCGGCTCGAAGAGGTCAACGACTGCTTCGAGGAGGTCCTCTCCGGCAAGGTGCCGGCGCGGCTGGTCTTCGACCTGACCTGATCGCGCACGAACCCGCCGAAAGACCCAGGAGGTATGCGGTGCGTCGTGAAATCTCGCGACGCACCGCATACCCTGTCATTTTGTGACCACCATCGTCATCGTCCACGCCCACCCCGACGACGAGGCGTCTCAGACGGCCGGCACCATGAGACTCGCCACCGATGCCGGCCACCGGGTCGTCTGTGTGTATGCGACCAACGGCGACCACGGCACAGTTCCCGCCGACCTGGTGGAGGGGGAGAATGTGGTGAGCCGTCGCCGCGCCGAAGCGCAGGCCTCGGCGGCCCTGCTCGGTACTGAGCGGGTCGTCTGGCTGGGGTATGCCGACTCGGGCATGACCGGATGGGAACAGAATTCGCATGTCGAGTCCTTCCATGTCGCGGAGACCGAGGAGGCAGCGCTCCGGCTGGCCGCGATCCTGGACGAAGAGGACGCCGACGTCGTCGTCGGCTACGACTGGCACGGCGGCTACGGGCATCCGGACCACGTCAAGGTACATCGGGTGGTGCGGCGCGCGCTCGACCTCGCAGCGCGGGCGCCCCGCGAACTGCAGGGAACGATGAACCGGGACCAGATGCGCCGGCTGTACGACTCCGCCAAGGAGGCCGGGATGGTGGGCGATCAGGACGACTGGGATCCGGACGCGCCGGGCGACGACGGCTATCCGATCGGCACCCCGGAGTCCGAGCTGCACTGGCAGGTCGATGTCCGACCGGTCCTGGAGACCAAGCGAGCGGCCTTGGCGTGCCACGCATCTCAGGAGGATGTGGGCTGGATGCTGGCGATGCCGGCCGAGCACTTCGCGATGGCGTTCGGTGACGAGTGGTACATCGAGGAGGGGCGACCGGCTGGTCTCGTGGCCGCGCTGCCCTTCTAGCGACGAATTCCCGCAACCACCCTTCTGGCGGTGATGCCCCCGACCGCATGACCCGGTCCTGGATCTGCGATGCTCGATCTGGACGACAATGACGTTATCTACCTCGACAAGGAATGAGTCATGCACATCGACCTACCCACCCGCGCCGACGTAGAACGACTGGCAGCGGCCCGGGATCCGCTCAGCGTGACCATCTATCTTCCGACGAGCACGCAGAAGAGCGACGCGGTCCACAACCGGCTCAGGATGCGCGAGTTGGTGGATCCCGCGCTGGCGGAGTTGAAGGATCGGGCGGAGAAGCGCGGCTATCAGGAGATCGAGGAGCACCTCAACGGCTGCTCGACGACGACGAGTTCTGGACGGACCTGGGCAACAGCCTCGCGGTCTTCGTCACATCGGACGGGATCACCGAGTTCCGCCTGCCCAGTGATCTGGCCGCCCGCGTCAGCGTCAGCGATCGATTCGCGATCACGCCACTGCTGCGCGCCCTGACCTTTCCCAACGCCGCGTTCGCCCTGGCCCTCTCACAGAACAGCGCCCGGCTCATCGAGATCAGCGCCGGGTTGCCGCCGCAGGAGATCGATGTTCCCGGGCTGCCGAGCGACGCCGTGAGCGCGGTGGCTGTGGAGTCGATCAGCGGGCGCTCCCACCACCGTCGGCTGGTCGGCGACGAGGGCCGCAAGGTGCGCCTCACCCAGTACGCGCGTGCGGTTGATCATGCCCTGCGACCGTTCCTCAACAGCGAGTCCGTGCCGCTGGTTCTGGCCGCCACCGAACCGATGCTGACGATCTATCGCGGGCTGTGCGGGTACGCGCATCTCGCTGAGCAGTCGATCCGGGGCAACGCCGACGAGTTGACGAATGCGGAGATCGCCGACCAGGTGCGCGGGGTCCTCGACGAGTTCTATGCCCACGAGCTGGCCGAGCTCCACTCCACCTATCAGGAGCGGAAGAACGCCGGACGGGGGTCGGCCGACCTCAGCGACCTGGCCCGAGCCGCGGCGTGGGGGAACCTGGACACGCTCGTGGTGGACATGGACGCCAGGGCTGCGGGAACGGTCGATGACGACGGCTCCCTGGTTCTCGGCGACGAGGCAGGCCACGACGCCATCGAGGAGATCGCACGGCGGGCGATCGCGACCGGTGCCCGCGTGCTTGCGGTGCGGGCCGAGGATCTGCCGGACGGGGTGGAGGCGGCTGGGATCCTGCGTTATGCCCCGGTGGCGTCGGGGTAGGTCGACCTCATCAGGACGGCGAGAACACCGCGAAGTGGCTCCACGAGCACGACCGGAACCACCCCGCCGTTGCCTTCAAGAAGGGTCAGCTCGTCATCCTCGATGGCCACGATGGCCAGCACCCGGATGCTCGACCGGCTGACCGGGCTGGCACCACCTCATCGCCCTGACTTCGGCCTGGAACGCATCAAGTTCACCCTCATGATCCCCGTCAGCCTCGCCCTGCTGACCAAGGCATGGATCAACGAGCGCGCGCCCGGAACCAGTGGGGGAGGGGCATCGGTGGATACGAGCCCGGTCGCCCCATCGGACCCTGGACAACCTTGCCATAGAGAGTTCATGTCGGTCTGGCGGCCGTGCTCGCGGGCGGCGGTGCATGGTTCTGGTCACACACTTACACCAACCAACGAAGAACGGCGGCTGACGCCGGACGACGTCGAAAGACGTTTCCGCAGGT
>DUPF01000289.1 GCA_012838445.1 Intrasporangiaceae bacterium | reverse complement strand
CGTGCTCCGTATCGAACCTGATCCAGTGCGATAGCGGTTACTTTCCCCGATGTGCGCCTTGACCACGCGGCTCTGCCGGCAGGTGGTTGTCATGGGGAAGCGGACGTTGGTCCTCGACCAGTTGGTTGATGACCAGAGAATCGCACAAGGTTGGGCGGACGCACTTCGGGGCTTGGGCCCTGACCCTGGTTCTTGGACACGCTGAATCCCGCAGTGCGGGAGAGAGCGAGATGATCCTGAACCATGGCCCGCAAGAACTACTCCGATGAGTTTCGTCGGCAGGCCGTCGACTTGTACGAGTCCACTCCGGGCGCGACGGTGCGTGGCATCGCCGAGGACCTGGGCATTGAGCGGGGCACGCTGCGGCACTGGCTCGACCTGCATGGGACCGGCAAGAAGACGGCCGCTGATGGGAGCTTGACCCGCAGCCCGCTCAAACCGCAGCCCCAGCCTGGGACCTCTGGCGCCGGGATGATGGACCAGTCGCCCGAGGAGCGGATCAGGCGGTTGGAAGCGGAGAACGCCGTGCTGCGTTCGGAGCAGGCCAAGCTGACAGTCGAGCGCGACATTCTCCGGTCGGCGGCCAAGTATTTCGCCGGGGAGACGAACTGGTGACCCGCTTCCAGTTCGTCGCCGACCACCAGCACGCCTACGAGGTGAAGCGGTTGTGCGAGTTGCTCGAGGTCGAGCGTTCGTCGTTCTATGCATGGCAGGCCGCCGCGCCTGCCCGAGAAGCCAGGGCCGAGGCTGACGCGCGGCTTGCGGAGAGGATCCGGGCGGTCCACGAGCAGGACACCACGATGGGCGCGCCTCGGATCACCGCGGAGCTGAACGACGGCGCGGACGAGGCCGAGCGGGTCAACCACAAGCGGGTTGCGCGGGTGATGCGCCAGGACGGGATCCGCGGCTACCGGCGCCGACGGAAGGTGCGCACCACGATCCCCGAGCCGGCGAACCAGAAGGTGCCCGACCTGCTCGAGCGGGACTTCACCGCGCCCGCGCCGAACCTGCGCTACGTCGGGGACATCACGTACCTGCCGATCGCGGACGGCAGCAACCTGTACCTGGCCACCGTGATCGACTGCCACTCGCGGCGGCTGGTCGGGTGGGCGGTCGCGGACCACATGCGCACCGAGCTGGTCGAGGATGCCCTGAAGGCGACCCGCGGCGACCCGCGGCAGCCTGGCCGGCGCGATCTTCCACTCGGACCACGGGTCGGTCTATACGTCAAAGGATTTCGCGAGGTTGTGCGCCACGCTCGGGGTGACCCAGTCGATGGGCGCGGTCGGCACAAGCGCGGACAACAGCTTGGCCGAGGCGTTCAACGCGACCTTCAAGAGAGAGGTACTGCAGGACCAGAACTGCTGGCCCGATGAGGCTACCTGCCGCCGCCAGGCGTTCCGGTGGCTGACCCGCTACAACACTCGTCGCAGGCACTCCTGGTGCGGCTACCGCAGCCCGATCGCCTACGAGGCCCTCACCGCCGCTACGCTCCCGTCAGCGGCGTAACCCACCCTGTGTCCAAGGACAGGGGGCAAGGCCCTCGGGGGCGTGGACGTGAAGGCGGGCCCCAGCAGGGACACGGAAGCCCGCGAGGACGAAGTCCTGCGGGCTTGGGTGGACGTGAAGGGACTCGAACCCATGACCTCTCGCGTGTGAAGCGAACGCT
>DUPF01000017.1 GCA_012838445.1 Intrasporangiaceae bacterium | reverse complement strand
TGTAGAAGTCGGCGTGCCCGGCATGGCTGATCCACGCCTTGCGACCCTTGATGACGTAGGAGTCGCCGTCGCGGGTGGCCCGGGTGGTCATCGAGGCGACGTCGGATCCGGCGAGCGGTTCGGAGAGACAGTATGCGCCGAGCCAGTCTCCCGAGAGCATGTCCGGCAGGAACCGCTCACGTTGCTCGTCGGTGCCGAACGTCATGACGGGATAGCAGGTCAGGGCGTGCACGGAGACGCCGACGGCGATCGACATCCACGCCGCGCCGATCTCCTCGAGCACCTGGAGGTAGACCTCGTAGGGCTGTTCGCCGCCGCCGTACTGCTCGGGGTAGGGCAGCGACATCAGCCCCGCCTGGCCGAGGGCGCGGAAGACCTCGCGCGGGAAGATCTCGTCGACCGAGCCCGGATTGGCGGCGAGGGCCTCGGGCGCGGCTGCGCGTTCGGCGTCATCGACCCGGGGTCGCAGTTCCTTGTCGACGATCTCGCGGGTGAGTTCGATCAGGTCCGAGCCGATGTCGGTGGGCATGAGCCTCGTTGCTGCCATGACCCGAATGTATCGGAGGCCGGCTCGATCCTCAGGCCGGGGAGGGCGCCGGTTCGCGCTGTGCTCGACGCCCACTGGTGAGGAACACCAGGGCCAGGCCGATGACGGTCCAGGCGGCGAGGACGATCAGGGCCGTGGTCATCCCGCGTCCGTCGAAGTATGCGGTGGAGCGCAGCGCGGTCGAGGCCGCCCCGAGCGGGAGGAGCTGTCCGATGGCACCCCACGGTGCGGGCAACCAGTCCGGTCCGGCGGTCAGCCCGGAGAGGGGGTTGGAGATGAAGAGGAGCAGCACGGCGGCGAGCGCGATCCCGGCTCGGCCCAGGATCGCCTCGAGGCCGAGAACGGTGGCCGAGATGGCGGCGATGCCCAACGCGATGACGGCGCCGAGCAGCCAGTAGTTCGCCTCGACGGCACCGAACCACGTCTGCACGATGAGGGCGGCGGTGTATCCGGCGAGGACCGAGACACCCAGGACGCCGGCGAGTTTGGCCGCGCTGCTGCGCACGAACTGGGAGAAGAGCGCGCCGGAGGCGAGCCCGCCGAAGATCAACGGGAGGGCGAGTGAGGCCAGACCGACACCGAACGGATCCTTCGCGGTCAGCGGCGCGACGTCCGTGTAGGTCACCTGCTGCCCCTGTGCCTCCAACGCTCCTCCGATACCGCGAAGGGCAGCGGCATACGGAGCCCCGGCGCCGCCCGCGGTGACGACGGTGACGCCGTCGGGTCCGAGCGCCAGACCACCGATGGCGTCGCGATCCTCGACGGCAGCAGTGACGGACTCGGGTCCGTCGACGGCGGTGATCTCGAAGGCACCCGGATTGATCTGCTCGAGTGCGCCGCTGATCTGCTCGAGCGCTGGCGGGGGAGCACTCACCGCGAGCGGCAGGTCCGAGGCTCCGGAGTTGATCGCGGGAGTCAGGAACGCGAGCAGCATCACGGCGACGACGGCGGCGAGACCGACGACGAGGGCCGGCAACGGGGGGCGACGATCGGTGAGCGACGGCATCTGGAGGACTCCTGACTGGATTAAGCGGAGCGAAGCGCTCCACTTAACTGGAGCCTAATCCTCCGGTTATGGTGAGGTCAAGTCAATTGCCCCGACGAGGAGGAGCACGAGGAGGAGTACGGATGAGGGCCGACGCGCGAGCGAACCGCGCCGCAGTTCTGAGCGCGGCACGCACCCTCTTCGCCGAACGCGGCGTCGAGGTCCCGCTGCGCGCCGTCGCCACCGAAGCCGGGGTCGGGATCGCCACGCTCTACCGGCACTTCCCGGACCGTGACGCGCTCATCCTCGCGGTCGCCTTCGATGTGCTGGAGGATGTCCACGCGGTGATCACCCGGTGCGAGGAGGACTGGGACGCCGACCCCGAGGCCGCCTGGCGTGCCTTCGGACGAGGTATGGGGCGGCTGCGTCTCGGTGTGATCGTCCCGGCGCTCGGTCACCGCCTCGACGTCGAGAGGCCGCCGGAGCCGCTGCGGCAGGCGCGGGCGGAGGCCTTCGCCCGGGTCGAGCGGCTGATCGAGCAGGCCTGGCAGGCCGGCCTGGTCCGGGAGAAGGTGCCCGTCATCCAGTTCAACGCCGGCCTCGCAGCAGTGACCCGGCCGCTGCCCGAGGAGGTTCGGGGGTTCGTGCCGGACCTGACGGACTGGCTCATCGACGTCTATCTGCGCGGATTGCGCTAGCGTCGCGCCGGATTCGCACCTCGCCCCGAGCAGGGGCGCCAGAGGTCAGGCCGGGTATGCGATCACTTCCGCGGCCTTGATGCTCGCCCAGACCTCGCTGCCGGTCTGCAGCCGCAGGTCCGCGACCGACACGGTCGTGATCTCGGCGACGATGGCGTGATCGTCCGCCGTCGTGAGTCGCACCCGCGCCAACTGGCCGAGCACCTCGACCGAGTTGACCGTCGTGTGGAACACGTTGCGGGGCGAGCCGTCCGGCCGCTCGGCGTACAGCGAGACCGAGGCGGGGGCGAAGGTCACCCAGGACGGGCCCTCGTGGTTCAGACCGCTTGTGGTGACCGGACCGAGATCGGTCGCGACGACACTCCCGTCGAGCGGTTTGCCGGGATAGAGGTTCAGCCCGACGACGTGGGCCACGTAGGGGTCGCGGGGGCGGGCGATGACCTCGGCCGGGGGACCGGACTGCACGATCCGACCGTCCTCGATGAAGACCAGGTGGTTCGCGAGGGTGAGCGCATCGAGCGGGTCGTGGGTGACCAGCACTGTCACACCGTCGAATTCGGCCAGCCGACGACCCAGCACGGCACGCACCTCGGCCCGGGTGGTCGGGTCGAGCGCCGAGAGGGGTTCGTCGAGGAGGAGGACCGCCGGATCGGTGGCCAGCGCCCGGGCGAGCGCGGCACGCTGGCTCTGCCCCTGCGACAGGGCGCTCGGTTTGCGCTCACCGAGGTGACCGATGCCGAGCACCTCCAACTCCCGCTGGGCGCGCTGTCGGGCCGGTGCGCGACGCATACCCCTGCTGACCGGTCCGAAGGCGACGTTGTCGATCGCGGTCAGGTGCGGGAAGAGCAGGTGCTGGGCCGCGACCAGTCCGGTGCGGCGCTCCTGCGGCGGCAGGGAGGTATGCGCGTCCGCCCAGGTCTCCCCGTCCACCCTGACATGGCCCCCGGTGAGCGGAAGCAGCCCGGAGATCGCATCGATCGTCGTCGTCTTGCCCGACCCGTTCGGACCGAGCAGCGCTACGACAGAACCGGATTCGAGGACGAGGGGGAGTTCGACCTCGAAGGTGCCGCGGCGGGTGTGGATGTGGGCGTCGAGAGTCATGCCATCCACCGTCCGCGCAGCATGCCGAGGACGATGATCGAGACGGTGAGCATCGCGATCGACAAGGCGATAGCGGCCTGGGGGTTGTCCTGCAGTGCGACATAGACGGCCAGGGGAGCGGTCTGGGTACGGCCGCTGAAGTTGCCCGCGAAGGTGATCGTCGCCCCGAACTCACCGAGCGCACGGGCCCAGGCCAGGGCGGCACCGGCGGCGATTCCGGGTCCGGCCAGCGGCAGGGCGACCCGCATGAAGACCCGGGTCGGGGAGGCGCCGAGGGTCGCGGCGATCGCGTCGTAGCGCTGGTCGACGGAGCGCATCGCGCCCTCGACGGAGAGGACATAGAAGGGCAGGGAGACGAAGAGCTGGGCGAGGATCACCGCATACACGGTGAACGGGACCCGCACCCCGAAGGCCGAGAAGATCGGTCCGCCGACGAATCCGTTGCGGCCGTAGGCCATCAGCAGCGCGACACCACCGACGACCGGGGGCAGCACGACCGGGACCGTCAGCACCGCCCGCAACCAGGTCGCGAGCCGACCGGAGGTGCGGGAGAGTAACCACGCCAGGGGAGTTCCGAGGACGATCGCCAGGACGAGGGTGACGACCGTGGTGATGATCGACAGGCGGATCGCCGGCCACACGACCGGGGCGCTGAGGTGGGTCCACAGCGAGGTCCACTCCGTGCGCAGGAGCAGCCCGATCAGAGGCAGGACGACAAGGAGAACAGCCAGCACGGCCGGGACGAAGAGAACGCCCCGGCCGCGCAGTGCTGACCGTCCCGTGATGGGAGTCGAGGTCTTCGAGGTCACCGCGATCGGGGGATCACGGTGCTCCGAAGCCGGCCTTGGACAGGGCCGCTAGACCGTCCGGCCCCTTGACGAGCTCGACGAAGGCGATCGTGGCCGCGTCCGTGTTGGACCACAGCATCGGGTAGGCCATCTTGACGTTCTGGTCCTCCGGGATGTCGACGCCCTCGACGTCGTCGCCGGCGGTCGCGACGTCGGACTGGTAGACGATCGCCGCGTCTGCCTCACCGAGGGTGACCTTCGACAGGGTCGCCTTGACGTCGATCTCGCGCGAGACCGGCGTCGGGGTGAGGTTCGCCTTGCTGAACGCCTCGTCCGCGGCCTTGCCGCACGGCACCGTCTCGGCACACAGGACCGTGTCGATGTCGGCGCGGGTGAAGTCGTTCAGACCCTTGACGCCACCCGGGTTGCCCTTGGGGACAGCGATCTCCAGGACGTTGGAGGCGATGTCCGCGGTGTCGCCGTTGGCGGCGAAGTCGTCGGGCAGGTGGTCGACCGCGCCCCGCCCCGCGCTCGCGTACACGTCTGCATCCGCCCCCTCCGCAATCTGCTGGGCCAGCGTCGTGCTGGACCCGAAGGACAACTCGACCGTGATCCCCGGGTGCTCGGCCTTGAGCTGCTCGGCGAGCTCGGTGAAGGCCTCGGTCAAGGACGCGGCCGCCAGGACCGTCACGGTGCCGGTGATCTCCTCACCGCCGGCGGCATCGGTCGTCTCGTTCGAGCCCGCCGGTGCGTCGGTGGTCGGTGTGGTGTCCGGCGTCGAGCTGCCGCCGCACCCGGCGAGCAGCAGCGTCGAGGCGGCGAGGGCGCCGAGGACTTTGAGGGGCTTCATCAGGGGACTCCTACGATGACGTTGGTTGCTTTGATCGATGCGACGGCGACGGACCCGACCTCGAGATGGAGCTCCTCGGCCGCCTCCCTGGACATCAGCGAGACGACCCGGAACGGGCCACACTGCATCTCGACCTGAGCCATGACCGTGTCCTTGAGGACCCGGGTGACGATCCCGCGCATCCGGTTGCGAGCCGACTCGTCGGTCACCGGTCCGGGGGTCGGCGGTGAGGCGACCTCGACGGCGACGGTGGCCAGGTCAGCGCCGGCCACGACGAGGCGACCGGCGTCGTCCTTCGTGGCCGGGAGTCGACCGGAGTCCACCATGCGTCGCACGGTGTCGTCCGAGACGCTGAGGAGTTCGGCTGCCTCAGAGATCCGCAGGTGCGTCATGGATCTAAGACTAACACCGCAGGTGCGGCAACTGTGCGGCTGGGTCCTCGAGTCAGATCGGGCCGAGGTCCGGCCGCTTGGGTTCGATGATGTCCCCGGAGGAGGTGCCGCGCAGCCGACGCTGCACCCACGGCGCCGCATGCGTGCGCGCCCAGGCGGCGTGCTCACGGAACTCCTCACGCCGACTCGCCCGATCCATCGGCGGCAACGGGTCGCGCCAGTGCGGGTCGGTCTCCGGAAGCCCGAGGGCGAGCAGGGCCGCCTGGGTGATCCGCTCATGGCCCTCGGCGGAGGGATGGATGCGGTCCTCACCCCACATCCGCCAGTCCTGAGTGGCCACCAGACCCCACAGGTTGATGATGTGCGCCCCGTTGTTCTGGGCGATCGTGAACAGATTCGCGGTATGGATCGCGTGCCGAGCCCGCAGCGGCTTGAAGATCCCCGCGTGGCGCGGGTCGGTCGGCGTGCACAGGAGCACGTCGGCGCCGGCGGCCCGGATCGTCGCGACCGCCTTGTCGAGGCGGGCGGCCAGGTCGTCCAGATCGACCGCCGGACGGAGGATGTCGTTGCCGCCGCCGACCATCGAGACCAGGTCGGGCGTCATGGACAACGCGCGATCCAACTGAGGCCCCACGATGTCAGCCGTCTTGCGACCACGGACGGCGAGATTCGCATACTGGAACTCACGCCCGTGCTCCGCGGCCCGTTTGCCCAGATGCTCCGCCAACCGGTCCGCCCAACCGCGGAACCGGGTGGGGTCGGCCGGATCCGGGTCGACCATACCCTCGGTGAAGGAGTCGCCGATGGCGACGTAGCGTTCCCAGACGCGCGGTTGGTCGGCGGGGACGGTCATGGCAGCCTCCAGTCGATCGGCGGGGCGCCGAGGCGGCGCAGGTGGTCGTTGGCGCGGCTGAACGGGCGGGAGCCGAAGAACCCCGAGCGGGCCGACAGGGGTGAGGGGTGGGCGGACTCGATGCACGGGATGCCGGGGAGACGGCCCGCGAGGTTGCGCGCATCCCGGCCCCAGAGGATCGCGACGAGCGGAGCGCCGCGCCGGGCGAGGGCATCGATCGCGGCCGCGGTCAGGTCCTCCCACCCCTTGCCGCGGTGGCTGGCAGGTGCGCCTGGCCGGACCGTCAGGACCCGGTTGAGCAGGAGTATGCCTCGCTCCGCCCACGGGGTCAGGTCGCCTGAACTCGGCTGCGGCAGAGCGAGATCGGTGCCGAGTTCGGTGAAGATGTTCGCCAGGCTGCGGGGGATCGGCTGCACGTCCGGGGCGACCGCGAAGGACAGGCCGATGGCATGACCGGGGGTCGGGTAGGGGTCCTGGCCGACGATGAGGACCCGGACGTCGTCCAGGGGCTGCTCGAAGGCGCGCAGCACATGCTGCCCCGCCGGGAGGTAGCCCCGGCCTGCGCTGACCTCCTCGCGCAGGAACTCACCGAGCCGGGTGAGGGTGTCCTGATGGGGGTGCAGCGCCGGCAGCCACGAGGGGTGGACGAGCTCCTCGAGGGGACGGGCGGACATGCCGTCCAACCTACCTGCGGTGGCGCGGGTCGGGCGCCGGTGTCTGCCGTGACCGATGATCGCCGATGATGTGGGCATGAGCTATGACGTCGAGCGCATCCGCTCCCACTTCCCTGCCCTGCGTGACGGCGCGGCCCACTTCGACGGACCCGGCGGCACCCAGACCCCCGACGTCGTCGCCCAGGCGGTGGCCGACACGCTCGTCTCGGCGATCGCCAACCGCGGCCACGTCACCGCTGCCGAACGTCGCGCCGAGGACATCGTCGCGCAGTGCCGCCTCGCCCTGGCCGACCTGCTCGGCACCGACGCGCGGTCAATCGTGTTCGGCCGCAGCGCAACTCAACTCACCTACGACTTCTCCCGGACGCTGGCCAAGACCTGGGCGCCCGGTGACGAGATCGTCGTCAGCCGCCTCGACCACGACAGCAACATCCGCCCCTGGATCCAGGCCGCCGAGGCCGTCGGTGCAACGGTCCGCTGGGCCGACTTCGACGCCGCGACCGGCGCCCAGGACGAGGAACACTTCACCCCGCACCTCAACGAACGCACCCGACTCGTCGCCCTGACCGCGGCGTCCAACCTCATCGGCACCCGGCCCCCGGTCACGAGGATTGCCGCTCTCGCGCACGCCGTCGGGGCGCTCGTCTGGGTCGATGGGGTCCACGCCACGGCGCACACCTCGATCGACCTGGCCACCCTCGGCGCCGACTTCGTCACCTGCTCGCCCTACAAACTGCTCGGACCGCACTGCGGCGTCGTCGCAGCCGCACGCCCCGACCTGCTCGAGGTGCTGCGCCCCGACAAACTCCTCGCCTCGACCGACGAGATCCCCGAACGGTTCGAGTTCGGCACCCTGCCCTACGAGCTCATGGCCGGCACGACCGCCGCGGTGGACTTCCTCGCCGGACTGGCCGACTCAGGTGCGGACACCGGGAGTCGCAGGGACCGCATACTCCGGTCGTATGCGGTGCTCGAGTCCCACGAGGAGGCCCTGCTGGAGCGGCTCGAGGCCGGGATCCGCGCCCTGCCGGGGGTGACCGTGCACTCCAACGCGCCGCACCGCACGCCGACGCTGCTGTTCTCCGTCGACGGGATCGATCCGCAGGCGGTGAGCAGGGGCCTTGCCGAGGCGGGCGTCAACGCGCCCGCGGGGCACTTCTATGCGCTGGAATGCTCGCGTCACCTCGGTCTCGGCGACGAGGGTGCCGTGCGGGTCGGGTTGGCGCCCTACACCGACGACTCCGACGTCGACCGACTGCTCACCGCGCTGAGCGCCATCGTCGGTGCCCGGGAGGTCTCGGC
>DUPF01000202.1 GCA_012838445.1 Intrasporangiaceae bacterium | reverse complement strand
TGTTCTACAAGGGCTGGGACGAGTGGGACCACCACTCGGTCGTCCTCGAAGAGGGCGGCGTCGGCGTGGTGAAGTACGGCTGGAAGGTCGAGAAGTCCGAGGACATCGACATCATCGAGAAGAAGGCCCAGGCCTTCGGCGTCACCGTCGAGCGGATGAGCAAGGGCGAGAACCCGGAGATCGGCGACGGCATCCGGTTCACGACGCCGAGCGACCACGTCTTCGAGGTCTACCACCAGGCGACCCTCATCGGCACCGAGGTCGGCACGCACAACCCCGACGCCTTCCCGCGTCACCTCGTGGGGGTCGGCGTCCCCGCGCTCGACCACTCCCTCGTCACCGCCGAGGACCCGGGCCTCATGGACCGCTTCCTCACCGATGTCTTCGGCTTCTTCGCGACCGAGCGCGTCCAGACGAGCCTCGACGACGACGCGGACATCATCGCGACGTGGATGACGAACACCGCCCAGATCCACCAGCTCGCCGTCCTCTCCGGTCCGCAGGGCAAGCTCCACCACTTCGCCTTCCGGCTCGGTGACTGGACCGAGGTCGGTCGCGCCGCGGACCTCTTCTCCATGGACGACGTCCCGATCGACGTGGGCCCGACCCGCCACGGCATCACCCGCGGCCAGACGGTGTACTTCTTCGACCCGTCCGGCAACCGCAACGAGGTCTTCGCCGGCGGCTACCTCGCCTACCCGGACCGGCCGACCAACGTGTGGACCCCGGAGAAGCTCGGCAAGGGCGTGTTCTACCACTCCCGTGAGCTCAACGACGCGTTCACCTCGGTCCTCACCTGAGTTCGTGGGGTCGACGCAACCGCCGGTGCGCGCCACGCATGCTCTGACGTATGCGGGCGCGCGCCTGGCGCTCGACGCCGCCCTCACGCGGGCGGAGGAGATCGGCGGCCGGTTCAACATCGCCGTCACCGACACCGGCGGCGCTCTGCTCGCCTTCGCCCGGATGGACGGGGCGTTCGCCTTCTCCGGTGACATCGCCATCGACAAGGCCCGGACGGTCGCCGGCTTCGGCGGCATCCCGAGCGCCGACCTGTATGCGGGCATCGAGTCCGAGGAGGCCGTCCGGTTCGGCATCGCGAAGCGGCCCGGGGTCGCCGCCTTCGGCGGCGGCGTGCCCATCCGGGTCGACGGCGAGCTCGTCGGCGCGGTCGGTGCCTCGGGGGGCTCAGCCGAGCAGGACACCGAGGTCGCCGCCGCCGGTGCCGCCGCGCTCACCTCCGCGTTTGGTGCGTAGTCCTCAGTTCGGTGCGAGATCTCGCACCGTTCGGTCGAACGTCGCACCGGCCATTCGGGCCGTTCATCGCACCCGGGGCTCCGCGACTCAGATCCCGGCGAGACGCAACGTCCGCGACAGGGTGAACGCCGCGATCCGCACGGCCGGCCCCAGCGTGACGGGGTCGAGCGAGCCGGTGCGCCCGGTCACCGACAGCCCGGCGAGGATCTTGCGGTCGGCGCCGAACACCGGTGCCGCCACGCACGACACCCCGAGGTGCGACTCCTCGACGTCGAACGCCGTGCCGACGCTGCGGATCCGCCGCAGCTCCCGGGTCAGCTCGTCCGCGGTGTCGATCGTGCGCGGCGTGAGCTGCGGCAGGCCGGCCTCGATCCGCGCCGTGACGACCGCCTTCGGGCTGTATGCGAGGATCACCTTCCCCACGCCCGTCGAGTGAGCGGGGAGCTGGCCCCCGACCCGGGACGCGAGGCCCATCGCCGAGCCGCCGAGGATGTTGACGTAGACGACCTCGACCCCGTCGAGCACGGCGAGATGGATGCGCTGGTGGGCCGACCGCAAGCCGGTCACGCACACGACGCGCTTCGTCGACAGCTTCACCGGTTGGCGTCAGGTCACCGTCCCCTTCGAGCAGTTCGGCGAGCGCCTCGACACGAGCGCGGTCATCGGTCTGCGGCTGTCCACCCAGGTGCGGCCGAAGACCCCGGTGCTCATCGACGAGCTGCGGCTCGTCTGTGCTGACAGCCTGACGGTGACCTCGCTCGAGGACACCGGCGCGGGTTCCCTTCGCGCAGCGGTCAACTCGGTATGCGCCGGCGGGGTCGTCGACATCGACCCGGCTCTCGCGGGCGAGACGATCGAGCTGCAGTCGCCGCTGACGCTCGGCAAGGACGTCACGATCGACGGCTCGGGTGCGCCGGGGCTGGCGGTGGACGGTGGCGGCGACCAGCGTGTCGTCGAGGTCGCCGGCGGCACGACGGCGACGATCACGGACCTCACCCTGCGCAACGGGTACGGCTTCCAGCTCGCGGGCGGGGTGCTGAACAACGGCGACCTGACTCTCGAGCGGGTGACCGTCACCGGCAACCAGGTGACGACAGACGGCATCGACTTCTGGAAGGGCGGTGCCGGTGTCTACACCGGCGAGAACGCGTCGGTCCGGATCGTCGACAGCACCATCTCGGACAACTCGGTGACGGGTGCTGCCGGAGGTGGGGTCTACTCCTTCTTCGGCTCGACCACGACCATCGAGGGCACGACGATCAGCGGCAACAGCAGCAACGACGTCGGCGGCGGCCTGCGACTGCTCGGCGACACGACGATCCGCAACTCGACGATCTCCGGCAACACCTCGACCGGCTGGCACGGCGGTGGCCTCTTCGTGACGGACGCGAGCTCGACCTTCGAGCACGTGACCATCGCGAACAACACCTCCCCCGCTGGCACCGCGGGCGGCATGTTCGTCGGCACGTTCGGCGCTCCGGTCGACGTGACCTACAGCTCCTCGGTCATCTCCGGCAACAGCGGTGCCGAGTGCATCATCGACGGTGGGCCGGCTGCCGTGCTGACCTCCACCGGTGGCAACGTCGTCGCCGACGCGAGCTGCGGTGCCGCGGTGGCCACCGACCAGCATGGTGTCGACGCGCTGCTCGAGCCGCTCGCCGACAACGGCGGCCCGACGCTGACGCACCAGCTCGGTGCCGGCAGCCCGGCGGTGGACGCGGCGACAGGGTCGACGCAGGCGGTCGACCAGCGCGGCGTGAGCC
>DUPF01000201.1 GCA_012838445.1 Intrasporangiaceae bacterium | reverse complement strand
GGCTGCGCGGCTCGGTCGAGGTCGGCGAGGTCAAGCGACTGCCCGACAACGGCGCCCAGGTCACCTGGAACGTCACCGTCGAGCTCGAGGGCGCGGACAAGCCGGCGTGCTACGCCGAGGCGATGTCGGTCTTCTACCTGTGAGTGAGGAGCATCCATGAGTGAGAGCCGCCTGCCGGGCGCGGACCTGACCGCCCTCGGACCGTGGCTGAAGGCCGAACGCCCGGGCCTGATCGACGGCGACCTGACCGGGACCCTCATCGCCGGCGGGAAGTCGAACCTGACCTACATCGTCACCGACGCCGCCGGCCAGGAGTTCGTCCTCCGGCGGCCACCGCTCGGGCACGTGCTCGCGACCGCCCACGACATGAGCCGGGAGGCCCGGGTCATGCGGGCCCTCGCGGGTTCGGTCGTGCCGGTCCCGGATGTGCTGGCCGAATGCACCGATGACTCCGTCCTCGGTGCGCCGTTCTATCTGATGACCAAAGCGAACGGCACCGCATACCGCACCAAGGATGAGCTCGGTGAGCTCGGCGCGGACCGCACCGAGGCGGTCATCGACGCGATGATGACGGTGCTCGGCGGCCTGCACTCGGTTGACCCGGCGGACGTCGGGCTCGCGGACTTCGGGCGGGCCGAGGGTTTCCTGGCCCGGCAGGTCAAGCGGTGGCGGACCCAGTTCGAGGCTTCCCGCAGTCGGGATCTGCCCGGTGAGACGGCCCTGTTCGAGGCGCTGTCGGCGCAGATCCCGGAGCAGGGTGCGCCGGGCATCGTCCACGGCGACTACCGGCTCGACAATCTCCTCGTCGACTCCAGCGTCGCCGGTGACCCGATCACGGCGGTGTTGGACTGGGAGATGTCCACGATCGGTGATCCGCTCACCGACCTGGCGCTGCTCCTCGTCTATTCCGACCTGGGCCGTCACCCGGCCTGGGGTGATTCGGTCGCGACCGCTCCGCAGGCGGCCGGCTACCCGTCCAATGAGCAGCTCATCGAGCGGTATGCCTCCGCGAGCGACCGCGACCTGACCCACCTCGGGTGGTATGTCGGGTTGGCGAACTACAAACTCGCCGGCGTCATGGAGGGCATCCACTACCGCTACGTCAAGGGGCAGACCGTCGGCGCCGGGTTCGAGGATGCCGGAGCCGGTGTGGAGATGATGCTCGCCAACGGTCTGGCCGCGCTGGAGCGCTGACGCCGCAGGTCAGTTCGCGGGCGCGCGGCAGCCATCCCCACTGTGAAGGCCACATTCACGGAGATAGCCGACGCGGCGTCGAACGCGCTGTAGCGATCCCCTGCGACACGACCAGCACCGACGGGGATAGCGAACGCGGCGTCGAGCGCGCTGTAGCGATCCCGGTGCACGACACCGGCAGGGGACGGATCAGTTCGTCGCGGCCGGTGAGAAGACGACCCGACCCACGGTCTTGCCGTCGGCGAGCGCCTGAACACCCGCCGGCACCTCATCCAGGCCACGTGCCTCCCCGATCAGGGGTTTGACGATCCCCTCGTTGGCGAGTCGGGTCAACTCGTCGTGGCAGGCCCGCACCGCTGCGGGGTCGTGGTGGGCATACAGGCCCCAGTGCAGCCCGAGGATCGAGTAGTTCTTCACCAGGGCGTGGTTGAGCGCGGCCTGTTGGATGTCGCCGCCGGCGAATCCGATGACGAGGATGCGGCCCTCGAAGGCGATGCACTTCGTCGACCGCTGGTACGTCTCCCCACCCACGGGGTCGAAGATGACGTCCGCCCCGCGGCCGTGGGTGGCCTCCTTGACGACCTCGACGAAGTCCTGCGTGTGCCGGTCGATGACGATGTCGGCACCGAGCGCGGTCGCATACTCGGCCTTGTCGGCACCGCCGACGACCCCGATGACCCGTGCCCCGGCTGCCTTGCCGAGCTGGATCGCCGCCGAGCCGACCCCACCGGCCGCTGCGTGGATGAGGAGGGTCTCGCCCTCCTGGATCCGGGCCCGCCGGTGCAGGGCGAACCACCCGGTCTGGTATCCGATGAACAGTGCGGCGGCCTCCTCGTGAGTCAGTGCCTCGGGTGCGGCGAAGGTCCCGCTCGCGTCGAGGACCGCATACTCGGCGAAGGCGCCGTGCGGCAGGACCGGGCCGCCGATGACGCGGTCCCCGACCGCCCATTCGGTCACGTTCGGGCCGACCTCGACGACCTCGAAGCATCCCTCGACGCCGGGCGTGAACGGCAGCGGGGGGCGGACCTGGTACATCCCGCGGCACATGAGGACGTCCGGGAAGTTCGCCGCCGCCGCCAGGGTGCGCACCCGCAACTGCGCGCCGTGGATCTCCGGCATCTCGGCGTCCACCTCGGTGAGGACGTCCTTGGGTTCGCCTAGTTCAGTGACCTGCCATGCACGCATCGTGTTCTCCTTCGTTGAGACCGTCCTCCGACCCTATCGACCCTCGCGGTGCGCGACGATGGGGTCATGGAGATGCGCACCGAACACGACACCATGGGCCCGATCGATGTGCCGGCCGACCGGCTGTGGGGTGCCCAGACGGAACGGTCGCTGGAGAACTTCGCCATCTCGGGTGAGCGGCAGCCAGCGGAGATCATCCGGGCTCTCGCGATCGTCAAACGCTCCAGTGCCGTCGTCAACGCCACCCTGGCCGGCCTGAACCGGGACAAGTCGGAGGCGATCGTCGCTGCGGCCGACGAGATCCTCGCCGACCAGCACCCGGAGGAGTTCCCTCTCGTGGTCTGGCAGACCGGTTCCGGCACCCAGTCGAACATGAATCTCAACGAGGTGATCGCCAACCGGGCCAGCGAGATCCTCGGCGGGGAACGCGGCATGAACCGACTGGTGCACCCCAATGACGACGTGAACAAGAGCCAGTCGAGCAATGACGTCTACCCGACAGCGATGCACATCGCTGCCGTCGAGGGTGTGGAGCGGACCGTCCTGCCGGCGCTCGACCAGTTGCGAACCACGTTGGCGGACAAGGCTGCTCAGTTCGATGACATCGTCAAGATCGGTCGGACCCACCTCATGGACGCCACGCCGCTGACCCTCGGTCAGGAGTTCAGTGGGTATGTGGCTGCTCTCGACCACTCGGGCCGGCACCTTCGCGACGCGCTGTCACACGTACGGGAACTCGCCCTCGGTGGCACGGCGGTCGGGACCGGATTGAACGCCCCGGAGGGGTATGCGGTGGCCGTCGCTGCCGAAATCAGCCGGTTCACCGGGCTCGAGTTCGTCACCGCACCGAACAAGTTCGAGGCGTTGGCGACGTGTGACGCACTGGTCCAGTTGCACGGGGTCCTCAAGGGGCTGGCCGCGACGCTGCTGAAGATCGCCAACGACGTGCGCTGGATGGCGAGCGGCCCTCGCTCGGGACTCGGCGAGATCACGATCCCGGCCAATGAGCCGGGCAGTTCGATCATGCCGGGGAAGGTCAACCCGACCCAGAGCGAGGCGATGACGATGCTGTGCGCGCAGGTCATGGGCAACGATGTCGCCATCAGCGTCGGGGGCGCGTCCGGGAACTTCGAGCTCAACGTGTTCCGGCCGATGATCGCCTATAACCTCTGCCAGTCCATCCGGCTGCTGGGCGACGGCATGCGCAGCTTCGACGACCACTGCGCCCGCGGCATCGAACCCAACCACGCCCGGATCACCGAACTGCTCGAGCAGTCGCTCATGCTCGTCACGGCGCTCAACCCCCATATCGGCTATGACCGGGCCGCCGAGATCGCCAAGCGCGCCCACGCCGAGGGCACGACGCTGCGCGAGGCAGCGGTCGCCTCCGGGCACCTGACCGAGGCGGAGTTCGACGCCTGGGTCGTGCCCGGCGAAATGACCGGTCGCCGCTGAACCTGCAGCCCTCCGCCGGTCTCGGGTCCAACTCCGGCAACCTTGGATGCTGCCTATGGTGAGCGCCATGCGTCTTCCCTTGCATGCCAGGAAAGTTGCCGCCGTCGTCGGCGGTGCCCTCCTCGCCGCGAGCCTGACCGCCTGCAGCGGGTCGGATGAGCCGGCACCCACCACGCCTGCGGCACCGACCGCCGAGCCGGGCACCGACGCTCCCGACGCGGGAGCCACCGCCGAACCGGCTCCGACCACGCCGGGCGCCACGGCCGACGACAGCACGGACGACGACGCTGCCGGCGGCGACCCGGAGACCTTCACCGCCCAGCCGGGCCGGGACATCGACCTGCGTCGCCAACAGTTCCCGATCACGCCGCAGGACGCGATCGGGGTCGCTGTCGACACGGCCGGCGTGAGCGAGATCGTCTATTCCATCGAGTTGGATCACTCCGACACCCACGACTGGAAGTGGGAGGTCAAGATCCTCGACGGGACCACCAAGCACGACGTCGAGATCGACGCCGTCTCCGGTGCGGTGATCAAGCACGAGACCGACACGACGAACGACACCAAGAAGCCCATCGACCTGACGGCTCCGCTCCCCCTGGGCGAGGCGATGGACCTCGCTCTCGCCGAACGCGACGGCACCGTCGGCGAGTGGAAACTCGAGTCCGATGACAGCAGGGTCGCCTACCAGTTCGACATCACCGTTGACGGTCAGGAGAGGGAGGTCGTCGTCGACGTCGAGACCAAGGAAGCCCGCGTGAAGTAGCGCAACGGCTGCGAACTCCGAGCTCGTGGAGCTGAGGGGACCCCGCCGTCGCTCCGCTGCGGCGGCTCCTCGAATCGCCCTGTTCAATAAACGAACAAGAGACCGGACGAAAAACGTGTCCGGTCTCTTGTTCGTTTGTGGAGCTGAGGGGATTCGAACCCCTGGCCTTCTCATTGCGAACGAGACGCGCTACCAACTGCGCCACAGCCCCAAAAGTGTCGACGTCGAGGGTAACACCGACAGGGCCGCCGAGAGAAACCGCGGCCACCGTCCCAGGACAACGTCTAGGCTCGCGGAATGACTCGATTCGCCCTCAAGCGACGGGCGGTGGACCGGCTCCGGCAAGCCCGAGAACAGGCCTCCCGACCGAGCCCGCCGCTGCGCATCCCCCGGGCCCGCGACCACGTGGACAGCCACGCGGTGCCGAAGACGGTCCGGGACATGGCGGACTGGTCATGGCGGTTCCTCGTCATCGTCGCGGCCATCCTGGTGATCCTCAAAGGACTGACGATGATCTCGACGATCGTCATCCCAGTCCTCGTCGCCATTCTGCTCGCCGCCCTGCTCGAACCGGTCTTCCGGTTCCTGACCCGCGGCCTATCGCGCACCCTCTCGGCCGGACTGACCGTCCTGGGTCTGATCCTCGTGCTGTCCGGGGTCTTCGTCGTCGTCGGTCAGACCCTCTCCAGCGGACTCGGTGAGATGACCGACCAGGTACTCCAGGGCGTCGACGAGATCCGGGCCTGGGTCCGGGACACGTTCGGCATCACCAACGTCCAGATCGACCAATACCTCACCCGCGCCCGCGAGGCGGTCACCGACAACGCCGGCGAGGGCATCGGTCCGATCCTGACGAAGGTCGGGTTGACCGCGGGGCACTTCATCGCCGGGTTCTTCATCGCCCTCTTCGCGCTGTTCTTCCTCCTCTACGACGGTCCCCAGATCTGGACCTGGGTGGTCCGCTTCTTCCCCCACCGCACCCGCACCGGGGTCGACGAGGCCGGTCACATCGCCTGGGGGCAGTTGAGTGCCTTCACCCGGGCGACGGTCATCGTCGCCCTCGTCGACGCGGTCGGGATCACCCTCGTCGCCATCGCCCTGAAGGTGCCGTTCCCGGCGATCATCTTCCTGCTCGTCTTCGTCGGAGCGTTCATCCCCATCGTCGGTGGTGGCCTGTCCGGGACGATCGCGGTGCTCCTGGCGCTGGTCACCCACAATCCGTTCACGGCGCTGCTCATGCTCGCGGGAGTCATCGCCGTCCAGCAGATCGAGTCCCACCTTCTGCAGCCCCTCCTGCTCGGCCGGGTGATGAAGCTGCATCCGCTCGCGGTCTCCTCGCGATCGGTGCCGGGCTGGTCCTCGGTGGGATCCTCGGGGCGTTGATCGCGATCCCGATCGTCGCCGTCCTCAACGCGGTCGGCAAGTACTACTTCGCTGCCGAGGACGTCACCGCCAGCGACGAGGGACTGCTCGATCCGGACTCGGTCACGGACCTGCCGGCGGAGCGACCGGAGGCACCGGTGGAGGAGCCGGCCGGTTCAGCCGACTGAGTCAGGTGCCGTATGCGGCCCGCTGCTCGTCCTGCATCTCGCCGTCAGCGGGGGTCGGCTCACCCGTGCCCGACGCAGTGGGAGCCTCACCGGCTGCCGCATCGTCGCTGGGGATGGGCCGCTCGGCCTTGGCCTTGAGCGTGTAGGTCGGCGGCGGCACCGGCACCGGCTGCCAACCGTCGGGGCGCATGGTCGGAGCCTCCGTAGCGACACCATCCACGGCGGCACCGGAGGCGGCGTCGGCCGTGACGGAGGTCGTCTCGAGGAGCTCCTCGGGAGCAGTCCAACCGGTGGCCTGCTCGTCCCGCGCACTCCGGTCCGCGGCGGGCGCCGAGGAGGCAGCGGCGCGAGGCGTTCGGGTGCGCACGATCCGACGACGCATCGCCTTGCGGGCGGCGATCTCACTCTGCACGCCGGCGCGCAGCCACACGAAGGCTGCCCCGACAGCAGCGACGGCGATGAGCGGTGCCCACCACAGCAGGACGGACACGGCCGCGAGGACGGTGGTCACGATCGTCGCAGCCAGGGTGGTCAGCAGCGTGAGGCCGCGGACCTTGCGACTCGGGGACATCCGCACGGGTCGCGATGACGGTCGGTTGGCCGCCGTCCGTCGCACGGGCAGGGTGGGCAGCGGGGACATGTCGGGGGCTCCTCCACGGTGAGGGGTCGACGTCGGTCGCGACGGGGACGGCTGCGGCTTGGCCATCACCTGGGGACGTGGTGCCGGCTGGGTCCGGACCACCCGGGTCGGGCTCATCGCATACGCGGAGGGGCCTCGGCCGGCGGTGTTCGCTCGGAGAGCCGGGCGTCGCTCCAGGACGCGCATCGCCTCGGCGAAGGACTCCACCGAGCGAGCGGTCGCAAGATGCTCACGGCGGCGGGCCCAGTATTGGACGAAGTAGACAACCCAGATCGCCGCTAGGACGACGAAGACGATCCCGGTACCCACGCACCCAACCGTAGGTGTGCAGCCGCATCCGATCCCGCAACCGCGTCGGTGTGTCGCCAAAGTGACAGGTGAAACGCCTGTGACTGGGTGGACATCTCGTGCCAAGGCCCCCGGACCGGCCCGCAACCCCCGCCACCACCCCAACCCCGGCGAAGGTGGGCGATCCGTCGAAAAACGCCCCCGAAACCGACCAAACGCCCACCCTCAGCGAACGGGAGGCGGGCCCGGGTGCCCGACCGTCCGCGCACCCGACCCTCCGCGCACCCGACCCTCCGCGCACCCGACCACCCGCGGCCCCAACCCCCGCCGCCGCCCCTCACCTCTCGCGAAGGTGGGCGATCCGTCGAAAAACGCCCCCGAAACCGACCAAACGCCCACCCTCAGCGAACGGGAACGGCGGGGCGGGGGGGGCGGCGGGACCGACACCGGCGACAGCGGGCGCGCAGCGCCTACGCCTGCGCGTCCCAGGACCGCTGCAGCCGCTCCCGGAAGGTGCCGCCGCGTCCGTCGTCGGTGAGGTCCTCGGTGGTCAGCGCGAAGATCCGGTGGTCGCGCCAGGCGCCGTCGATGTGGAGGAAGTTCGGGCGCAGCCCCTCGTCGCGCATCGCGAGTTTGCGGGCCACCGCCAGGGAGGCGGTGTTCTCGGGCCGGATCGCGAGCTCGAGCCGGTGCAGCCCGAGCCCCCCGAAGCCGTAGTCGCCGAGCAGCGCGACGGCGGTCGGCGCGATCCACCGGCCCGCAACCGCGGAGGACACCCAGTACCCGGCGCTGAACGTGCGCGCCGCCCCCCAGGCGATGCTGTTGCCGTTGATCTGCCCGACGATCTGCCCGCCGACCTCGATGAGGAAGGCGAGCGACTCCTTGGCCCGCGCCTTGGCCCTGTGCTGGCGCACCATCTCCCGATAGGTGATCCGCGGCGGTTCCCCGTCCGGGTTGGTCGGGTCCCACGGGGTCAGCCATCGCGCATCGCGGCGGCGGGCTGCGGTGTAGGCCTCCTGGTCGGGCAGCCGGAACGGCCGCAGCACGAGCTGCTCGCCGGGTGGGGTGGTGCCGGCGAGCGAGACCTCACCGCGGGACATCAGCGGTCGCCCCGCGTCGCGGACCCCACCTCGATCGATGCCTCGATCAATGGTCACCACCGGCGATCTGGCTCACGGCGTGACCGATGACCGGTTCGAGCACCGCGATCGCGTCCTTGACCCCTCCGGTGGAGCCGGGGACGTTGACGATGAGGGTGCGGCCGGCCAGTCCGGCCATCCCCCGGGACAGCATCGCGGTCGGTATGCCGGCCGCGACTCCCGCAGATCGCAGCGCCTCCGCGATGCCCGGGACCTCGCGGTCGATGACCGCGCGGGTGGCCTCGGGGGTGCCGTCGGTCGGGGTCAGTCCGGTGCCGCCGGTGGTCAGCACGACGGCGGCGCCGATGGCGACGGCGTCACGCAGGGCGGCCTCGACGAGGGGTCCGTCGGGGACGACCACCGGGTCGTCGACGACGAACCCCCAGTCCCGGAGCGCGGCGACGAGCAGCGGCCCGCCGCGATCGGGGTAGACGCCGGCTGCGGCCCGGGAGGAGCAGGTGATGACGACGGCCCGCCCCGCGGGTGCCGGATGCTCGACGCCGGTCTCGACGTGCTCAGTCACGACCCACCTCCACCTCGGGTGCCGGCGGTTCGCGCCAGTCACCGGATCGCCCGCCGGACTTCGCGGTGACCCGGACGTCGCTGATCCGGGCGTGCTTGTCGACGGCCTTGACCATGTCGATGAGCGCGAGGGCGGCGACGGCGACGGCGCTGAGCGCCTCCATCTCGATGCCGGTCCGGTCGGCGGTGCGGACCGTGGCGGTGATGTCGACGCCGTCGTCGGCGACGGTCAGGTCGACCCCGACGCCGTGCACGGCGATCGGATGCGCGAGCGGGATGAGGTCCGGGGTCTTCTTCACCGCCTGGATGCCGGCGATCCGCGCGACGGCGAGGGCATCCCCCTTGGGGACCTCGCCGGAGCGCAGTGCCGCGACGGCGTCTCGGCTGAGCAGGACCCGCCCGGCGGCCGTGGCCTCGCGAACAGTGACGTCCTTGGCGGAGACGTCGACCATGTGGGCCGATCCGTCGGCGCGCACATGGGTCAGGCGCGGTGTCTCGCTCACAGCATGCTCACCTCTCCGGCTGCGTTGTTGGCCGGGATGGTGCCGACCAGTCGCAGACACTGCACGACGTCACCCTCCTGCACCTGGGTGACATCGGCGGGGATGATCGCGATCGCGTTGGCGTCGGCGAGGGCCCCGACCATGTGCGAGCCCTGGCCACCGGACGGGGTGGCGATCCCCCGCCGCAGGGTGACCCGGGTGAACTCGACCTTGTCCGGGACCGACGGCCACGCGACGGCCGCCCGACCCGGCACCGCAGGTGCGCGCCAGTTCGCAGCGTCGACGGGGCGGCCCTGGAGTGCCGCGATCGCCGGGAGGACGAAGACGTGGAAGGAGACCATGGCGCTGAGCGGGTTGCCCGGCAAGGTGATGATCGGGGTCGCCCGGGGGCCGATGACGCCGTGCCCCTGCGGCATGCCGGGTCGCATCGCGACCTTGGCGAATTCGACTGTGCCGCTGCGGGACAGCACCTCCTTGACGGTGTCGTAGGCGCCCATCGAGACCCCGCCGGTGGTCAGCACGAGGTCCGCGGCGGCGGCCGCCTCGGTCAGCGCCCGGGTGAGGGAGTCGACGTCGTCGCGGGAGCGCGGCAGCCGCACCGGTTCGACACCGCTGGCCCGCACGAGGGCCTCGAGCATGAGGGAGTTGGAGTCGACGATCTGTCCGTGGGCCAGCTCCGAGCCGGGCTCGCGCAACTCGTCACCGGTGGAGATGATCGCCACCCGCGGCGGGGTATTCGCGCGCACCGTCGCCACGTTCGCTGCGGCGACGAGCGCGAGCCGTCCCGGGGTCAGGACCGCGCCGGCGGCCAGGACCTGGGCTCCCGCAGCGACGTCCTCGCCGCGGAAGCGCACGTGGCGGTGCAGGTCGGGGGCCGCGGTCAGGGCCACCGTCTCGGTCCCGCCGTCAGAGTCCTCGACCGGCACGACCGCGTCGGCACCCTCGGGCATTGGCGCCCCGGTCATGATCCGCCAGCAGGCCCCCGGCTCCAGGGTGCGGGGGCTGGTGTCGCCGGCCTGGATGTCGCCGACGACGGGCAAGCGGACCGGGGACGACGTGGAGGCTCCGGCGCAGTCGGCGGCGCGGACCGCATACCCGTCCATGGCGCTGTTGGTGAATCCGGGCAGGTCGACCGCGGACCGCACCGGCTCGGCCAGGGTGGCGCCGAGGGCGTCGCGCAGAGCGAGGTCGACGGTGGGGGTGGGTGAGACCGTCGCGAGGATGGCGGCGAGGTGGTCCTCGACCGGACGCAGTGTCATCGGGCCTCGATCACGTCGGCGCCGCCGTCGGTGAGTTCGGCACCGTCGGGGACGAGGGAGGGGTGGTCGACCACGACGTCGACGTCGCCGACGCAGCGCACATCGGCGCCGAAGGTCAGGTCGCCGCGCACCCGCAGCATCGTGCAGTCCCGCAGCGACGGGGCACCCCGACCGAAGTGCTCGTCGAAGTCGGCGATGTGGGCGTTGACGGGTCCGAGATCGATGAACGGGTCCGGGGTCTCGAACCGGGCGGCGAGCTCGAAGGTGTCGGTGAGTTCGTAGCGGTCCGAACGGAGCAGGAGCAACTCGTTCGTCGTCTTGACCGGCCGGAACCGCTCCCGCGGGATGCGGATCGCGCGGGCCCCTTCGAAGACCTCGATCGCGGCCCCCATCGCGGACTCGATCTGGATGACCGGGGTCGAACTGGGGATCGTCGGGTCGACGGTCTTGCGGTTGGCGATCATCGGCAGCCCGATGACCCCACCGGTGCGGGTGAGCTGGTCGTGGAGGGCCTCGATGTTCACCCATAGGTTGTTCGTGTGGAACGTCGAGTGCAGTTCGACGTCCTGGAAGAACTCCATCTCCCCCGGCGCCACCGCACCGTTGTCGCGCAGCACGAGCCGGCCGTCGCTGCGGCGCACGGCGAGGTGGCCACCCTTGCGGTCGTTGTGGGTTCGTTCGCACACCTCGGCCGCATAGGGCACCTGGCCGGCCCGCATCCAGGCGGCCAGGTCGGGGTCCGCGGTCGCCCCGAGGTTGTCGATGTTCGACAGGAACAGGTATTCGTAGCCGCGCTCGCGCAACGTGTCGAGAACGCCCGAGGCGTAGAGGGAGACATAGACGTCGCCGTGCCCGGGCGGGCACCACTCGAGGTGCGGGTTGTCCGGCCAGCGGACCGGGGCGAGGTCGTCCTCGGTGAGTTTGGGCTCGCGGTTCTGGACGATGTCGAGCGGGATCCCCGGCACGGCCAGGTCGGGGTAGGCCTCGAGCGCCTCCAGCGTGGCGTCGCGGGTGGAGAAGGAGTTCATCAGCAGCAGCGGCAGGTCGACGTCGAACCGGTCCCGCAGCGTGCGCACCTGACGGATGACGATGTCGAGGAAGGACAGGCCCCCGCGGACCTCGACGAGGGACTTCGGTCCGGACATGCCCATCGAGGTGCCGAGGCCGCCGTTGAGTTTGAGGACGACGGTCCGGGCGAGCGCCTCGCGCCGGTCGGTGTCGCTCGCGGTGACGTCCCCGAGCGCCGGCACATCGGTGAGCGGCTCGATCGTCTCCTCGGGGATCACCCCGGTCTGGCCGGACTGCAACTGGCCGTGGTAGGTCGCGAACACGGCGATCGCCGGCTCGCTCACGCCCGCCGCACGCATCATCTCGACGGCTGCCTGCAGACCCGGGTGACTCATGCTGTTCACCCTATAAGGGGGTGCTCCTACAGTGGAGCCATGCCGAGTCAGGAGGACCGCAGCCGCGCCGACGGCAAGCGCGAGCGGCGTCGTGCGCTCCGGGCCCGGCGCCGCGAGATCGCCGCCTCCCGGGACCGCGCCGCCGACGGGGAGCGTCTGGCCCGGCACGCCCTCGACCTCATCCACAAAAACCACAACTTCGCGATCGCGAAGAAACGGCGGGCGGGGCAGGACGATGCAGAGCCGGTGACGATCACCCTCTATGAGCCGCTCCCCGTCGAACCGGACGTCACCGCGCTGCTGCACACCGCATACACCTCGGGGATGCGCATCCTCGTGCCGATCACGCTGCCCGACCTCGACCTGGACTGGGCGGCCTGGACCCCGGACGGGTTGGGCGAGCCGCTCGGCAAGGAGGCCATCGCCGCCGCCGACATCGTCTTCACCCCGGGCCTGTCCGTCGATGCCGCCGGCACCCGTCTCGGCCAGGGCGGCGGCTGCTACGACAAGGCCCTGCCCCGCGCGACACCGACTGCGCCGGTGGTATGCATCCTGCACCCGGGCGAGGACCTCACCGACCCGCCACTGCCGCGCGAGGCCCACGACATGCCGGTCGATGCGGTCCTGACCGCCGACGGAGTCCGCTGGATCGGACCCGCCGTCACGACCGTGGGATGAGGGTGAGCGCGTTCGAGACCGACTCCCGCACCGCGGTCTCGGAGTGCGGCCACGGGAACTGCTCACCCTTGACCCAAGCATCCACCTGATCGTCGTAGTGGGAGTGGTAGGCGTGCCCGCTCTGCCCGGTCTGGTTCACCCACGTCGAGGCGTCCAGGTCGGCCAGGTCGACGACCATCCGCATCGCCGGACCCCAGTCGACCTCGTAGCCGACGTTGGCGCTCCACCCGTGGGCGTTGACGATCGCCGACCCGCCCGGCATCCGGTACGGGCCACGGTTGACGAGCCACCGCAGCGGCCCAGGGACCCCGTCGCCGCCGAGGACCGCATGCTCGAGTTCGAGGGTGTGCAGTTTGCCCCAGTCCCACTGCTGCGGATCCTTGCCGAGCTGTTTGGTCAGTTCGAGGCGGGCCTCGTGCAGGGCCTGACGCAGGATCTCGTCACGCTCCTCGGTGATGCCCGGGGTCTGCTTGTTGTCCCACCACGGACTGTCCGGGCGGCGCAGCAGTTCGGCCACCGCCTCCCGGTGCCGCGAGCCACCACTGACCCACAGGTCCCGGGGCAGCTCGTCATCGAAGAGAAGGGCGAGCAGGTTCTTCCACACGGCGTTGTAGTAGGCGGCCGCAGCACCCTCACTCGATGAGTCCCCCGGGGTCGTGAAGTCCCAGTCGACGAGGAGTCGTTGGGCCTCGGCGGTGAACGGGTCGTCACTGGTGTCGGTCTGCAGCAGCGCCGCGACGAGCGTGGGGGCAAAACTGTCGTAGGAGTCCAACTGCATCTGCTGGACCGCCTCGACCGTGAACGGCTCCGCGGCGGACTCGATGAGGTCCCGGATCCGGGTGGACCGGAAGCCGTGGTCGAACTCCGAGCTGAGGAACGGCTTCGGGCTCTCGGTGACCGGTTGGTTCGCCGCGACGATGAACTCGCTGTCCGGGTTGTAGGTCCACGGCATCTGGTCGAACGGGACGAACCCGCGCCAGTCGAAGTTGGAGTCCCACCCGGGAGCCGGCCAGTACCCGGGCGGGGCGCCCTGGCGGGCCGAGGTACGGATCGGGATCAGGCCGGGCGCCTGGTATCCGATGTTGCCGTCGACGTCGGCATAGATCAGGTTCTGGGACGGGGCGACGAACTTCTCTGCCGCGCGGCGGAACTCGGCGAAGTTCGAGGCGGTGTTGAACCCGATCATGGCATCGGCGGTGCGGCCGGGGGTCAGCGCCGTCCAGGCGAGCGACACGGCATAGCTCTCGCGCACCTCGCGACCCTCGACCGGTGCGCTCGCTCCGGCCTCGGCGACTGCGGGCAGCACATCGGAGAGGACCGGTCCGTGCACCGTGGAGCGGATCGTGATCGTCTCGTCCGCTCCGCCGGCGACGGAGATCGTCTCGGTGCGGGTCTCGAGCGGGATGTACTCCCCGTCGCGGAAGTACTCCTTGTCGTCCCGGATCCGGTGCAGGTAGAAGTCGGTGACGTCGGCAGCCAGGTTGGTGAGCCCCCACGCGATGCGATCGTTGTGGCCGATGATGACACCGGGCAGCCCCGCGAAGGAGTACCCGGCGACATCGAACGGGCAGCTGCTCGTCCTGGCCCGACAGTGCAGGCCAACCTGGTAGAAGATGCTCGGGATCCCGACACCGAGGTGCGGGTCGTTGGCCAGGATCGGCTTGCCGGTCGCCGAGCGGGACCCGGTCACGACCCACGAGTTGGACCCGATCCCGTCCCCGCGGCCGAGGAACTCCGGCATCGCGTCGACCGCGGCGGCGACATCGGCGAAGGCCGCCTCGACCCGGTCGACGTCCCCGAGCGGGACCCCCGGGACACTGCTGAACCGCTGGTCGGTCGGGCCGCTCGTCGACGGGTCCCATTCCTGCCCGGACAGGATCGGCGGGCGGGCCTCGAAGTTGTGCGGCGGGAAAAGTTGCGGGATCTGATTCTCCGTCGTCCGGCCGGCGATCCGGGCCCGGGTCAACTCGCCCTCGTAGTTGCCCTTGAGGTCCCACGCCATCGCCTTCAGCCACGCGAGGGAGTCGATCGGGGTCCACTCCTGCGGACTGTAGGGACCGAACTGTTGGGCGAGCACCACATACTCCAGCGCGATCGAACTGGGTGAGGGATGCCCGGCCAGGTATGCGTTGACCCCGTCCGCGTAGGCCTGCAGCAGGCGTCGGGTCCGGGGCTCGAGCATCGGCAACTCCTGCTCGGCGACCTGCCGCCAGCCCAGGGTGCGCACGACCTTGTCGCTGTCGACCCCGGCGGCGCCGACGAGTTCGGCGAGCCGGCCGGCGGTCGCGTGGCGGCGCAGATCCATCTCGAAGAAGCGGTCCTGGGCGTGGACGTACCCCTGCGCCATGGCCAGGTCGTCGGCGGTGTCGGCGAAGATGTGGGGCACGCCGCGCTCGTCACGGAGCACCTCGACCGGACCGGACAGGCCGGCGATGGCGATCTCGCCGCTGTGGTTCGGGAAGGGGCGGCGCACAGCGGTGAAGGCCAGCGCGAAGCCGGCCACGAGGACGACGACGAGTCCGATCGCGACGACGATCAGGCCCACCCGGAACCGCTGACGACGAGTCACCCTGCGAGACTAACCAACGCCGGCAGGCGGGGGCAGCAGGCGGGGCCGTCGGAGGTACGATCGAGGCCGTTGTCCCCTGTCTGCCCCGCGTCCGGGATCGGATGCGACCGAAGAGGTATGCCGTGCCCACCTATGCCTATGCCTGCACCGAGTGCGAGCACCGTTTCGACATCGTCCAGTCCTTCAGCGACGACGCGTTGACGGTCTGTCCGGAGTGCGGCGGGCGACTGCGCAAACTGTTCAACGCGGTCGGGGTGGTCTTCAAGGGCAGCGGCTTCTACCGGACCGACTCTCGCGAGTCGACCTCCGGTGCCCGCTCGTCGGGGACGTCCGGATCCTCGGGCGATTCGGGGTCCTCCGATTCAGGGTCGTCCTCCGCGACGGCCGGTTCGGATGCGAAGGGTTCGGGTTCCGCAGGCTCCGGCTCGAAGGGTTCGACGACCGCGTCGTCCGGGTCGTCCACATCGCCGGCGTCGTCGGGTGTGTCGTCCACGACGAGCTGAGCCTCGTTCGGCACTCCCCCGCCGCTGCCGACTAGCCTTCGGTGAATGAGCAGTGCAGCACGCGCCGACTACGGCGTCATCGGTGGATCTGGCTTCTACGAGTTCTTCGAGGACGCCGAGCGGGTGTCGGTGCAGACCCCCTACGGTCCGCCGAGTGACGACCTCGTCATCGGGGTCGTCGAGGGCCGGCGGGTGGCTTTCGTGGCCCGGCACGGTCAGGGGCACCGGTTCCCGCCACACCTGGTCAACTATCGCGCCAACCTGTGGGCCCTGCGCAGCGTCGGGGTGCGCCAGATCATCGCGCCCTGTGCGGTCGGCTCCCTCAAGGTCGAGCACGGCCCGGGCACGATCGTCGTCCCGGACCAGGTGGTGGACCGCACGTGGGGGCGCAAGCACACCTTCTACGACGTCGAGGGCCCGGTGGTGCATGTCGAGTTCGCCGATCCCTACTGTCCGGTCGGACGCCGGACCACGATCGACACCGCCCGCCTGGCCCGGAACGCGGTCGTCGACGGCGGCACCCTCGTCGTCATCAACGGGCCGCGCTTCTCGACCCGCGCCGAGTCACGCATGCATCAGCAGGCCGGGTGGACCGTCGTCGGGATGACGACGATGCCGGAGGCCGCGCTGGCGCGGGAGTTGGCGATGTGCTTCACCACCGTTGCCCTCGTCACCGACCACGACGCCGGGGTCGACGGTGGCGCGGCGGTGACCCACGAGAGTGTCCTCGCCGAGTTCGCCGCCAACGTCGACCGGCTCAAGGGCGTGCTGGCGACGACGATCGCCGCCCTGCCCGGTCCGGACGAGGAGCCGACGTGCCGCTGCCGGTCGGCCCTGGACGGCATCGAGTTGCCGATCGAGTTGCCGTGACCCGGGCCGGGCTGGTGGTCCGCTCGCCCGGTCCGGGAGGGCCGAGCCCGGTCGGGCGGCACCGGCGTCGACGGGCACCGATCCATACCCCGGGCCCCGGTCGGCGCGCCGCAATGACGTGGCGATGGCGGGCCCGCCTCGGCGACCTCTTCCCGGGACTCTTCGGGATGAGTCGGCGAGCGGCGTGGCGTCGCTTCCTGATCCGCCGGACTGTCGCGATGGCACTCGTCACCGTCGGGGTGGCCGTGGCGTTCTCCGCCGGGGTGATGTCGTCGCCGGCAACAGGATGAGGCTCCGGACCCGCGGTGGCGCGCGACGCATACCCGATGGTGGTCAGAGGGCCTGCTGGATCAGTCGTGCCACCAACTCGACCGCGTCCTCGGAGTCGTTGAGGGCCGGCACATAGTCGAAGCCGCGGCCTCCGGCTGCGCGGTAGTGCTGGGCCGCCTCGAAGCCGATCTCGTCGACGGTCTCCAGGCAGTCGATCGCGAATCCGGGGCAGACGACGTGGACCTGATCCGGGCGCTGCTCGGCGAGCCGGGTCAAGGTGTCCAGCGTCGACGGACCCAGCCACGGCTCGGGGCCGAACTTCGACTGATAGCTGATCGACCAGGTCTGCGGGGACAGCCCGAGCCGGCTGGCGACCTCCTGCGCGGTGTGGCGGCACTGCTCCTCGTAGGTGTCGCCCTTGGACCCGTACCGTCTCGGAATGCCGTGGAAGGAGATGACGAGGTGGTCCGGTCGGCCGTGCTGCGACCAGTGCGTCTGCACGGACTCGGTCACCGCGTCGAGATAGCGCTCCTCGCGGCTGTAGCCACGCACGAACCGCAGCGGCGCGCCGGGGTCGGTGTCCGCCTGCCATGTGGCAACGGCGTCGGCGATCGAGTCGACCGTGGTGCCGGAGGTCTGCGGGAACAGCGGCAGGACGATGAGCCGGTCCGCGCCGGCGGCGACGAGATCGGTGAGCGCGGCAGCGATGGACGGCCGGCCGTACCGCATGGCGGCGACGACGCGGACCCGGTCCGCGCCGGAGTCCTGGTTGTCGCCGGGGGCGCCGTCGTTGAGGCGGCGCTCGACCCGGTCCGCGAGGCGGTCACCGAGATAGCGCAACGGTGATCCGTGCTCGGTCCAGATGCGCTGGTACTTCTGCGCCGATTCGGCCGGTCGGCGGCGCAGGATCACCTGCTTGAGCAGGGGGAGCCAGAACCAGCGTGGGTAGTCGACGATCCGCGGGTCGGCGAGGAACTCGGCGAGGAAGTTCCGGACACTGTCCGGGTCGGGACGCTCCGGGGTGCCGGTGTTGGCCAGGACGACGCCGACGCGGAGCGGACCAGGCCGCCGAGGTGTCGCGGCAGATCCGGCGTCACGGTCCGGGTCGTCGGGGTGCTGCCGGCTCGGGTCCCACTCCACCCGCGCCATGCTGCCGGTCGACGCCGCCGAAGTCCATTCGACAACGGTGTCGAGGTTGGTGTGCGTAAACGTTTTCCAATAGAATCTGCTGTTGGTCGCAGGATCCTGGACCGTTCGCCCGACGCCTCTCTGCAGCACCTCGAGCGAGGCCATCATCCGTGCCGGGCACCAGCGCCGGTGCACCCTCTTCTTCCATCCGCACTAGCACAGCAAGGAGAACCCATGAAGGGCTTCAAGGACTTCATCATGCGCGGCAACCTCGTCGAGCTCGCCGTCGCCTTCATCGTTGCGGGAGCGTTCGGCAAGGTCGTCGAGAGCTTCACCGCGATCATCATGGAGGGCATCGCCAAGGCCGGGGGTGCACCGAACTTCGATGAGTGGACCGTCGGCGGATTCACCACGGTCGGCCCGTTCCTCACTGCTGCGGTCGCCTTCCTCATCGTCGCCTTCATCGTCTACTTCTTCGTCGTCAAGCCCTACGAGGCCGCCCGCGACCGGTTCACCACGCCGGCCGAGGAGGAGACCGACGAGAACACCGAGCTGCTCCGCGAGATCCGCGACTCGCTGCGCGCCCGCGGCTGACGCACCCCACCCCACCCAGGTACTCAAAACACCCATCCGCCCCGCCATTTCTTCGCAATCGCGAAG
>DUPF01000200.1 GCA_012838445.1 Intrasporangiaceae bacterium | reverse complement strand
GTGTCCGGACTCCCCGGTCGACGCCCTCTTCGTCGTCCAGGACGACCAGCCCTGGGACTGACGGCCAGCGCATCTGGCCTGAGCATGACCGAGCCCGAGGAACGTGTCCGGGATCAGGGAGAAGTCTCGGCCTGCAGCTTCGCCAGCTCCAGTAGTGCGAGAGCGCGTGGATCGATCCGGGATTGGGCACCGGCTCGCTCGGTCCGCCAGGCGGTCATGTGCACACGGGTACGCAGGAGGTTGTACCGCAGGACCTGTGACCATCGCATCCACGGCGAAAGCCGCCACGGTGCGCGGGAGAGCGCTTGCCAGGATTCACCCCTGAACAACGGGATTGGCGTGAACCGAGCGTCGCGGCGTCCGCCCCACCTTTTCACCTGCAGACCGTGGACGACTGCGAACAACACCGCGCCGAACATCGCGACGGTGGTCACGGTGCCATACGCAGTCAGCGCCAACAGATTGATGGAATCGGGGCTGTTCCAGCCGATGTGCTCGAAAACAGCAATCGACATGGCAACGATTGCGACGATGAGCGCCCAGAGCTGCTTCCGGTAGATCACCATCAGACCGACGCCGAAGCAGACGAGAACGGTCCATCCCGGATGCCCGGGGCTCACGCCCCTCCCTGATTCCTGATACCCCCAGGGAATGATCAATGACAGAGGGAATTCGACCTGCATGATGTACCTCTGCCAGAGCAGATCCTCACGCAGCATGAACCCGGCTCCGAGCGCGAAACCGGCGAGGGTGTAGTCGAGCAGGGTGCGTTCACCGTACAGTCTCCTGTCCGAGCCGAAGGCGAGCAACAACACCGGCAGCGCCTTTAAGGCTTCCTCGACGATCGGCACGACGATCATGACGCCGAAGGTCTCTCCCGTCAGCCGGACGAGGGGTGTGGCGATCAGCGCAGTGGCAACCGTGGTGACGAAGTAGCCAGCCAGGAACAGGGCGATCACGTCGCGCACGAACAACGTGCGCCCGGTAAACAGGCCCACGGCCAGTGCGACGAGCAGCACCCAGGAGAAGACGAGGGTCATGCGCATGAGCCCCGCGTTCGGGACGGTGTATCCGCGCGTCGAGACCAGCATGACCAGCGCTGTCACGGCAAGCAGCGACCATGCTGCGACGACCCGAGTCCCGAGGTAACTCGTCAGTGAGTTTCGGGCTTCGGCGTTCCTGGGCTCGTACATGCCGTCGGCGACAGCGAGCTGTGCCTCGCTCCACAGTGGCTGGGTCTGGGTATTCGCGGGCTGGGTCATCTCATCCCTTCGGGACGCCACCGAACCGAAGTGCGTCGAGAATGCCGAGGTTACGGAAGCTGTCCTCACCGTAGAAGGCGATTCCGAGTGCAGCGATGAACGGAACGGCCACGAGAGTTCGCCCGAGCTTCGACCAGTCACTCGAGCCGTTCTCAATCCAGCGCGAAAGCCCCTTCAGCGCTTTCTCGGTCTGCAACGGCCCCTTCGGGCGGAAGAACGTCTCGTCTCTCGGGATGTCAAGAGCGTCCTTTGTGGTGTTCAAGATGTTGTTGAACAACGAGTACAGGCCCGTCAGGAACGTGCCGAGCGCTGCGAGCCATGTGAGCGCCGGAGAAGTTGCGCTGATGATTGACCACTCTTCAAGCATGGCGCGCTCCCTTCGTCGGTAGGTCTACCTGTTTGTCCGCAAGGTATCCGGCGCTCTGTGAGAAAAATGAGACATGGCGTCATCGTGCTGCTCGGCCGTCGAGGCACGCTTTCATGATCCTCACAGAGCAGTCTCTAGCCTGATGGGATGGATCCTCGACGCTGGCTCGCGCCTGGTTCGCTTCGCTTGACTCTCGCGTCCGCCGCAATGTGCGCCTTGGTGCTCACCGGTTGCGCCGCAGATGCTGACCCATCTCCCGTGCAGCAGCAGTCGCAGGAGTCACCAGGTGCGCAGACAGCGCAGGCCTCGGCCGACGATGCCGCTGCAAAGGGAGGTACAACTCCTTCGCTTCCCTCCTCGTTCCCAAGCCAGGTCCCGCTGCTGCCCTATGACATCACTGATGTGCGGGCCTCAGAGGAGGCGCGCGAATACCGCATCCGCATGCTCGGTACCGCTGCGCAATCGGATGCCGAGACCGCTCGCGCACAGTTCAAAGATGCAGGGTTCACCGAAACCATCTGGAACGACGTACGCGAGGGGCAATGGAGCGGTCTATTCGAACTCGACGGGCTCGTCGCGAAGGTCGACGTCCGCGATGCGGAAGCGGGCGTCGAGATCGAATACAACGTCGGCCAGCACTAGATTCGTCGGCCATCCCTGCCTGCCCACGTAACGGTCCGCAGCACGTGGAGCACGCGGCCGCGAGAGCACTCGGACCGGTCGCTCAGACGCGATCGATCTACTCGAAGAAGTCCTCGTCGACCTCCACGATGTGGACGGTGCGCTTGATCTGGACGCCGACGCCGTACCGAATCATCAGGCTCGCGAGTCGTTCGCCGTCGATGAGAATCACTCTGGTGCCGATGTTCTCGGCATACTGGCGGGCCCCGGAACTGAACCCGGCGGTGGTCAGGAAGACCCCCTGGTTCGCCTGATTGCCGTGCAGGGCACCGACAAAGGCCTGGATCTCCGGTCGGCCGACGGACGCGTCGAGCGCATACCGCTTCGCCTGGACGTAGATCCGGCTCAGACCGAGAGCGTCCTGGTCGACAACCCCGTCGATGCCTCCGTCCGATGACAGTTGCGTTCGGGTGGCTCTGCCTTCGGCCCCGCCGTAGCCCATCGCGATCAGCAGATCGAGGACGGCCTGCTCGAAGAAGGCCGGCTCCTGACTGTGGAGACGCTGCAACAGATCACTGGCCACGTCGGCTTGGATCCTCGAGATGCCCAGTGCGATCTGTTCCTCGGGATCGAGAGTTGACTCCTGGTCTATGGCCTGCTCCGCTGCCATCGGCACCGTCGCGATGGGGCCAAGGATCGTCTCCAGGTCGTGGGCTGTGATTCCGTCGGGTCTGGCTTCCAGCAGGTCCCGCCCCTGGGGCGTGATCCGGTAGTGCCCTCGTCCCGGACGGTCGGCGGCGCCATAGCGCCCCAGGTAGGACAGCGCCCAGTTGGCCCGGTTCTCCCAACGTCGTTGACCCGACGGGATGAGTTCATCGCGCGCTCCCGGAGAGAGCTCGAGTGCGTTAGCCACGGCCCTCCGAATGTCCCGGGATCTGTGCAGGTGGCCATCAGACAACACCTTGAGCGACGGGGCGATGAACCGTTCCCATGTTGGGACTTCTGACATCACACTTCTCCTCTGCGGCTCGGTCGGGGGGATGACGAACGCGTGGACTCCACTACCCCGCCTCCTGCCGGAACTCGTCATACGTCCCCGCCAGGTAGGACAGCAGGAACTGGGCGAAGTCGGGGTTGGAGAAGAACATGTCGAACAGGACGCCGTTCTTCTCGTGTCGTTCCAGGAGCAGGTCCTTGATCTTCTCCTGGAGGACCATCTCGTACTGGCTGCGGTCGTTGTTCTCGGCGACGGCGCGCATCTCGGTGTCGTCCTTGACGACCGTCCACTGCTGGTCGACCCAGACTTTGTCGGCCTCGCCGAGGTCGGCGCCATACTTCTCGTTCATCGCCATGATGAGCGCCGACAGTTTGTCCATGACCGGTTCGGTGACGGCACCGCAGCCCTCCCCCGGCAGCGCAACGCCCGGCTCGTCGGAGGCTTGGAGGGCGATGGAGCCTTCGGACTGCATGGCGATGCGCAGGTGGGTCAGTTGGACGGACTTCGACAGTTGCGGCATCGGGTCGTTGTCGCGCGGCGGCAGGTCCGCGAGCAGCAGTTTGCCGTAGAGGAAGAGCCGTTCGAGATCGGCATCGGCCCATGGCATCACCTGGGCGACGAACGCATACGCCCGCACGAAGTGCTGCAACTTGGTGCGGAACTCCTCGGCCGCATCCTCCTCAAGAGCGGCGAAGCGGCCCACGGCTGGCCCGACATGCACATACAGTTCCGCCTGCAGCGACGGATCCTCGGTCAGCAGCGCCGCCACTGCGGCCGTCATCTCGTCCACCGACAGCACCCCGGCGGCCATCAGGTCGTGCTCCATCGTGTAGAGCACGTTCGGTTCGGTCGGGGTGGCGAACGACTCTTCATAGAAGGGCTCGAACGCGGCCTGGATCTCCTCAGCCGTGTTCGCGAAGTCGAGGACGAAGGTGTCCTCCTTGCCCGGGTGGGTCCGGTTCAGTCGTGAGAGGGTCTGCACGGCCTTGACTCCGGAGAGTTTCTTGTCGACGTACATCGTGTGCAGCAGCGGCTCGTCGAACCCGGTCTGGTACTTCTCCGCGACGACCAGCACCTGGTAGTCGTCCTCGGCGAACCGTTTCGGCAGTTGCGACTCGGGGAACCCGTTGATGCCTGCCTCGGTCCACGAGATCTCCGGCGCCTCAGGGTCGCTCAGCGAACCGGAGAAGGCCACGAGGGTCCGCAACGGTGTCACGCCGCGGTCATAGCCTTTGCGGGAGATGTATGCGTCGAGCGCCTTCTTCGTGCGAACGGCATGGAGTCTGGATCGGGTGACGACCATCGCCTTGGCGCGGCCGTCGATCTTGCCGGCGGACTTGGTCCGGAAGTGTTCGACGATGACCTCGGCCTTGGCCTCCATCTGGTACGGATGCAGGGAAGCGAACCGGGCCAGCGCCGCGCGCCCTTTGCTGGAGTCCAGTTCCGGGTCGTTGCGCGGGTGGGCGTTGGCGAGTTTGTAGTAGACGGAGTACGTCGTGTAGTTCGCCAGCACATCGAGGATGAAGCCTTCGGCGATGGC
>DUPF01000199.1 GCA_012838445.1 Intrasporangiaceae bacterium | reverse complement strand
TCTATGTGGCAGCGGCCAAGTCCGAGCGTGGCGACAAGGACCTGCCGTTCTTCGGCGCGGCCGCCAAGTGCTTCGCCAGCGACGTGGCGATGAAGGTCACCACGGACGCGGTCCAGCTCCTCGGCGGCGCTGGATACACCCAGGACTTCCCGCTCGAGCGGATGATGCGGGACGCGAAGATCACCCAGATCTATGAGGGCACCAACCAGATCCAGCGGATCGTCATGGCCCGCCAGATCCTGGCCTGATCGCTCCCAGATCCTGGTGAGCCCTGGTCACGGGGCGACGAGCGGCACACCGTCGCGGATCTGCTGGAACAACCGGTCAGCCGCGGCGTCGTCCCACTGGACCGAGCTCCCGGCGCTGGTCTGGTAGTTCATGTTTGCGACGGGCACCTGGAGGCTCACGGTGCCGCCGCCGGAGACTCCCCGCATGGTGAGCAGGATCTGAGCCATGTCGAACACCGAGGTGTCCTCGCCGACGGCTACGCCCTTGGCAGCCGACTGGGTGAAGCCCCACCAGCGCCATGGCACCAGGACCGTCGCCGGGGTGGCAGCCCGGTCCATGATCGCGCCGAGGAACTGTCGCTGGCGCTCGGCCCGACCCAGGTCCCCACGGGGGTCTGAGTAGCGCGCACGCACATAGCCGAGGGACGTCGCGCCATCGAGGACCTGGCAGCCCTCCTTGAGGTTGATGTGCGCCCGGGGGTCATCCATGTCGAACGGGACGCAGATCCGGACCCCGCCGAGGCTGTCGACGACGTCCCGGAACCCGAAGAAGCCGATCTCCGCATAGCCGTCGATGCGCAGACCGGTCCGCTGTTCGAGCGTCTCGACGAGCAGCTGCGGCCCACCGAACGCGAAGGCGGCATTGACCTTGTTGGCGCCGTGACCTGGGATCTCGAGATAGGAGTCGCGCGGGATGGAGATCAAGGCGCGCGGCCCGTCCCCGACAGGGTCGTGCACGAGAATGATCGAGTCCGTGCGCCGCCCCCCGGCCTCGCGCTCCTGGGGGCTCAGTTCGACGTTCCCGTCGTAGCCGACGAGCAGATAGGTCGATCCGCCGCTCGCGGCGACCCGGTTCTCCGGCGTCGTGTCGAGCCGCTCCAGCCGGAACCAGGCGATGAGCGGGGCAGCGACGAGGAAGACCAGCCACGCGACGATGGCGAAGGCCAGGACGCGACCCAGACCGCCACGGCGCCGGGCGGGTCGGCGAGGCGGGGGCTCCCGATGTGCCGTGTGCGGCCGTGGTGCGCGGGCCGCAGGCGGGGGTGGGGGCGGAGGTGGGGGAGCGGACTGCTGGACCGGAATGACGCGGGTCCGCTCCACATCACGCGGCTTGCCGCGCTCGCCGCCCCGACGCCCGATGGGGATAGCGCGGGCGTCGTCGTGGCCGTCGTGGTGTGCCGGACTCATAGGACCAGTGTCGTGGTACCGGGACCGCACGCCAAACAGGCGCGACACGCGAGCAAGTTCCCCGAAGGGGTGCACGGCGGGCGGTTTACTGGGCGGTGATGGCGCCCACTCAGACTCAGGGCCGGCCCAGCCGCCAGGCTGCGGGTCGGGACGCGTCTGCGACCGCCTGGGGGGAGGGCGCCGACGTGCCCGAGTCGTACGACACGTTCGAGTCGTTCGACTCCCGCGCCGGCCGCCGCGCGATCTCCCTGCTCGTCCTCAGCGCCATCATGCCGGGATCGGCCCAGATGCTCGCCGGCAACCGGACCGTCGGCAGGATCGTGCTGCGGACGTGGCTCGGGTTCCTCACCGTGCTGGTCGTGATCGCGGCCATCGCCTGGTTCAGCCTCTCCACGGTCATCGGCCTCGTGTCCGCCGCGTGGTTCCTGCGTCTCGCCCAGTGGTTCCTCATCGTCTGGGCGGTCGTCTGGGCGCTCGTGATCCTCGATGCCTGGCGGCTGACCAGACCGCCGACCCAGCCGGCCCGCACCCGACGGCGGCTTGCGATCTCGACCGCCGCGCTCATGGTGCTGCCAGGCTCGGTCGCCTATGCGGGCACGTCCACCTCGGCGGGCCGCGAGGCACTCTCCGCGGTCTTCGCCGACGGGCCTGCGGCGGGCACCAGCGACGGCCGCTACAACATCCTGCTCCTCGGCGGCGACAGCGGGGCGAGCCGGATCGGCACCCGCCCGGACAGCATCCAGCTCATGAGCATCGACTCGCTCACGGGACGGGCGGCCACCTTCGGCTTCACCAGAGACACGGCGAACATTGTCTTCGAGCCGGACTCGGTCATGGCGGGCCTCATGCCGGAGGGCTGGACCTGCGGGAACGAGTGCCTGCTCAACGGCCTGTACACCTGGGCCTGGGACCATGCAGACCAGTTCCCCGAGGATGTCGAGGACCCTGGCATCCTCGCCACCCGCGAGGCCGTCGAGGCTCTCTCGGGCCTCGAAATCCAGTACTACGCGATGGTCGACCTCAATGGGTTCCAGAACCTCGTCGATGCGCTGGGTGGACTCGAGATCAACGTCATCCGCCGCACCCCGATCGGCGGTGGCACATCGAAGATCTCAGACTGGATCGAGCCGGGGGTTCAGCGCCTCGACGGCTATCACTCCCTCTGGTACGCCCGCTCACGTGCGGGCTCCTCGAACTACGAGCGGATGGCCCGCCAGCGCTGCGTGATGTCCGCCATGATCGACCAGATCGATCCGCGAACGGTTGCAACGCGGTTCGCCGACCTCGCCGCCGCATCGAGTGGCGTCCTGCGCACCGACATCCCGCAGTCCGAGCTCGGCACCTTCGCGGCTCTGGCGATGAAGACCCGCAGCCAGCGAATCAACGGTGTGAACTTCGTCCCGCCGCTCATCAAGCCGTGGGACTACGACGTCGAGGAGATCCGCACCATCGTCGCGGACACCATCGCAGCATCGGTCGAGGCTTCTGAGTCGGAGGCGACCAGCACATCGGTCCCGAGACTCCCGGGCGAAGTCCCGCCCACGCAGGCACCTGACGGCGCGACAGGCTCCAGCGCCGAGCCCAGGTCCGCAGGCGAAGTCACCACCGCCGACGGAAGTACGGGAGCTGCCACGGATGGGGAGACGCCCGAGCCGTTCGACCCGCTGGCCCGACCCAGCGAGGACGCCAACGCCCAGACCGACGACATCGCCTCCGTCTGCTCCGTAGGGTGAGCCGCAGGAGTCGCCGAGGCGGCCCGCCGTGCTCACGGGTGCGGCGCGGAGCGGTTCCTCCGGTGGGGGATACTGACGCAATGACCTCAGCCCCGCCGGTCGACCCCCAGGTCCCCACCGTCTCGGTCATTCTCCCTATCCTCAACGAGGAAGCCCACCTGCGCACCGCCGTCTCGATGGTGCTCGCCCAGGACTGGCCGCACCGGATCGAGGTCGTCCTCGCCCTCGGGCCCTCCCATGACCGCACTGCTGAGATCGCCGCCGACCTTGCCCGCGAGGACCCCCGCGTCATCCTCGTCGACAACCCGAGCGGCCGCACCCCGGACGCCCTGAACGCGGCGATCGCCGCCGCCTCAGGTGACGTCATTGTCCGGGTGGACGGCCACTCCGAGATCCCCGACGACTACATCTCCGTCGCGGTGGATGTCCTCGAGCGCACCGGCGCCGACAATGTCGGCGGCCTCATGGACGCGCAGGGCAAGACGGTGTTCGAGCGTGCTGTCGCAGTGGCGATGCGCAGTCCGGTGGGCGTGGGCAACTCGCGGTTCCACGTCGGCGGGGGTGCCGGCCCGGCCGACACCGTCTATCTCGGCGTGTTCCGCCGCAGTGCCCTGGAACGCGTCGGAGGATACGACCCTCGGTATGCGCGGGCCCAGGACTGGGAGATGAACCACCGGATTCGCCAGAGCGGGGGACTGGTGTACTTTACCCCGGAGCTGCGCGTCACGTACCGACCCCGCGGCAGCGTCGAGGCCCTCGCGAAGCAGTACTTCTACTACGGCAGATGGCGCCGCGTCGTCGCGCGCCGCCACGAGGGAACGATCAACGCG
>DUPF01000198.1 GCA_012838445.1 Intrasporangiaceae bacterium | reverse complement strand
GCTGCCGCCGACGGCGCGGCCGACAGCCGGGTTGCCGCTGCCGCCCAGCGGGCCGAGGACGCCGAGCGGGAGTCCCAGGAGCGCATCGAGCGGGCTCAGGCCGCCGCCGAGCAGGCCGAGCGCGAGGCCGAGGAACGAGCCGCAGCAGCGGCCCGGGCTGCCGAGGAGGCCGGCGCGGCCCAGCCGGTCGGTGTCGCCGGTTCGATCGACGACACCGGCACGATGCGGGCCATCGGCGGCAGCGACAACGCCGCCGGCATCATCGCCCTCGCCCAGCGGGTCCACGACGAGCACGTCGCTGAGGGTGAAGCCCGCCGGCAGAGCCTCTTCGACGAGGGGCAGAGCCGCTACGACGAGCTGCTGTCCACCGGTCAGGCCCAGCACGACGAGCTGGTCTCGACGGGTCAGGCCCAGCACGACGAGCTGGTCTCGACGGGTCAGGCCCAGCACGACGAGCTGGTCTCGACCGGTCAGGCGCGCTACGACGAGTTGCTCTCGACGGGTCAGGCCCAGCACGACGAGCTGGTCTCGACCGGCCAGGCCCGCAACGAGGAACTCATCACCGAGGCGCGGGAGCGCTCAACCGGGATGATCCACGAGGCCCAGCAGCGCAAGCAGCAGATCCTCGAGGAACTGGCCGCTGCGCGCACCCAGCTCGAGCAGAAGATCGACGGGCTGCGCACCTTCGAGCGGGACTACCGTTCGCGGCTGAAGTCGTTCATCACCGGACAGCTCTCCGACCTCGAGGAGATGGCCGTCGACGGGACCCCCGAGTCCGAGAACGCCGAGCACGACGCTGAGCAGGACGTCGAGCAGGACGCCTGATCCGGGCGGGCGCCACCGCGCTTCCGCTCCGACAACCACCGTGGGGTGGATTGCCATCGGCAATCCACCCCACGCTCTTTGTCCACTCGGGTGTGTTCCCTCGCTACCATGCGCACACGTCTTCGACACGGCCAGATGCCGACGGAGCTGTCGTTCTCGCCCAAGAAGGGAAGTACACACACCCATGGCTGCACCCAGGAAGAGCGCCGCGAAGAAGGCGGCGTCGAAGCCGGCCGGGGGCGGGAAGTCGTTGTCGGCCAAGGAACTGGCTGCGTTGCGCGCCGAGATCGAGGAGGACATCGCCCAACTCGAGGCCGAGATCGAGGCTGCCGAAGCGGATCTGCTCGCGATGCTGCAGGAAGGGGCTGACGGCGCCGGGGACGATCAGGCCGATGCCGGAGCCAAGACCTACGAGCGGGAGCAGGAGATCTCCCTGGCGAACAACGCCCGGGAGCTGCTCGACCAGAACCGTCGCGCCCTCGAACGCATGGACGACGGCAGCTACGGCATCTGTGAGAACTGCGGCAACCCGATCGGCAAACTTCGACTTCAGGCCGCTCCTCGTGCGACCCTATGCATGCCATGCAAGACCAAACAGGAGCGCCGCTGAGCGCACGGCGCCCCCGACTGGTATGGGTGGCGCTCGCCGTTGCCGTCGCCACGGTGATCCTCGACCAGGCGACGAAGATCTGGGCCCTGCAGGCGCTGACCCCCGGTGAGCCGATCGACCTCGTTGGCCGGTTCCTGCGACTCAACCTCATCCGCAACCCCGGTGCCGCCTTCTCGATCGGCAACCAGGCCACCTGGGTGTTGACGATCGTCGCGGTCGGCGTCCTCGTCGTCATCCTCGCCTCGCTGCATCGGCTCGGACACCGGGGCTGGGCGATCTGTCTGGGCCTGATCCTCGGCGGTGCCCTCGGCAATCTCATCGACCGGTTCCTCCGCGAGCCCGGGGTGGGCCGCGGCCACGTCGTCGACATGATCGACTACGGCGGGCTGTTCATCGGCAACGTCGCCGACATCGCCATCGTCGTCGCCGCCGCGGTCATCGCGATCCTCGCCTGGCGGGGGATCGGGTTGGACGGCACCCGCGCCCACACGCGTGTCGGGAGCACGACCGGCGGGGGTGAGTCCTCATGAGTGACGTGCGCACCGTCCTGGTCCCGGAAGGGTTGCACGGCAGCCGGGTCGATGCCGCCGTCGCTCGACTGTTCGGGTTGTCCCGGACCAAGGCTGCCGACCTGGCCGGGACCGGCCGGATCCGGGTCGACGGGGCGCCGGTCATCAAGTCGGCCGCGGTCACCGCCGGGGCGATGCTCGAGGTGGAACTGCCGAGCGCCCCGACCTCACCGTCGATCGAGGTCATCGCCGAACCGGTGCCGGGGATGCGGATCGTCCACGACGACTCCGACATCGTCGTCGTGGACAAACCTGTCGGGGTCGCCGCCCACCCCAGCGCCGGGTGGTCCGGACCGACGGTCGTCGGTGGCCTGGCCGCCACCGGATACCGGATTGCGACCTCGGGCGCCAGCGAACGACAGGGCATCGTCAGCCGCCTGGACGTCGGCACCTCCGGGTTGATGGTGGTGTGCAAGAGCGAACGGGCATACTCCCTGCTCAAACGGGCCTTCAAGGAACGGCGGGTCGAGAAGATCTACCACACCCTCGTCCAGGGCCTCCCGGATCCGCTCGCCGGCACGATCGACGCACCGATCGGCCGCCACCCCGGCCACGACTACAAGTTCGCCGTCATGGACTCCGGCAAACCGGCGATCACCCACTACGAACTCATCGAGGCCTACCGGCGGGCGTCCCTGCTGCGGGTGCGGCTCGAGACCGGACGCACCCACCAGATCCGGGTGCACATGTCCGCGATCCGGCACCCGTGCGTCGGGGACCCCCTCTACGGGGCCGATCCGACCCTGGCGCAGCGACTCGGCCTGGACCGGCAGTGGCTGCACGCGATGGGCCTCGGCTTCGAACACCCCGGGTCGGGGGAGTGGGTCACCTTCGAGAGCACCTACCCACCCGATCTGGCCCGCGCCCTGGAGCGACTCGAGGCCCGCTGACGGCCCACCGATGGCCCACTGACCGGCCCGTTCCCGGGCCGGACGCGCCGCCGAACCGCGACACCCGGGCCGACACGCCGAGGACTGTCACCGGGGCGACCTACGATGGTCGGGCCATGGCTAACTCTGACTCCTTCGTCCACCTCCACGTCCACACCGAGTTCTCGATGCTCGACGGCGCGGCCCGCACCCGTGACCTGTTCGACAAAGCGGCCGAGATGGGCATGACGGCCCTGGCGACGACCGACCACGGCTATCTGTTCGGGGCCTACGACTTCTGGAAGAAGGCGCAGGGGACCGGGGTCAAGCCGATCATCGGGGTGGAGGCCTACGTCACGCCCGGCACCCACCGCACCGACCGCAACAAGCGGCTCTTCGGGGACGAGCGCACCCCCAAGGGCGACGACGTCTCCGCCGGCGGCACCTACACCCACATGACGTTGCTCGCCACGGACAACGCGTCGATGAGCAACCTGTTCAAGATGAGCTCGATCGCCTCGCTGGACCAGGTCTACGCGAAGTGGCCGCGGATCGACCGGGAGTTGCTGCACCGCTACGGCAAGGGGCTCATCGCCACGACCGGCTGCCCGTCCGGGGAGATCCAGACCCGGCTGCGCCTGGGGCAGTACGACGCCGCCCGGGAGGCGGCGGCCGAGTTCCGGGACATCTTCGGGCCGGAGAACTACTTCCTCGAGCTGATGGACCACGGCAACAGCTTCGAGCAGCGCACCCGCGAGGACCTGATGCGCCTGGCCAAGGATCTGCAACTGCCGCTGCTCGCGACGAACGACAGCCACTACACCAACCCCGAGGACGCAACCGCGCACGCGGCCCTGTTGTGCGTGCAGTCCGCGGCCACCCTGATGGACCCCAACCGGTTCCAGTTCGAGGGTGAGGGCTACTACCTGCGCTCCCCGCAGGAGATGCGTCACCTGTTCCGGGAACTGCCCGAGGCCTGCGACAACACCCTCATGGTGGCCGAGCGGTGCGATGTCTCCTTCACCGAGGGGGAGGGGCGTTACATGCCCAAGTTCCCCTGCCCGCCGGGGGAGAGTGAGCAGACCTGGTTCATCAAGGAGGTCTACCGCGGCCTCGAGGACCGGTTCCCGAACGGCGTGCCGGAGTATGCCCGCACCCAGGCCGACTTCGAGATCGACGTCATCGTCTCCAAGGGCTATGCCGGCTACTTCCTCGTCGTCGCCGACTTCATCACCTGGGCCAAGGGTGAGGGCATCCGGGTCGGTCCCGGGCGTGGCTCCGGGGCAGGGTCGATGTGCGCGTATGCGTTGAAGATCACCGACCTGGACCCGGTGCCGCACGGTCTGATCTTCGAGCGGTTCCTCAATCCCGAGCGGATGTCGATGCCCGACTTCGATGTCGACTTCGACGAGCGTCGCCGTGGCGAGGTCATCAAGTACGTCACCGACAAGTACGGCTCGGACCGGGTCGCCCAGATCGTCACGTACGGCACGATCAAGGCCAAGCAGGCCGTCAAGGACGCGGCCCGGGTCATGGGGCACCCGTTCTCCGTCGGGGAGCAGCTCACCAAGGCGATGCCCGCCGACGTCATGGGCAAGGGGGTGGCGCTGTCCGACATCTACAACCCGGACCACGCCCGCTACGGCGAGGGCAAGGAGTTCCGCGAACTCGTCGAGAGCGAGTCCCACCTGCGGGAGATCGTCGACACGGCCAAGGGCCTCGAGGGGCTCAAGCGGCAGTGGGGCGTCCACGCCGCCGGCGTCATCATGTCCAGTGAGCCGTTGCTCGATCTGATCCCGATCATGAAGCGGGTCCAGGACGGTCAGGTCATCACCCAGTTCGACTACCCGACCTGCGAGACGCTCGGCCTGGTCAAGATGGACTTCCTCGGCCTGCGCAACCTGACGATCCTCGACGACGCGATCGCCAACGTCAGGGCCAACCGGGACGAGGACATCGACCTCGACGAACTGTCCCGCACCCTGGACGACAAGGCCACGTATGCGTTGCTCGGCCGCGGCGACACACTCGGGGTCTTCCAACTCGACGGAGGCGGGATGCGCACCCTCCTCAAACTCATGCAGCCGGACAACTTCGAGGACATCTCGGCCGCCCTCGCGCTCTACCGGCCCGGGCCGATGGGGGTCAACGCGCACACGAACTTCGCGTTGCGCAAGAACGGCAAGCAGGAGCTCATCCCGCTCGACCCGCAGCTGAAGGGCAAGCTCCAGCCCGAAATGATCGCTGCCCTCGAGCCGATCCTCGGGACGACCTACGGTCTGGTGATCTACCAGGAGCAGGTCATGGAGATCGCCCAGAAACTTGCGGGATACACGCTCGGCAACGCCGACCTGCTCCGCCGCGCGATGGGCAAGAAGAAGAAGGAGGTTCTCGACGCCGAGTACGTGCCCTTCTCCGAGGGGATGAAGGCCAACGGCTTCAACGAGGCCTCGATCGCGGCCCTGTGGGGCGTCCTCGTCCCGTTCTCCGACTACGCGTTCAACAAGGCGCACACCGCCGCCTACGGCCTCGTCTCGTACTGGACGGCCTACCTCAAGGCGAACTACCCGGCCGAGTACATGGCGGCCCTGCTCACCAGTGTCGGTGACGACAAGGACAAGTCGGCGCTCTATCTCGGCGAGTGCCGCCGGATGGGCATCAAGGTGCTGCCGCCGGACGTCAACGACTCGGTTGCGCAGTTCGCCGCCGTCGGCTCCGACGTGCGCTTCGGGTTGGCCGCGATCCGCAACGTCGGCGTCCACGTCGTCGAGGAGATCGTACGGGCCCGCACGGAGAAGGGCCGCTTCACCTCGTTCCGGGACTTCCTGTCCAAGTGCCCGGCGGTCGTCGCGAACAAACGCACCATCGAGTCGCTCATCAAGGGCGGTGCCTTCGACGGGCTCGGGGAGCCTCGGATGGGCCTGCTGCGCATCCACGAGGAGTACGTCGATGCGGTCGTCGCCCTCAAACGGGCCGAGGCGATCGGTCAGGACTCCCTCTTCGGCGGATTCGGCATGGGCGCCGACGACGCCGACACCGGCGACGGGCTCATGGGGTTGCCGCCGGTCCCGCAGACCGAATGGGACAAGTCCGCGCTGCTCAGCTTCGAGCGGGAGATGCTCGGGCTCTACGTCTCCGACCACCCCCTCCTCGGCATCGAGCATGTTCTCGACCGGCACGCCGACACCCCGATCTCGGCGCTGACCCAGGACGACCGCCGCACCGACGGGCAGATGGTCACCATCGCCGGCCTGGTCACCGCGTTGACCCAGAAGCGGAACAAGAGGGGTGAGCTCTACGCCATCGCCACGATCGAGGACCTCGACGGTGCGGTCGAGGTGTTCTTCTTCGCCCGGACGTGGATGACCGTGCACACGATGATCGGCACCGATGTCGTCTGTGTCGTCAAGGGCCGGGTGAACACCCGGGACGAGCAGGTCTCGATCTACGCCCAGGACGTCACCCTGCCGGACCTGACCGACGGTCCACGCGGCCCGGTGGTCCTCCAGATGGACACGATGCGCGCCACCTCGGGCCGGATCGCCGAGCTGGGGGAGGTGCTGAGCAACCACCCCGGATCCACCGAGGTCCAACTCAAACTGCGTCAACCGGGACGCTCGACGACGCTGCGGCTGCAACCGCGGGTGAACGCCTCCGAGGCACTGTTCGGGGACCTCAAGGCCCTCCTCGGACCCGGCTGCATCAGCGCCTGAGACACGGGTCGTAGGCTTGCTGCCCATGACCCTCCCCGAGCCACCCCTGGCCGATCCGCGACCGCAGACCCGCACCCATCACGGGGACGCGGTCGTCGACCTCTACGAATGGTTACGCGACAAGGAGGACCCCGACGTCGTCGCCTACCTCGAGGCCGAGAACGCCTACGCCGAGGCCCGCACCGGCCACCTGGGCGACCTGCGCACCGCCATCTACGCCGAGATCAAGGCCCGCACCAAGGAGACCGACGCCGGGGTCGCCGTCGGCAACGGGCCGTGGTGGTACTACACCCGCACCGTCGAGGGCGGCGCCTACGGCGTCTACGCCCGGGCCCCCCGCCACCCCGGCAGCCCCCGTCCGGATCTCTCGACCGGGGAGCCGATCGACGGGGAGGAGATCCTCCTCGACGCCGACGCGATGGGCGCCGAGCACGAGTACTTCGCCCTCGGAGCGTTCTCGGTCAGCGCCGATCACCGGACCCTCGCATACTCCGTCGACACCGCCGGTGACGAACGCTTCGACCTGACCGTCAAGGACCTCGTCACCGGGACGGTCCGGGAGGACCGGATCCAGGGCCTCGGCTACGGCGCCGAACTCACCGCCGACGGGTCGATGGTCTACGTCACCCGGGTCGACGACGCCTGGCGGCCGCACGAGGTGTGGCGGTATGCGGTGGGCGGGGGACTCGACAGCGGCGAGTTGATCCTCCGGGAGGATGACGAACGCTTCTGGTTGGGCCTCGGGGCGACCCGCGACAACCGCTTCATCCAGATCGGTCTGGGATCGAAGATCACCTCGGAGCACTGGCTGCTCGACGCAGCCGACCCGGCGGCGCGACCGCGGTGCATCACACCACGCCGGGAGGGCGTCGAGTACGACATCGAGGTCGCCGGCGAGCGGATCCTCATCGTCCACAACGCCGACAACATCAACAGTGACCTGGCCTGGGCGCCCCTGACGGCCGACAGTGCCGACGACTGGCAGCCGCTGCTGAACAGCGCGGCGGGGGAGCGGTTCCAGGGGATCGACGCCTTCGACGACGTCGCCGTGCTGTCGCTGCGCCGCGACGGCCGGACCGAGTTGCGGGTCCTGGAGCGCGACGACGCGGCCGACTCCGGATGGCGGGTCGGGAGCGACCTGACCTTCGACGAGGAGCTCTACACCGTCGCGATGGGGGAGAACCCGGAGAGTGCCACGACCCGGGTCCTGGTCACGTTCGAGTCCTATGTCACCCCCGGGACCGTTCTCGAGATCGACCTGCGCACCGGTGCCCGCGAGGTCGTCAAGCAGGCCCCGGTCCTCGGCGACTACGACCCTAGCGTCTATGTCCAGCGTCGACTGTGGGCCACCGCCCCTGACGGAACCCGGGTCCCGGTCTCCCTCGTCACGACCGCGGACGCGGTCGCCGACGGTTCCCACCCCGGCTTCCTCACCGGCTACGGCTCCTACGAACACTCCCACGACCCCTACTTCTCCATCCCCCGACTCAGCCTCCTCGAACGCGGTGTCGTCTTCGCGGTCGCCCACATCCGCGGCGGCGGGGAGATGGGGCGGCAGTGGTACGAGCAGGGCAAACTGCTGCACAAGCGGAACACCTTCACCGACTTCGTCGCCGCTGCCCAGCTGCTCCACGACGAGGGTTGGGTCGCCGCGGACCGGCTCGCCGCATACGGCGGATCGGCCGGTGGGCTGCTCATGGGTGCCGCGACCAACCTGGCCCCCGACCTGTTCCGGGTCGTCCACGCGGACGTCGCCTTCGTCGACGCGCTGACGACGATCCTCGACCCGTCGCTGCCGCTGACGGTCATGGAGTGGGAGGAGTGGGGCGATCCGCTGCACGACCCGGACGTCTACGCCTACATGCGCTCCTACACGCCCTACGAGAACGTCGCCGCCCGGGACTATCCGGCGATCCTGGCCACGACGAGCCTGAACGACACCCGGGTCTACTTCGTCGAACCGGCCAAGTGGGTGGCGCGGCTGCGGACGACGGTGACCAACGACCCGCAGACCCGCCCGATCCTGCTGCGCACCGAGATGGTGGCGGGGCACGGCGGCCGCAGCGGCCGCTACGCCCGCTGGGAGCAGATCGCCTGGGAGTGGGCCTTCGTCCTGGACCAGATCGGGGCGAGCGAGCGGGTCTGAACCGGCGCCGCCCTCAGCGCTGCCGGTAGATCGTCCGGTGCCACTCCTTGACCGGCTCGCCGGTGATCTCGGTGATGACGTGCTTGACCTGGGTGTACTCCTCGAAGGAGTAGGTCGACATGTCCTTGCCGTAGCCGGAGGCCTTCATCCCCCCGTGCGGCATCTCGGAAATGATCGGGATGTGGTCGTTGATCCACACCGTGCCCGCATCGATGCGGCGGGTCGCTTCCTGGGCCCGGTAGACATTCGTCGTCCACGCTGAGGCGGCCAGCCCGAACGGGGTGTCGTTGGCCAGTTCGAGCGCCTCCTCGTCGGAGTCGAACGGCAGCGCGGCCAGGACCGGACCGAAGACCTCCTCCTGGACGATCTCGCTCTTCTGCTCGGCATCGACGACGAGAGTCGGCTCGAAGTATGCGCCACGCGCCAACTCCCCGCCCGGAGCCTTCCCCCCGGTCACGGCCCGGGCACCTGCGGTGATCGCCCGCTCCACCATGCCGGCGACCTTGTCCCGCTGCTTGAACGAGACGAGCGGACCCTGATCGGTGTCCTCGTCGCTCGGGTCGCCGAGGCGGACCTTGCCCATCAGCTCGGCAACGCCGGCGACGAAGTCGTCGTAGCGGGAGCGGTGCACGTAGGCACGGGTCGCGGCGGTGCAGTCCTGGCCGGTATTGATCAGGCTCGCCGCGACCGCACCCTGGATCGCGGCATCGAGGTCGGCGTCGTCGAAGACGACGAACGGGGCCTTCCCGCCGAGCTCCAGGTGCAGGCGGGTGCCGTTCGGGGCGGCGAGGCCGGCGACGTGGCGACCGACCACCGTCGAGCCGGTGAACGAGGCCATCGAGATCAGCGGCGAGCGCACGATCGCCTCACCGGTCAGCGGCCCCGGCCCGTTGACGATGTTGACCACCCCGGCGGGGAAGCCGGCACGCTCGCAGGCCTCGGCGAGCATCAGGCTGGTCAGCGGGGTGTTCTCCGCGGGTTTGAGCACGATCGTGTTGCCGGCCGCGATCGCCGGCAGGATCTTCCAGGCCGCCATCTGCAGCGGATAGTTCCACGGCGAGATCGAGCCGACGACCCCGATCGCCTGCCGCCGGATCGAGGAGGTGTGGTCGCCGGAGTACTCCGCGCTCGCGTGACCGGGCAGCGTGCGGGCCGCCCCGGCGAAGAAGTTGACGTTGTCGATCGTGCCGGGCACGTCGAACTCGCGTGCCAGCCGGATCGGCTTGCCGGTCTGGGCGCTCTCCGCCTGAGCCAACTCCTCGGCGACCTTCTCGAGTTCGCCGAACAACGCATACAGCGCAGCGGAGCGGTCCGCCGGGGTCGCCTGCGACCATCCGGGGAAGGCGTCGCGGGCGGCGGCCAGGGCGGCTGCGACACTCCTCTCCTCATCGGCCCGGTAGGTCCAGATCGTCTCGCCCGTCGCGGGATTGATCACCGTCTGCTCCGGGCCGGTACCGGTGCCGAAGGACCCGCCGATGTAGTTGCTCGTTTCTCGCATGACCCAACCTTAGGGAAGAAGGCAGGATGTGGGTATGCCTTGCGCACCACCACCGGTGAACGACGGGGCCAACGAGTTCGACCATCCCCTCGTCGCCGCCAGCTATGACATCGTCGACGGTCCGCGCGACGACCTCGACCTGTATCGCGCGATCATCGACGAACTCGGTGCCGGGTCCGTCCTCGATGTCGGATGCGGCACCGGGGAGTTGGCGATCTCCCTGGCCCGCGCTGGACTGACTGTGGTCGGTGTCGACCCGGCGGCGGCGATGCTCGACGTGGCCCGGGCCAAGCCGGGGGCGGACGCGGTGACGTGGGTGCACGGCGATGTCGGTGAGCTGCCCGAGATGGCCGTCGACGTGGCGGTGATGACCGGCAATGTGGCGCAGGTCTTCGTCACCGACGCCGATTGGCTGGCCACCCTGGACGGCATCCACGCGGTCCTGCGTCCCGGCGGCCGGCTCGTCTTCGAGTCCCGGATACCGCAACGGCGGGCCTGGGAGGACTGGGCGGCACAGACCGAGCCGGTCCGGTATGCGCTGCCCGGCGTCGGCGATGTCGTCGAGACCTTCGAGTTGACGTTCGTCGCCGAACCCCTGGTGACCTTCCGTTCGCACATGCACCTGCCGGACGGGTCGGTCCACACGGCGGAGTCGACGCTGATCTTCCGTCCGCTGGCCGAGTTGGAGCGGACCTTGGGCGCGGCGGGCTTCGTCGTGGACGAGATCCGGGACGCTGCGGACCGGCCCGGGCGGGAGTGGGTGGTCCTGGCCCGGAAGGGGAGCGGGCCGGGGCGCAAAAGATAGCCGGTGGCCCACGATCGGGCTCTGGAAACCGCGCGAGGGCCGTTCACGATTCGATAACGATTCTGAGTGGGTGGGAACTGCCTCCGGTCCGGGGTCCGGCCGGAGGACTAGCCTTCCGACTCAGCAGCGCCTCTGCTCGATGAAACCCATCGCTCGATGATTCCCAGGAGTGCCACGTATGAACTCGCTCGTGCTCGCCCTCATCGGTGTCTCGATGATCCTGGCCGGCTACTTCTTCTACTCGAAGTTCCTGTCGACCAAGATCTACGCCCTCGACGACTCCCGCGTCACCCCGTCCCATGAACTGCAGGACGGCGTCGACTACGTCCCCACGAACAAGTACGTCCTCTGGGGTCACCACTTCACCTCGGTCGCGGGTGCGGCCCCCATCGTCGGTCCGGCGATCGCCGTCATCTGGGGTTGGCTGCCGGCCTTCCTCTGGGTGACCATCGGCACCGTCTTCTTCGCCGGCATGCACGACCTCGGCGCACTGTGGGCCTCGATCCGCAACAAGGGCCAGTCCATCGGTGCACTCTCGGGGCGCTACATCGGTGCCCGGGGCCGCAACCTGTTCCTCGTCGTCATCGTCCTGCTCCTGCTCATGGTCAACGCCGCCTTCTCGGTGGTCATCGCCAACCTGCTCATTGCCACCCCGACCGCGGTCATCCCGACGTGGGGCGCCCTCGTCGTCGCCTTCCTCGTCGGCCAGGCGATCTACCGCTGGAAGCTCAACCTGCCGATCGTCTCGGTCATCGGTGTCGTCGCGCTGTACTCGCTCGTCTGGATCGGCGACAAGACCCCGCTCGCGCTGCCGGAGACGATGCTCGGACTGCCGGACAAGGCGTGGTGGATCCTGCTGCTCTTCATCTATGCCGGTATCGCCTCGATGCTCCCGGTGTGGATGCTGCTGCAGCCGCGTGACTACATCAACGGTCTGCAGCTGTTCATCGCCCTCGGCATCCTCTACGGCTCGGTGCTGCTGGCCCGTCCGGACGTCGTTGCCCCCGCGATCAACGGCAACCTGCCCGAGGGGACCCCGTCGATCGTGCCGCTGCTGTTCGTCACCATCGCCTGCGGCGCCATCTCCGGCTTCCACGGCATGGTCAGTTCCGGCACCAGCGCCAAGCAGTTGGACAAGGAGACCGACGCCCGCTTCGTCGGCTACTTCGGTGCTGTCGGTGAAGGTCTGCTCGCGCTCGGCTCGATCATCGCGGCGACCGCCGGCTTCGCCAGCCTGCAGGCCTGGGAAGAGATCTACGACGCCTTCAACAAGGGCGGTGTCACGGCCTTCGTCCAGGGCGGTGGCTCGATCATCGAGGCCGGCATCGGTCTGCCGCACTCGCTGTCGGCGACGATCATGGCCACGACCGCGATCCTCTTCGCCGCGACGACGATGGACACCGGTGTCCGCCTGAAGCGCTTCGTCGTCCAGGAGATCGGCGAGATCGTCGGCACCCGGCTCACCAAGCTGCCCGCCACGGTCATCGCGGTCGGTGCCGGTCTGGCGCTGACCTTCGGTGCCGGTGCGGACGGCTCCGGTGGCATGCTGATCTGGCCGCTGTTCGGCACGACCAACCAGTTGATGGCGGCTCTGACGCTCTCGATCATCGCCATCATGCTGCTGCGTCGCCGCCGCACGCCGCTGCCGGCGCTCATCCCGCTGATCTTCGTCGGCGCGATGACGGTCTACGCGCTGTTCATCCAGCTGGGCACGTTCTGGGAAGCCCGCAACTGGCTGCTCCTCGTGCTCGACATCATCATCCTCATCGCCGCCGTGTGGGTCATCGTCGAGGCGTTCTCGGCGATGAAGGACGCCCGCAACTACGACGGTGACGACGATGCCGAGTTGGCCGCGCTCAGCGTCCACGAGATCGCCATCGGCCACGCCGAGTCCAGTAAGGGCGGGGACGCCGGGCACACCCAGCGTCATTCCGGCGAGTGACCGAACCACAGACCCCGCAGCCCCGCCGCCACCTCTCCGAGGTGGTTGCGGGGCTGCGGGATTTCTACACCGGCCCTTATCGGCGCACCTTCGCCCGGGCCCAGCAGGACGAGGACGACCTGTTCCTCGTCATCGTCATGGCCGAGGCGCTCGGGGTGCCCAACCCGGCGAGCTACTACACCGTCGAACTCCTGCCCGTGGTCTACGAACAGTTCCACGACTGGCACCGCCGGATGGGGCTGGACCGCAGCCCGTTGGACCACTTCTCGTGCTGCTGATCTCCGCTAGGAAGAGAGCCGATCACCGATGACGTCCGACCTGATGGATCTCGCATCCGGCCGCGAGGTGCTGTTCATCGGCGGCAAGGGCGGGGTCGGCAAGACTGCCGTAGCCTCCGCCCTGGCACTGCGCCAGGCGCGCGCCGGGCGACGCACCCTCGTGGTGTCCACCGACCCGGCGCACAACCTCGGTCACCTGTGGCAGCGGCCGGTCGGGGACCAACCGGTCGATCTGGCACCCCTGTTGCGTGGTGTCGAGATCGACCCTGCTCGGACCACCGACGAACACCTGCGTGCCGTGCGGGACACGATGGAACGCCTCATGCCGGAGCACCTCCAGGGTGAGGTGCGCAAGCACCTCGACCTGGCCCGCGAGGCGCCCGGCACGCACGAGGCCGCGGTGCTGGAGCGGATCGCGGAGGTCGTCGAGGGTCGCCACCCCGATGAGCTCATCGTCTTCGACACCGCGCCGAGTGGGCACACCTCCCGCCTGATGGCCCTCCCGGAGCTGATGCAGGCCTGGACCGAGGGCCTGTTGCGCCGCCAGGACCGATCCGCGAAATTCGGCGCGGCCCTGCGTGGGTTGGAAGGCGACCGGGGCGAACGCCAGGCGGCCGACATCATCGGATCCAGCCGCAGCGTCGGACCGGCCCGCACCCAGGACCGTCGCGCGCGTCGGGACGCCGAGATCCGGGCGATCCTCGACCGTCGCCAGGACCGTTTCCGGTCGCTGCGTGCCGTCCTGCAGGATCCGCAGCGGGCCGCCTTCGTCATCGTCCTGGCCGCCGAACGCCTCCCCGTCCTGGAAACGATCGAGCTGCACGAGCAACTGCGCCGCTCCCACATGGAGGTCGAGGCACTCGTCGTCAACAAGCGGTCTCCCGCGGACGCCGGTGACCTGCTCGCCGCGCGACGTGAGATCGAGGACGCCTACCTCGAGCAACTCACGACCGAGTTGCCGGGGTTGCCCGTCGTGCAGATCCCGCTGCTGCCCGGCGAGATCCTCGGCGCCGATGGGCTCGAGGCGCTCGGCAGTTACCTCTGACTCGCGCGCCCTGGTCATTGATCGCGCGCGAGCCATCCCACGCCGCCGCGTTCGGTGCGTCAGGGATGGCTATCATGCGCTCGACCTCGCGTTGCTTATCCCCACGGTCGTGGTGGACGTGTCAGGGATGGCGATCGTGCGCTCGACCTCGCGTTGCTTGTCCCCACGGTCGGGGTGGACACGTCGGGGGATTGCCGTCGTGCGTTCGACACCGCGCCAGCCATCCCACGCCGCCGCGTTCGGTGCGCCAGGGATGGCTACCGTGCGCTCGACCCCGCGTTGCTTATCCCCACGGTCGTGGTCGACGTGTCAGGGATGGCGATCGTGCGCTCGACACCGCGCCAGCCATCCCACCCACCGCGTTCGGTGCGCCAGGGATCGCTATCGCGCGCTCGACACCGCGCCAGCCATCCCTCCACCGCTCCAACACCACCGCTCCGCGCACCATCTAAGGTGGCCGATGTGGAGCACTCCCCGCGCTGGCTGGCTCAGCACGAGGCCACGATGCCCGCCGGACTGGCCTGGTTGTCCGAGCGTGAGCAGGCCCGGCTCGACCAGTTCCGGTTCACCAAGCGGCGCACCGAGTTCCTGTTGCGCCGCTGGGTCGGCAAGTATGCCCTGGCCGGCTCCATCGGGTGGCCCACCGACGACGCCGCACTGGCCCGGTTGGAGATGCTCAACCATCTGACCGGAGCGCCGTATGTCGAGATCGACGGGGTGCGCGGTGACATGGACGTCTCGCTCAGCGACCGGGCCGGGACCGCGGTCGCGCTCGTCGGTCCGGCCGGGACCGGACCGGGCACCCTCGGGATCGACCTCGAGGTCGTCGAGCCGCGCAGCGATGGGTTCGTCCGTGACTTCCTCACCGAGGCCGAGGCCGCGTGGGTGCATGCGCGGCGCGCAAGTCACGGCGAGGACGGCTGGCAGGAGGCCGCCAACCTGCTCTGGTCGGCGAAGGAGGCAGCCCTGAAGGTGCTGCGGGTCGGGTTGCGCGCCGACACCCGCACCGTCGAGGTGAGCATCGATGACCGACGCCGCGACGACGGGTGGGCGCCGATGACGGTCACCTCGGTGCGGGGCGAGGTGTTCCCCGGCTGGTGGCGTCGGGACGGGGTCTTCCTGCTGACGATTGCGTATGCGTCGGGCACCGGAGCGCCGGAACCCCCGGCTCTGATGGGTGGCGGCACCGACCTCGCGGCGGCCACGCCGATGCACAGTTGGATGGGTCGGCACACGGTGCAGTGACGCGGGGCAGGTGCCCGACGCCGCGCAGGAACCTCAGGACTCCTGGTGTCGGGCCTGCTCCTCCCGGGCCATGCCGCGCTCGAGAGCCTCGATGATCCACGGCCGCAGCCGCTGCGCCTCGATGATCTCGTCGACGGAGCCGACCCGACGGGCCCGCTCGATCGTGTGGATCGCATCGAACTCCTCGGCGACCTCGCCGAGTTTCTCCGAGCGCACCTGTGCGGTGATCTCACTGATCCGGGAGCGGTCCTCCTCGGCGATGTTGGCGACCCGCTCGTCCCGTTGGGTCCGTTGCCGGACCTCGCGGGCGAACACCGTCGCCGCAGCCGGTGCACCGCCGATGACCGACGCATACGCCCCTTCGACAGCGGCGATCTCCATCGTCTCGGTCAGAGCCTTGGAGAACACGACGAAGGCGCCGCCGTGATAGCGGGAGACGACGACGAAGACGATCGGGCCGCGGAAGTTCGTCACGGCCCGGCCGATCTCGGCGCCGTACTCGAGTTGCCAGCGGCGCATCGACTCGGGGGAGCCGTCGAAGCCGGAGAGGTTGGCGAGCACGACGAGGGGACGGTTGCCGCTCGTGGCGTTGATCGCGCGGGCGGTCTTGCGGGAGGACTGCGGGAACAACGTCCCCGAGGTCCACGACGGCGGGCCGTCCGCGGGGGCGGTGCCCTGTCGGGGCACACTCCTGGACTCGAGGCCGATCATGCAGACCGGGATGCCGCCGACGGTGGCGTCCCAGACGATCGACGTGTCGCCGTCCCGCCAGTCCCGCCACCGTTCGAGCGGCTCGCAGTCGGAGTCGGTGACCGCACGCATCACCGAACGCATGTCGAAGGGCATCTTGCGGTCCGGGTTGGTCGCATCGTCGAAGACGTCACCGACCCGGGTGAAGTCCGAGCCGGGCACGACCTCGTGCGGCGCGGTGCGCACGTCCCGATCGGCGGCGTCCGCAGTGGGGCGGCGCCGGGGGAAGCGTTCACCGGGGACGACATAGGTGTAGTCGTAGTGCCGCAGCAGCAGCAGGCAGGCGTCCCGGAAGCTCGGTGCCCAGTACTGCGCCTGCCCGTTCGGGCCCATCACCCGGTCATAGCCGCCGATGCCGTAGTTGTCCTCGGCGGAGACCGCACCGGAGAAGTCGAGCGCCTGCTTGCCGGTGAGGACCATCGCCGAGGCGGGGGTCATGATGAGGATGCCCCGGGTGTGCATGAGCATCGTCGCCTCGGCGTTCCAGTACGGCTGGCCGCCGACGTTGATCCCGGTGACGATGATGTTGATCTCGCCACCGGCCTGGGTGAACTCGATGATCCGCCGCAGCGTCAGCGCGATCCAGTCCATGTTCTCGGTCCCGGAGTCCATCGCGATGAGCGCGCCGGAGGAGACCGCATACCACTCGACGGGGAGGTGATGGGCGGCGGCATAGGCGAGGGCGGCGTTGATCCGGCGGCACTCCGGTTCGGCGAGGTTGCCCAGCCCCTGGGTCGGGTCGGAGAGGATCGCGACCCGCGCCACTCCCTCCGGCACGACATCGGTGTAGGAGGTGAGCAGCCCGACGACGAGGTGGGCGGTGTTCTCGGCCGGGGGACGCACGATCGGTTCGAGCCGGTCGTCGGCGGAGTCCGGGGCGGGAACCAACTCCAGTTCGGTGAACTCACCTCGCGGGAAGACGGACGTCCCGTCCTCGCCGGGGGTGAGCATCCGGACGATCTCGTAGGGGTAGGGTGAGCCGAATCTCGCTGCGGTCAAAAGCTTCTGGGCATACCGCGTGAGCGGACGGATCGGATTCGGTCCCGGATCGGTGACCCGGATCGCCGGACCGGAGCCGCTCAGCCCCTCGAGGCTGATGACCTTGTTGACCAGGGTCTGCCGACCCGAGGAGTCGGTCATCGGGACCTGGATGTGCAGGAGGACCTTCTCCATGCCGGAGTTGCGGGCGAGAGGTTCGTATGCCGCGGCCAGGGCCGGGAGCTCGTTGCGGGGGATGTCCCACGGGGGACGTACCCAGAGGATGAGACGGTTCGCCGCGGGTCGTCCCCGGGGTGGGTATCCGGCGAGGGCGTCCCGCATCGCGGCCAGGGTCCGCAGTCCCATCCGGCCCAGTCCGGGATAGTCGCTGGCCCCGGTCGTCGGGTCGGTCACCCGGACCAGGTCACGGACCTCGGCCAGGGCGAAGAGTCGGTGGTCCTTGGGGTTGTCGTGGGCGACCCCGGAGAACAGGTAGACGTCCTCGGGGGAGGCCAGCCGGGTCAGCTCGAAGTTCGACAGGCGCCACAGTTCGAGGCGTTTGGCGAGCATCGGGTGCAGGTTGCGGTAGGCGGTGTCCTCGACGAAACCGTCGCCGTCGGGGTCGCTCCGGAACGTCAGGTGCTGGGTGCTCACGGCGCCGGTCGACTCCTCGCCGTCGACGGTCGACTCGTGCAGCGAGGTGACGGTCAGGTCGATGCGGTGCAGGGGGCGGCCGAAGTCGCACTGGGCGAGCATCGCCGCGGATGCCTCGACCTGGTCCTCGATGGACGGTCGGCTCCCGGGCCGCCACAGGACGAGGTCGACGACGACCTCGGGTGTCTCCGGCAGCGCCTGCAGGTGGGTCTTGAGAATCCGGGAGACCGCGGGGAGGTCCTCCCACGGTGCATAGCCGACGATGAGGTGGATCGGCATCCCGTTGTGGTCGTAGTCCGCGGTGACGACCTGGAACCCGTCGATGTCGCGGGCCCGCAGCCCCTTGAGGTCACGGATCCGGTAGAAGCGTCGGGCGTACGTCTCGAGGATGCAGGTGCGGAACGCCGCGAGCGCCGGGTCGGGGCGGGCGTCGAGCCACGCGCGCAGCATGATGCCGCGCAGCGGGTGGGGACAGCCGACGAGGGCGGCGATGTGGTCCTCCCGGTCGACGCGGCCGGCATCGGCCCGCAGCGCCGCGAGCCGCTCGACCATCTCGGCCTCGACCTCACCGCGCTCGGTGTCGAGCAGCGGGGCGTCCAGGTAGTTGAAGATGACGTCGCGGGCGAGGTTGGCGACCGGCTGCTGCCGACCCTCGGTGGCCCGGGCGAGCCGGTCCATGCGGGAGCGCAACTCCGGGCCGGCGTGCGGCCGGAGGGTCTCGACGTGGGTCAGGTGCCGGTCCAGGATCGTCGTCACGGCCGGTGCGAGGGCGGGCACCCTGGCGAAGGACCGGAACAGCCACGTCACTGCCGCCTCCAGGGCGTGGCTGCGGGTCAGACTCTCGACCCCGTAGCGGGCCAGGGCCCGCTCCAGGCGGACCCGGTAGCGGGCCGGCAGACCGGCCCGGTCGGCGTCGAGGTCGGTGAGGAAGTCGATGAGGAACTCTTGGGTGTTGGCCTCGACCTCCTCGGCCTCGACCTCGCCGCCGGCCTCGGTCCGCGGCCGGTAGAGGGACGCGGTCTCGGCGAACAGGTCGAGGAACTGGTCCTCGAGTTTGGCGAGTTGGCCGTCCTCGGCCGGGCGCTGAGCCGTTTCGGAGCGCAGGGCCGCGAGCAGGTCCTGGACCTCGGCCGGGTCGCGGTCGTAGCCGAGGAGGTACTGGGTGAGTCGGTCGAAGATCTCGGCGAGGGGGAGCGGACGGTCCGGCTCACGATCCTGCGTCGGCAGCAGCGCACCGAGGAAGGCTCCGGTGGTTGCGGCGTCACCGGTGTCCGCGCCGGAGTCGGGGGGCGACGCCGAGCGGTCGACATCGTCGGGGGCGGCACCGTCCGGGACGACACCGTCACCGGCCCGGATCCGCAGCAGCGGAGCACCGCGCTCGACCTGGGCGTTGGCCACGATCGGTACCGACGTGACCACCCCGGCATACGGGGCCCGCACGGTCGTGACCATCTTCATCGACTCGAGGACGGCGACCTCGTCCCCGGCGGCGACCTGGTCACCGGCGGCGACGAGGATCTTGGCCACCAGGGCCGGCCACCCGGCCCGCACGACGAACCCGTCGGTGCGTTCGACAGTATGCGACACCCCGTCGATCTCGAGCCGGAACCCGGCTCCTTGGGCCACGGCGATGACCCGTCGTCGCCGCCCCCCGACGAGGATCCGTCGTTCGTAGGGCCCGAGCCGGTCGACCTGGACGTCGAGTGCGACCCCGTCCTGGATCCGGTAGCGGTCGGCGGCGGTGCGGTCGATCCGGAGCCGGTGGCTGACCCCCCGGTATTCGAGGTCGACGAGCGTGCCGACCGCCTCCGGGTGCTCGGGACGGCCGCGCGCGGCGGTGGTGAGGAAGGCCTGCTGGACCAGCGCCAGATCCGCCTCGTAGGTCTCGACCGCGGCTGCGACGACCGCGGCCGGATCGGGCGGCGGCATGAGGTCGTCACTGGCGGAGATGTCGGTCCACCACCCGACCGGGACCGCTCCGGCGTTCAGTTCGGGTCGGGCGAGCAGGGCGAGCAGTCCGGTGCGGTTCGTCGGGCCGTGACTGAGGACGACCTGGGTGCGCTCCAGGGCCCGTCGCATCCGGGTCAGCGCCTCCGCGCGGGAGTGCCCCCACGAGGTGAAGGTCGCCACGAGCGGGTCGGCCTCGGCATCGATATGGTCGCCGAGGCGCAGGCTGGCATCGATCCGCACGCCGGTGCCGACCGGCTGGGAGAGCAGGTGGACGATGCCGCCGGTCGGGGCGAAGCCCCGCTCGCAGTCCTCGGCGAGCAGCCGCGCCTCGAGCGCGTGGCCTTCCAGGTCCGGTTCGGTGTGGATGAGCAGGTCACCGCGAGCGATGGCCAGCCGCAGCCGCAGGAAGCTCGAGCCCGTGCTCTCCTCGACGAGGGAGTGCTCGGCGCGGGCCAGGGTGTCGAGGTGCAGGAGACGCGGGTCGGTGCCGTCGAGCGCCGTGCTGAACAACAGCACCCCGGCGCCGCGGTAGCCGAGCGCTCGGGTGATCGTGCGGGCGGCCACGAGGAGCGATCCTTGCGTCTCCTCGCTCAGGCCGGGTGCCGGCAACTCGGCCAGGACGAGGTGGGCACCACGCCGCACCGAGACATCCCTCGGCCCGAGGGCCCACACGGTCCCGACCGCGTCGGCGAGGATGTCGACCTCGATCCAGCGTCGATCCCTGGGCAACGGGGCGTGCCGCCCCTCGGGGTCGACGGACATCCCGGCTCGCTGCGCGGCGGCCTCGATCTCACCGGGATCGGAGAGCCGCCGGATCGTGGCACTGTCCGGGCCGACGACGGAGATGCCGGCCTCCTCGCAAGCGGTGACGAGCGCCAGTTGGTCCTGACAGGGGACCTGACCGATCCAGACGACGTCGATGCGGGCCTCCCGCAGCGCGGTCAGCACCGCCTCGGTCGTGACCTGCCCGGTTCCGCCGGGGCCGATATCGCCATCGACGAGGATCGACTCGTCGGCCTCCCGCGCATACCAGGCCAACTGCCGCGGCTCGGTCAGCACGATGACGCTCGTCACCGGCGCCTCACCGTCGGCGCGTTCGAGGTTGCCCACGGCCGCGAGCAACCGGACGGCCGGTTCACCGCGGTCCAGAACCGCCAGGCGGACTGCATGCTCCATGTCGCTCACCGCCCCATCACGACTCGAACACCTGCGCTATCGGTGCTCCGATCTCGGTGTCGATCGGGGCGGGCAGCGGGATGCTGACGTAGCCGTCGAGCCGGACGATGACGCGTCCGTTCTCGTCGACCACGACCAGGTCGAAGGTGGACGCACCGCTCTGCCGGGCCACCGCATACCTGGGTCCGTCGTCCTGGACCGGGTGCACGCGTAGCGACCCGACCCGGTGCGGCAGGGCCAGTCTCCCGTCCCGGCCGGCCTCCCAGAGGCCCGCGGCCTGGAAGCCCAACTCGACGAGGCGCGGTGCGCCGGCGAGGGGTGCGTCCGCCGGGGTGTGGTTGTCCGGCAGATCGTCCGCGAGGCGGGCGACGGCGGCTCCGTTGGCGGCCCAGGCGGACCCCACGACCTGATAGGCCGGTCCGTGGAAGTAGAGCCGGTAGACATCCTCCGGGGTCAACGCCCGACCCGGGGGATCACCCACCGGATCGATCGACTCGTCCTCCGACGCCGACCTGGTCAGGCGCACCGTGCCGGTGAAATGCGTTGTCACCACAGGGGCGTCGTGTCCGGGCAGTTCCCGTTCGGCGGTGAGCGCACAATCGACGAGCAGATCGTCACCGTCGCTGCCCGGATGGGTCAGCGCCGAGATCGTCAACGTCCGCGGCTGGTCCCGATAGAACTTCACCGGGGCGAGGAACGTGACGTCCTCGACGGCAGCGACCCGGTAGCCCTCGGGGGCGATCAGCCCGGCCGCCTCGGCGAACGACTCCATCCCCATCACGCCCGGCAGCACCGGGGTGCCGTCGATGCGGTGGTGGTCGAGGAACGGCTGCTGCGTCGGGTCCAGGGTCGTCGTGACGACGATGCCGTGGTGGACACTGCCGCGAACCTCGCCGACCATCGGCCCGTGGTCCTTCCCGGCGAGCAGGCCGGCGCCGTCGATCCCGCCGTCCGGGGAGTACTCGGCCGCCATCATCCCCAGTGCTCCGGCGACGATGACCTCCCCGGTGAAGGCGCTCGAGGTGAGTTCACGCCGGATCCAGGCGACACCGGCCTGCGGGGGCAGCATCTGCACCCCGGCCAACTCCATGATCCGCGGGATCGAGCCGCGGGTGGCCATCCCGATGCCACCCCAGGCGGTCCAGTCCAGGGCGAGCGCCCTGGTCTCGGGCCGGGTCCGGCGCATCGCCGAGGTGATCTTGCAGAGCAGATCGTTGGCGGAGGAGTAGTCCGTCTGACCCTGGTTGCCGAATCGTCCGGCGACTGAGGAGAAGACGATGGTCGCGCCGATCTCCTGGTCCCGCAATGCCTGCCACAGCGTGAACCACCCGGTGGTCTTGACGTCGAAGACCAGGTCGAACTCGCCCGGTTCCTTCTCCGGCAGGTTGCGGCTGATCTCCAGGCCTGCGGCATGGAGCAGCACATCCACCCGGCCGCTCGTCTGCGTGATCCGCTCGCCCACCGCAGCCACTGCTGCCGGGTCGGTCAGGTCGACGCAGTGGTAGTGCGCGGTGCCACCGGCCGATTCGACGGCCGCGATCGCGGCGGCCGCGGACGCGAGTCGTTCGAGCCGGGAGAGTTCCTTCTCGATGGCGACCGGTGTCGGGCGCTCCCCGGCGGCCTTGAGTCGCGCCGCGAGGGTGCCCTTGAGGGCCTCCTTGTCGGTGGCGAAGGCGGCCAGGTCCGGGTCGTCCCGGTCCGGTTCGGGGGTCAGGTCGAGCAGGTGGAAGGTGCCGCCGCTGTGGCGGGCCAGGTCGGCGGTGATCGCCGAGACGATGCTGCCGGCCGCACCGGTGACGACGACGACCGAGTCCTTGTCGAGACGCATCCCGTCGGGGCGGTCGGAGGACCCGGCCTCATCGAGGGGTGGGAAGGGGCGCTCGACGAACGCCACACCCCACCGGGAGTCGTCGCCTCGTCCGATTTCGACGGCGCCCGGGTCGGCCAGGGTCTCCTCGATGAGGAGTTCGGCCAGGGCGGCGGTCTTGCGGCTCACCGGGAAGTCGACCGCCTTGACCAGGGCGTCCGGGCGCTCCTTCTTGTAGGACTTGGCGAAGCCGGTGACGGCACCACCCATCGGGTTGCGGGCCCCGGCTGCGTCATAGCCGTGGTAGCCCCCGAGGCGGGTCGCGGCGACGAGGAACGGGGAGGTGTCCCACAGGCGGCGCATCGTCGTGTAGAGAGTCTTGACCCGGCGGCGCAGCGCCTCGGTCCAGTCCTCGAGCGACAGGTCTGCGTGATCACCCTCGCCGTCGAGCGCGGGCAACCAGTAGACGCCGTGCACCGGCCCGTCGGCGAGCCAGCCGTCCAGCGTCGTCGTCAGGTCCTCGGTCGAGACGCCGGGCTCGAGGACGAGGGTGGTCGCACCGGCCTGGTCGAGACGCCCGACGAGCGCCTGACCGACCCCGCCCTCATCGAGCATGACGATGACGCGAGCACCGTCGAGGTCGACGCCGGTGGCGGCGCACTCACTCGTGGGGGGCCGCAGGGCAGGGACAGGTATGCGTCGGGGCAGGTCGTCGATCGCGGCCAGGTCGCCGGTGATCACCGGCATCGTCGCGGCCTCGTGCTCCGGGGCTGATGCGGTCGTGCTCGACGACTCGCCCGCCGGGGCTCCCGGAACCGTGCCCAACTTGTCGCGGATCCAGCCGGCGACGTGGTTCAGGGTGGGGAAGTCGCGCAGCTGGAGGGTGGCGTCGCGTTCGACGCCGTACTCCTCGCGCACGGCGGCGAAGACCTCGGCCTGTTTGACGGTGTCGACACCGAGATCGGCCTCCAGATCCAGGTCCGGGTCGAGCAGATCGGCCGGGTAGCCGGTCATCTCGGCGACGATGTCGGTCACCTTGGCGAGCACCGCGTCCGCGCCAGGTGCTGCGGCCGGTGCAACTGCAGGTTCCGCAGCGGCAGCCGCGGGTGCGGCGGTGGGGGCGGGGATGCCGGTCTTGTCCCGGATCCAGCCGGCGACGTGGTTCAGGGTGGGGAAGTCGCGCAGTTGCAGGGTGGCGTCGCGTTCGACGCCGTACTCCTCGCGCACCGCGGCGAAGACCTCGGCCTGTTTGACGGTGTCGACACCGAGATCGGCCTCCAGATCCAGGTCCGGGTCGAGCAGATCGGCCGGGTAGCCGGTCATCTC
>DUPF01000197.1 GCA_012838445.1 Intrasporangiaceae bacterium | reverse complement strand
GACAGCCACCGGTCCCACGAATTTGTCGGCAGGGGGTGTCGGAGAGTTGATGCCGGGCGCCCGGGTCAAGTGAACATCTGCAGATTGGTGGCCTCGGCGTCGGCGTAGTGGGTGCCGGCCTGACCGAGCGCCACCCCGATCGAGTCGAGCGAGGCCTTGACGTGCTGCTGGGTGCCGCGCCACTCGTGGACGACGCCCTGGAAGCGGGTCGCGGCGCTGCCGGTCCACGCGTCCTGGAGGGCGGTGAGCCGGGAGAGCATGGTGGCGACGAGGCTCTCGATCTCCGCCGAGATCGAGGCGATGTCGCCGCTGGCGGAGTGGATGCGGCCGGTGTCGACCTGGAACGTTGCGGACATGTCGTGCTCCTTCGTCAGGGTGGAGGATCGTGCTGCGACCGGGTGGCCGGTGACGCGATTGGTCACGGGATCGACGGTAGGACGGGATCGTGAAACCGCCCCGGCGTTCTCCACACCGGCCCTGCGCCCGGCACCGTTCTTCACGCCAGGGCACCCGTGTTCACCCCGGGGCACCGTTGTCACCGGCGTTCGGCGCACTATCGTGACGGCGTGACCATCTGGATCGACCCACCGCAGTGGCCCGCCCACGGCCGGCTCTGGTCACATCTGATCTCGGACACCTCCATCGAGGAGCTGCACGCCTTCGCGGCAGCGATCGGGATCCCGCGCCGCGGCTTCGAGGGCGATCACTACGACATCCCCGCCGAACGCTATGTCGATGTCGTCGCGGCCGGGGCCCGGGAGACCGACGGCCGTGACCTGCTCCGGCGGCTCACCGCGAGCGGGCTGCGGATGGCCAAACGCAAGGGTGACAAGGGCATCGAACGGGTGCCGCACGTCGAATTCCCCGACGGCACGAGCGCCGTCATCGACCTCATCGCCAGTCCGCGTGAGATGACGCACGAACGGGTCTTCGCCTCGATGGTCTTCGTCCGGGACCGCACCGGCGCGCACCTGATCACGTGGAGCGAACGCCGCCGCGAATGGGGTGCTGCCGGAGGCTGGCGGGAGGGTCCGGAGACCCCGCTGCAGACAGCGGTGCGGGAGGCGGAGGAGGAGTCCGGACTCCGGCTCGACCCGGCCGCGATCCGTCCGGTCGCCTACGAACGGTTCCGTCGCACCTCCGACCCAGACGCGGGCACCGGCATGTGGGTCCCGGGGCAGGACATCCTCCAGGTGTATGCGACCGTCCTGTCCGCGGACCAGCCGCCGTTGCGGGCGGAGAGTCCCGGACAGCGGCCGCCGGAGTGGGTCGATGCGACCGAGTTCGAGGCGCGGTGCGCGGACGCGTTCTGGTGGCCGCTCGCGCTCACTGTCCTGGGGGAGTGATCGACGGCGGAGGAGCAGGATCCTCGACGTCGACATCCGCTGACGGCGGCGGCCCGCCGGCCGGCGGTACTGGCTCGCCCTGCGGCGCCGGTGCCTGGGCCGACCCGGCCTGGGGCACCTCCTGTGCGCCCGCCTCCGGCCCGGGAGCACCCGGGACCGGCGGGACGGTCTCGCCGTAGCGGGGTCCCTCCGGGGTGCGGGCGTAGGCGACCCCGATGATGAGGACGATGACACCGGAGACGATGAAGGCGACGACCCGGAACAGTCCGCTCAGGGCGCCCAGGTCGAAGAGGAACAGTTTGGCCGCGGCCGCGGCGATGAGTCCCAGCCCGGTGCGCACGAAGACGGCCCGCTCGTCCGGGTGGCGCTTGGCGAGCACGGTGAGCAGCACACCGGCGAGCACCGTCCACAGCGCGGTCGCGGCGGCGTGGCCGCCGTAGAACCCGAGCCGCGGCTCGTGGATGAGCCGACCGATCCAGGTGCCGAACAGGATGACCGTCGCCGACCCGGTGACGAACATCGAGGCGGCTGCGAGCCGGACCCACGTCCGCTCGCGGTCTCCGCTGTGCAGCGCCCGGACGGTGTGCACGCCGAGCAGGGCGAGTCCGGTCAGCGCCAGGCCGTGCAGGACCGCCGCGGGACCGGTGACCGAGTCGGCGAGGAACTCGGTCGTGGTCGCGGCCAGACGCGGGAGGAAACCCAGCGCGGACAGTCCGGCCAGCGCGGCGCCGGACCAGGCGACCGCCGGGGAACGACGCCAGCGGGCGACGACCAGGTATGCGCCGGCCGCCGCGGCCAGCGCCGGCCCGGTCCAATCCCGGTCGGGGAGGGCCACCGCGGCGATGACGAGCAGCATCGTCCCGGTCACCAGGGGCGCGAGCCACAGGCTCTGCGGGAGCCGACCGGAGACTCCGGCGGCGGCGCTCAGCGCGGCGACGGCGAGGAAGACGACGGTCAGGCTCGCGGAGACCGCGAGTCTGCCGCTGGAGAGGGTGGCCACCGCGAGCAGGAGCGGGGTCGAGGCGGCGAAGGCGGCCAGGGTGGTCAGCGGCTGCCAGCGAGGTGCCTGCTCGGTCGCGCCGGCAGCGACCATGCCCAGGGCCGTGGCGCCGGTGATCGTCAGCAGCGGGAACGGTGACTTGTGCAGGGCGGGGACCCCGACGAGCAGCACTCCGACGGCCGGGAGCACGCGGGCGACATACAGCCACGGCCATTCCCGGCCGAGGTGGGCCAGTGCGGAGCCGACGAGGAGGAGGGCGATGAAGGACAGCGTCAGCTGGGAGGTGATCCCGGTGATGAACGGTGCCAGGACCATCGGGGGTGCCGCCGCGAGGATCGCGAGCAGTTGACTGTTCCACCGGCGGGCGAGGACGAAGGCGCCGATGGTGAGCAGTGCCGCGAGGACGAGTCCGGCCGGTCCCGGAATGAAGTCGTACAGGGCGGTGGCGGCGAGCAGATCGAGGTATGCCGCGGCCAGTCCGGTCGCGACGAGGGCTTCGCCGCCGACCGTCTCGGGTGAACGGCGCCGGGCCGCGACCCCGCCGGCGACGAGCGCGACGGCGAGGAACGCCCCGGAGATGACGCGGGGGACCGGACCGAAGACCCCGGCCGCGATGGCGATCGCGAGCAGGAAGGCGACCCCGAAGAGGGTGATGACCGCACCCGCGGCGCCGAGGACGCGGGCGACGGCGCCGGGACGCTCCCACCAGTGCTCCTGCGGGCCGGGGGCGGGGACACCGGTGGGTCCGGTGGGCGTCCCGGGCGCTGCTCCCGCGGTGGGGTGCGGCGCGGCCGAGGTCGGGTGCGGCTGGGGCAGCGGGTGGCTCGCAGCAGGCCCCGCTGCCTGCGGCGGGACGAGCGGCACGGCCGGCGGTCGGTGTCCGGCAGGTGCGCTCGGGGGCACCGGGACGGTCGGGGCGCCCTGGGCCTGCGGCACCGGTGCGGGCACCGGTTCGGTCGCGTCCGGTGCCGCCTCGGGCGCGTCCGGAACTCCCGGGGTGCTCGCTGCGTCCGTCGTGGCCGGGGTCGTGGGTGCTGTCACTGCGCTCGCCCGACCCGACTCCACGTCGTGGCGCAGGCTGGCGAGGCCGTTGCCCACCGCATACAACTGGGTCATTGCGGCCGCAAAGCGTGACTCGAGGTCGCGGATCCGGGTGAGGGTGTCCGGGTCGTGCTCAGGGGTGCCTGTCATATCCCCTATCTTGACGGGGATCCGACCGTGCCGGGTGAGCCGGGCTACTCATTCGGCGCGTCGTCGGGGGTGCCCGTCCGGGGGAGGTGGACGACGAACGTGGCGCCACCGCCGGGGGTCTCGGTCACCCCGATCCGACCGCCGTGGTGGGTGACGAGGGCGGAGGCGATGGCCAGTCCGAGCCCGTTGCCGCCGCGCCCGGTGCGGGCCCGGGAGGGGTCGGAGCGGTAGAAGCGCTGGAAGACCTTCCCGGCCTCGGCGCGGGGGATACCGGGGCCGTGGTCCCGCACCTCGAGGACCGCGAACTCACCGGCCGTGCCGACCGCGACCTCGATCGGGCTGCCTGCCGGGGTGTGCCGGACCGCGTTGCCGAGCAGGTTGACGAACACCTGCCGCAACGCGGACTCGTCCCCGACCGCCGGCGTCGGACGGATCCGGCCGTCGATGCCGTGCAGCGTGATGTGCCGGTCTGGTTCGCGGACCTGGGCGTCGGCGACGATGTCCCCGGCGAGGACGGTCAGATCGAGCGGACGCAGCACCAGATCGGGGGTCTCGTCGAGTCGGGCCAGGGTGAGCAGGTCCTCGACGAGGCCACCCATCCGGGTCGCCTCCGACTCGATCCGACCCATCGCCCCGTCGAGCGCATCGCGGGTCGGTAGTGCCCCCTGCCGGTAGAGCTCGGCATAGCCGCGCACCGTCGCCAGCGGGGTGCGCAACTCGTGGGAGGCATCGGCGACGAACTGGCGCATCCGTTCCTCGCTCTTCTCCCGGGCCGCGAACGAGGTCTCGATCTGGGCGAGCATCGCGTTCAGGGAGCGGGACAGGGAGGCGACCTCGTCGTCGGCGGCATGGTCGGGGATGCGGCGGGTCAGGTCCCCGCCGGCGATCGCCTCGGCGGTGTCCTCGATCTCCTGCAACGGCCGGAATGCTCGCCGCACGGCATAGAAGCCGGTCCCGGCAGCGGTGAGGATCGCGGCCAGGCCGAGGAGCGCGGCCATCGCCACCATCCGCGCGACGGTCTCGCTGACGCTGTTCAGCGGCATCCCGAGCGCGAACGTCGCCTGGTTGTCGGCGAGCCGGCCGGCGACGATCCGCCACTGGATCTCCCCCGGCCGGGTCCGCTCGGTGAACGGCCGACCGGAGGTGATCCGGGGGTCATCGATCGGGATCGAGACCTTCGGGTGGTCCCCGACGACGGTCGAGTCCACGGTCAGGAGCGGGTCCCCCTCGGGGGTCATGATGACCAGCGAATACCCGGTCGGTATGCGTGGGGAGCCCGACGAGACCATGTCCCGAAGTGCTTGGGAGACAACGGGTCTGGTTGCCGCGCGCAACTCAGCGTCGACCCGTTCGACGAGGTCGCGTTTGAGGAGGAGCGCGGTCGCCGCCGTGGTCCCGCTGACGGTCAGGGTCAGCAGGATGAGCAGGATGGCCACGAGTCGGACCTGGAGGGGGATGGTCTGCAACCCGTGCCGGACGCGCTGCTGCGCGCTGGTCGTCACCGGTCAGCCCGGCGGGAGTCGCAGGACGTAGCCGACGCCGCGTTTGGTGTGGATCAGCGGCGGGGAGCCGTCGATGTCGATCTTGCGGCGCAGATAGGAGATGTAGGACTCGACGATCCCCGACTCGCCCCGGAAGTCGTAGTCCCAGACGTGGTCGAGGATCTGGGCCTTGGACAGCACCCGGTTCGGGTTGAGCATGAGGTAGCGGAGCAGTTTGAACTCGGTGGGGGAGACCTCGATGACCCGCCCGGCCCGGCGCACCTCGTGGGAGTCCTCGTCGAGGGTGAGGTCGGCGAACGTCAGCGCGCTGCTCTCCTCGGTCGCCGGCCGGGTGCGACGCAGCACGGCCCGGATCCGGGCGACGACCTCCTCGAGACTGAACGGCTTGGTGACGTAGTCGTCGCCGCCGACGGTCAGCCCCTTGACCTTGTCGTCGACGGAGTCGCGGGCGGTGACGAAGACGATCGGCAGCGGCCGGCCGGACTCGCGCAGTTTGCGGGTGACGGTGAATCCGTCCAGGTCGGGGAGCATGACGTCGAGGACGCACAGGTCGGGGTGGTTGCGTTCGGCGGCCGCGATCGCCTCCCGACCGGTCGCGGCGACATCGACCTCGAACCCGGCGAAGCGCAGACTCGTCGCGAGCAGTTCGCGGATGTTCGGCTCGTCCTCGACGACGAGGAGCCGGGCCTCGGGTCGGCTCTCATCGGAGCCCGGACCGGGTGCCGTCGAGGGAGACTGGCGGGATTGCATACCCCCTATCGTGGGGGAAGAGTCTGGGAGATTCCTGGGAATCGACTGAGCCTCCTGTATACCCCCTAGGGTATGTGTATGATGGTGGCATGAACGCACAGACCTGGTCCGGAGCGCACTGGCGCGTCATCTCGATCGATACCCCCAGCCTGGGCAACCGCAGCTATGTCGTCATCACCCGCGACGGCGCAGTCGCCATCGACCCCCCGCGTGACATCGACCGCGTCGAGGCCCTGCTGAGCGAGCACGGCGTCGACCTCGACCTCGTCGTCGAGACCCACCGGCACGCCGACTACATCAGCGGCGGACTCGTCCTCTCCCAGGAGCACGGCGTCCGCTACCTCGTGCCCGCCGGGGATCCCGAGCCGGCCTTCCGCTACCTGGCTGCCGTCCCCGGTGAGTTCGTCGGCGGTGCGGGCCTGCAGTTGCGTCCGATCCACACCCCGGGTCACACCCCGCACCACATGTCCTATGCGTTGTCCGCCGAGGGCAAGGACGTCGCCGTCTTCACCGGTGGGTCGATGCTCTACGGCGCCGTCGGTCGCACCGACCTGGTCAGTCCCGACCTGACCGTCCCGCTCGCGCACGACCAGTGGCACTCCGTGCGCGGCCTCGGTGTCGACCTCGACCCGTCCGTGCAGGTCATGCCGACGCACGGCTTCGGCTCGTTCTGCTCGGCGACCCCGACGACCGGCGAAGCCCAGACCTCCACGATCGGTCAGGAGCGCGAGGTCAACCCGGCGCTGACCCAGGACGAGGAGACCTTCGTCGCGACGATGCTCGCCGGCTATGACACCTTCCCGTCCTACTACGCCCGCACCCCCGGTGCCAACGCCGCCGGCCCTCAGGCCATCGACCTGCACGACACCCCCACTCTGACGCTCGAGCAGGTCAAGACGGCGCTCGACGAGGACGACACCTGGGTCATCGACGTGCGCGACAAGGACGAGTTCATCGCCGCCCACCTCAAGGGCTCGGTCTCGTTCCCGCTCGGGACCGGCCTCGGGGTCTACTTCCCCTGGGTCGCCCCCGAGGATGCTCGGATCGTCCTGCTCGCCGCGAGTGAGGCCGATGTCGTCGAGGCCCGCCGCGACCTGGCCCGAGTCGGCTACGACGACGTCGCCGGTGCTTATGTCGGCTCCGTCGGTGAGCTCGAGCAGATCGGCGACATCGTCTCCTTCACCCCGCGGACCTTCCCCGACCTCGCCGCCCGCCTCGAGGAGCAGGCCGACACCGATGTCGTCGACCTGCGCCGTATCGGCGAATGGGAGGAGGAGCACCTCGCGGTCGCGACGCACGTCCCGCTCGAGACCCTCGACGTGGCCGCCTCCTCGGTGCCGGACGGCGCCTGGGTGCACTGCGCGAGCGGCATGCGCTCGGTCATGGGCGCCAGCATCCTCGAGTCCCGCGGCATCGGCGTCGAACTCATCCAGGACGACTACGGCGCAGTGGCCGACACGGCCCTGCAGCGCGTCGTGCGAGACTGAGCAGGAAGTCGCCATGTCACCGAAGGACCCCACGATGAACGTCGATCCCGAGACCCTCGCAGCCGCCCTGAACCGCCTCCGCCGGGCGCAGGGGCAGCTCGGCGGTGTCATCCGCATGATCGAGGAGGGCCGCGAGTGCTCCGACGTCGTCACCCAGCTCGCCGCGGTCTCCAAGGCCGTCGACCGGGCCGGCTTCGCCATCATCGCGACCAGCCTCCAGGAGTGCATGGTCCACGGTGAGAGCGCCGAACTCGACAAGGAGAAGCTCGAGAAGCTCTT
>DUPF01000196.1 GCA_012838445.1 Intrasporangiaceae bacterium | reverse complement strand
GGCAAGGACCTGCGTCTGGCGCTCGAGGGCATCGCCGCGCCCGATGACTCCTTCGAGTCGGAGATCGAGGCGGCTGTTGCGGCCTTGACCGTGGAGGACCGGGACCCGTGGCGCGACGCCTGATCCTCGACACGACCGTCCTGATCGACTATGAACGCGGCCGTCTCGACCGGAGGAAGCTCGACAACGATGACCTCGCCATTGCGGCACTGACGGTGGCCGAGTACCGAACCGGGATCGAACTGGCGGCAACGCCCGAACAGGCCGCGGAGCGAACCCGGGCCTTGGCCGCGATCCTCGAGGTCGTCGAGGTCCTCGACTACACCACGGCCACGGCGCTGCAGCACGCACGGCTCCTGGCGCACACCCGCACGACGGGACGTCGGCGCGGCGCCCACGACCTGATCCTTGCCGCGCACGCCGCCGCCACGAAGCGCACCCTGATGTCACGTGATGCCCGGGCCAGGTTCGCGGACCTGCCCGGTGTGACAGTGCTCGAGCCCTGACGCACAATGTCACCCGTGAACACGGGCACGAACAGCCGCACCGGAATCGTCCGGGCCCTGCTCCTCGGCGCCGTCCTGCTCTGCGCGGCGATCGTCGTCGGCCTGCTGCTCACCCAGGGCGGGGGGACCGATCCCGCAAGTGCGCCCACCCCGCCCACGACACAGACCGGTGCACCTGCACCCACCGGACTGCTCCCGACCGCGACCACAACCACGTCCACGTCGACGACCACGCCGCCGACCCGACCCACGACCCAGGCACCGACGAGCGGGCCGGGAGCCACGCATACCCCCGTCTCCGGCCTGCCGTGGATCGCCGAGTCGGACCTGCCGCCGCAGGCGTGGGAGACCCTGCGACTCATCGAGGCCGGCGGGCCCTACCCCTACCGACAGGACGACTCGACCTTCTTCAACCGAGAGGGAATCCTGCCCAGCCAGCGGCGCGGCTACTATCGCGAGTACACCGTGCAGACCCCCCGCTCCCGCGACCGTGGCGCCCGCCGGATCGTCGCCGGCGCCGACGGCGACCTCTACTACACCGACGACCACTACGACTCGTTCGCCCAGATCGCCCAGGACCAGTGATGCTCACCTTCGTCAGCCGCGACGAGGACCTCGACGATCTCATCGCCGACCTCGAAGCGCACGGCCCGTGCGACATCGTCGCCGGCGGCCGGACCAAGGAGCGGGCGCTGGAACGCTTCGCCGAGACGCTGCGCTTCCCGGACTGGTTCGGCCACAATCTCGACGCCCTCTACGAACTGCTCGACGAGCATGCGTATGCGGTCACCGGCTCGGGCGCGGACTGGCACCTGCTGTGGATCCCCGGTCGGCGGCTGCTGCGTGATCGCCCCGGCGACTATGCCGGGATCGTCGCTGTGCTGCGGGACGTCGCAGAGCTGCTCGTCGACGAACCGGGCCGCGGTGCCCGCAGCGTCGTCGTCTACGGACCGGACCCCAGCGGCGCCACGCCCACCGACCCCGACCAGGAAGACCCGCAGTGACCCAGACCCGCACCGTCGCCCTCCTCGGCTCGACCGGCTCGATCGGCACCCAGGCCCTCGAGGTCATCGCCGACCACCCCGGCCACTACGAGGTGCTCGCCCTCGCGGCCGGAGCCAACCTCGCCCTCGCCGCCGAACAGGCCGTCGCGACCCGAGCCCCGCTCGTCGCGCTGGCGGTGGGCGACGCGGCGGAGCTGTCCGAGGCAATCGCCTCCCAGGTCAAGGCTGTTGGGTTGGCGAGCGATGCATACAGGCCGGAGATCGTCGTGGGGGAGGAGGCGGCGACCCGGGCCGCGCAGGTCGGCGCCGACGTCGTCCTCAACGGGATCACCGGTTCGATCGGGCTGCGGCCCACGCTCGCGGCGCTGGCCGCCGGATCGACCCTGGCGCTGGCCAACAAGGAGTCCCTCATCGTCGGCGGACCGCTCGTCAAGGCCGCCGCCGGACCGGACCAGATCGTGCCGGTCGACTCCGAACATTCCGCCATCGCCCAGTCGCTGCGCGGCGGCCGGCGCGAGGAGGTCCGCCGACTCATCGTCACCGCCAGCGGTGGTCCGTTCCGGGGACGCACCCGTGAACAGTTGCGGGACGTGACCCCGCAGCAGGCGCTCGCCCACCCCACCTGGGACATGGGTCGGGTCGTCACCACGAACTCCGCGACCCTGGTCAACAAGGGGCTCGAGGTCATCGAGGCGCACCTGCTCTTCGACGTGCCGTTCGACGACATCGAGGTCGTCGTCCATCCGCAGTCGGTGGTCCACTCCATGGTCGAGTTCCACGACGGCTCGACCATCCTGCAGGCCAGCCCGCCGACCATGCACATCCCGATCGCCCTGGGCCTGTCCTGGCCGGACCGGCTCGTCGATGTCGCCGCCCCGTGCAACTGGACGGAGGCGGCGACGTGGGAGTTCTTCCCGCTCGATGACGAGGCCTTCCCGGCGGTGCGCCTCGCCGAGCACGTGGGGCGCGCCGGCGGGACCTTCCCGGCCGTCTACAACGCCGCGAACGAGGTGTGCGTCGACGCCTTCCACGACGGGCGGATCGGCTTCGCCGACATCGTCGACACCGTCGCCCGGGTCGTCGAGGCGTACGCTGATGGTCCCAGTCCGGGCGCCGGGACTCATTCCGAGGTCTCGAGCGTTGAGCAGGTGCTGGAGGCCGACTCCTGGGCCCGCACCGCCGCCGCCGACCTCATCGGCGTTCGGTGACCAGGGTGCTCCTCAGCGAGTGATCGGCAACGACCGGATCCGGATGCTGTCGTTGGTGAACACGACGATCGCGCCGGAGTTCAGTTCGTCGGCGATCTGGTCGAGATTCGCCAGGATGGTGCGCGCTTGATGCTCGGGTGTCCGTGCGGCACTCCGAAGCAGGATCAGGCTGGGCAACGCTGCGCCTTCTCTTGCCAGGAGTTCACCGAAGTCGGTATCTGCGGAAATCAACACCCTGTGCTCGTCGCGCGCATGAGCCAGGACCACCTCGTCGGGTTGGCCTGCGAGCCCAACGTCGAGCACGTGGACGACATCGCGGCCGGGCGAACCCAGCACGGCACCCAGGCGTCGGCTGAGGCACTCGTCGAGTAGGAGTCTCACGCGGACGTTCGCAGCGGGACCTGGCGCTCACTCACCGCCAGAGCCGCGAACTCCAGAGCTGCCCGGATGTCCTCGGCGACGAGGGTCGGATAGTCGTCGAGGATCTCCTCGACAGACTGGCCCTCGGCGATGAGGCCGACGATGGTGGCGACAGGGATCCGAGTTCCGCGCACGCACGGGACTCCGCCCATGATGCGGTGATCGGCGAGGATCCGGGAGTCGGACATGGACCCAGTGTAGGCCGTGGGCTGCTCATCGGCAGTGGGCGATTCGGCCTGGTGACGCAAGGAACTCCTCGCGGGGGCGTAGGCTGATGGTCCCAGTCCGGGCGCCGGGACTCATTCCGAGGTCTCGAGCGTTGAGCAGGTGCTGATGGCCGACTCCTGGGCCCGCACCGCCGCCGCCGACCTCATCGGCGCCGGCCGAACCGATCGAGAGGGGAGAGCGCGTTGACGATTCTCTGGTACGTCCTCGGCGTGCTCTTCGTGGCCACCGGGGTGGCCGCGTCGATCGCCTGGCACGAGATCGGACACATGCTCCCCGCGAAGAAGTTCGGGGTGCGGGTGACGCAGTACATGGTCGGCTTCGGCCCGACCGTCTGGTCCCGCCGACGCGGCGAGACCGAGTACGGCGTCAAGGCGATCCCGCTCGGCGGATACATCCGGATGATCGGGATGTTCCCGCCGCGCAAGGGTGAGGACCCGACCAAGGTCCGGGTCTCGAGCACCGGCCGGATGTCCCAGCTCGTCGACGAGGCACGGGCGGCGTCCCTGGAGGAGTTGCGCCCGGGTGACGAGCACCGGGTGTTCTACAACCTGAAGACCTGGCAGAAGATCATCGTCATGATGGGCGGGCCCGTCATGAACCTCGTCCTCGCCTTCGCCCTGCTCGCCGGTCTCGTCATGACCTACGGCACCGCGGTGGAGAAGCCGGGCGCCTACGTCGGGATGGTCAGCCAGTGTGTCGTGCCCGCCGGGGAAGCGACTGCGGATCGGGTATGCCAGCCGGGCGATCCGCTCACCCCGGCGGCTGAGGCGGGGATCAGGCCGGGCGACCTCATCGTCTCCATCGCCGGCCAGGAGATCCGCTCCAACCGGGACGTGTCCGGCATCGTCCGACCCCGCTCCGGGCAGCCGACCGACATCACCGTCCGACGCGACGGGCAGACGCTGACCCTGACCGCGACCCCGATCACGAACGAACTGCCCGCCCTCAACGAACGCGGCGAGGTCGTCCTCGACGCGAACGACAACCCGGTCATGGTCCAGACCGGGTTCCTCGGTATCTCCAGCGGTCCGGTGACCGAGATCGAGCGGCAGAGTCCGCTCGTCGTGCCCGGGATCGTGTGGGACATGGTCAGCGGCACCGCAGCGATCGTGGCCAAACTCCCGCAGAAGATGGTCGGGGTCTACGACGCCGCCTTCAGCGGGGAGCAGCGGGACCTGGAGAGTCCGGTGTCGGTCGTCGGGGTGGGCCGGATCGCCGGGGAAGTGGCCGCCGGCCAGATCGCCTTCTTCGACACCCCGCAGCAGAAGTTCGCGACCCTCATCCTCCTGCTCGCAGGTCTGAACGTCGCCCTCTTCGTCTTCAACCTGATCCCGCTCCTCCCGCTGGACGGCGGTCACGTCGCCGGCGCCCTGTGGGAGGCGGTCAAGCGGGGGTATGCGCGAGCGCGCGGCCTGCCCGACCCCGGCCCGGTCGACGTCGCCAAGGCCCTGCCCCTGGCATACGCGGTCTCCCTCGTCCTGCTCGGGATGGCGGTGCTGCTCATCTATGCCGACATCGTCAATCCGGTCAAACTCGGCTGACCAGTTCGGAGATCGCGGGTATATCCTGGGTGTAGTTACCGAAAGGGGTGCCCGATGACGATCACCCGTCTGTTCCGGACCAACCGGACCCAGGCAGTGCGCCTGCCCAAGGACGTGGCCTTCCCCGAGGACGATGAGGTCTCGATCACCGTCGAGGGTGATGCCCGTGTGATCACGCCGGTGCGACTCACGTGGAACCGCTTCTTCGCGAGTTTGACGGAACTCGACGTCGAGTTCCCCGACCGGGAGCAGCCGGAGCCGCAGGAGCGCGACTGGCGATGACGGTGCCGCGATATTTGCTCGACACGAGCATGGCCATCGAGGTGCTGCGTGGTCGACGCCCCGACCTGGTCGAGCCGTTCAACCGGCATGTCGATGAGCTCGCGACCTCGACCGTCGTGGCGAGTGAACTCTTCTATGGTGCGGCGCGGTCCGCGGCGCCGGACCGACTCCGTCGACAGGTGGAGTGGATGCTCGGGTTGCTCCCCGTCCTGGACTTCGACAGGGCTGCTGCCGCCCATGCGGCGGATGTGCGTGCCGAGCTCGCAGCCGCAGGAACGCCCATCGGCGGATACGACGTGCTCATCGCCGGCCATGCCCGCTCACGGGGGCTGGTCGTCGTCACGGCGAACACCCGCGAGTTCGCCCGTGTTGCGGGCCTGCGCCAGACGGGCTGGGCCTCATGACCGCACCGACCGACGAGGACCTGTGCGTCGCCCGGGTGCCGGTGTTCCAGGGGTTGACCCGGGAGCAGCAGTTCGACGTCGCCGAGGTGGCCCGGCCGACCCACGTCGCTCGGGACGAGATCGTGTATGCGGCCGGTGCCGACGTCTCCCAGCTCCTGGTCGTGCACACGGGACGGTTGAAGATCACGCGCTCCAACGCCGACGGCAGTGAGCACCTCGTCCGGGTCCTCGAGCCGGGCGACTTCGTCGGGGAGGCGTCGTTCCTCACCGGCGCTCGCCCGGATCACACGGTGACGGCGTTGGAGCCGGCGAGCCTGTGCGTGTTCCGGCACCGCGACCTCGGCCGGCTCGTCGGCGCGCACCCGAGCATCGCGCTGCGGATGCTCCAGGAACTCAGTGCCCGACTCGAGGAGACCGAGACCCGGCTCAACGCGGCCACGTCGGTCGATGTGTCGGCGCGGCTCGCGGACTATCTGCTCGGCCTGCCCGGGCGCCACGTCGACGGGCTCATCGAGGTCGAGCTCCCGCTCGCCAAGAAGGATGTGGCCTCCCTCCTCGACACGACGCCGGAGTCGCTGAGCCGTCAGTTGCGACGGCTCAGCGACTCCGGGGCGATCGTCCAGCGGCGCGGCCGCCGGATCGGATTAGCCGACGTGGACGCTCTCTCGCGCCTTGCGGGGGACGGCTGACGGCGTCGCGGCAATGCGGGCCGCGTCCTTGTCGCGACGGCGGATCAGGCGCATCGCGTTGAGGATGACGACGAGGACCGAGATCTCGTGCACGAGCATGCCGCTGGCCATGTGGACGACCCCACCGACGACGCCGGCGAGCAGGATGACGACGGTGCCCAGGGCGATCGCCGTGTTCTGCGCCATGTTCCACAGCGTCGCCCGCGAGATGGTGCGCGCCTGAAGGAGCTGGTCGAAGCGGCTGCCGACGAGGACGACGTCCGCGGTCTGGAGCGAGACGTCGGTGCCGCCGCCCATGGCGAGGCCGACATCCGCGGTCGCGATCGCGGGCGCGTCGTTGATGCCGTCGCCGATCATCGCCACGCGCCGACCGGTGTCCCGCAGTCGCTGCACCTCGGCGACCTTGTCCTGGGGGAGCAACTGGGCCGCGACATGGTCCTGCGGACCGTCGATGCCGACCTGCGCCGCCACGGCTCCCGCGGTGTGGGCGTTGTCGCCGGTGAGCAGGACGAAGTGCTCGATTCCCTTGCGCCGCAACGCTGCAATGGCCTCACGGGCCTCGGGCCGGACCTGGTCGGTGATGGCGACGAGGCCGGCCACGGCATCGTCGATGACGACCCACGACACCGTGCTGCCCGCCTGCTCCAGGGCCAGGGCACGCTGCGCGAGCGAGTCGGGCACCGCATACCCCAACTCGGTGAGGAGCCGCTCCGAGCCGACCGCGACCGCCCAGGTGCGCCCGCCCTCGCTGACCAGGCCCCGGATGCCGCCACCGGTGACGACCTCGACGCCCGCGGGGGAGGCGGTCAGTTCCAGACCACGTTCGGTTGTGGCCTTGACCAGGGTCCGGCCGAGTGGGTGCTCGGAGGCCTGCTCGAGTGAGCCGACGAGGCGGAGCAACTCGTTCTCCGAGTATGCGTCGCTCGCCATGACGATGTCCGTCACCTCTGGCTTGCCCTGGGTGATCGTGCCGGTCTTGTCGAGGACAAGGGTGTCGACGCGGGCCAGCTTCTCGAGGGCATCGCCGCCCTTGATGAGCGCCCCGTGGCGGGCCGCATTGCCCATGCCCGCGACGAGCGAGACCGGCGTGGAGATGACGAGGGCCCCCGGGCAGGCGATGACGAGGAAGGTCAGCGCGAAGCGGATGTCGCGGGTGATGACGAGTGCGAGGACCGATGCGACGACGATGGCGGGGGTGTACCACGCGGCGAACCGGTCGAGGAACTTCTGGGTGCGGGCCTTGGAGTCCTGGGCCTCCTCGACGAGCTCGATGATCTGGGCGAACGTCGTGTCCTCACCGACCCGGTCGGCGCGCAGCTCGAGATAGCCGGACTCGACGACGGTCCCGGACCAGACCTGGTCACCGTCCTCCTTGGTCACGGCGAGGGGCTCGCCGGTGATCGTGGCCTCGTCCACCGTGCCGTGGCCGTGGACGACGGTGCCGTCGACGGGGACCCGCCCGCCGATGCGGACGACAACCCGCTCGCCGACCTCGACCTCGTCGACCGGGACGACCACGGTGCCGTCGGCGCGGACGACCTCGGCCTCCTGAGGTGCCAGATCGACGAGCTCCCGCAGCGAGCGGCGCGTCTTCTCCATCGTCCGCAGCTCGAGGAAGGAGCCGAAGACGAAGAGGAAGGAGACGACCGCCGACTCGGTGTACTCACCGATGATCAGGGCGCCGCCGACGGCGATCGTCACGAGCAGGTCGATACTGAACTGCTTGTAGCGCAGCGCCTGCCAGGCGCTGATCGCGATCGGGACGCCCGCGATCACCGAGGCGATGATGAGGACGACATCGCGGGCGGTGGCCAGGTCGGCGCCGCCGAGGATGTGCAGCGCGAGCGCGAGCAGCAGGAGGGCACCGGAGATGCCGGTGACCCGGGACTTCGAGGTGAGGGTGGTCAGCGACATGACCGGTGCTCCTTGACGTGTGCGTGTGTGCTCGGTGGGTGCTCAGGCGCTGACTCGGGTGACCGGGTAGCCCAGATCCCCGATCGTCTTCGCGATCGTCTCCGGCGCGATCCGGTCCTGGTCGTAGGAGACCTTGACCTTGCCGGAGTTGAACATGACGTTGACGTCCTGGACGCCGTCGAGACGGCCGACGCCGCCCTCGATCTTCTTGATGCAGGACGGGCAGGTGAACGGCTCGGTGCTGATCTTGACGGTCTTGGTGCTCATGGTGGTGATCCCTTCGCTCGGGTGGTGGATGTGCTGTCACCACCCATCTGAGCAGGAACCGCCGATCCGTTCCTTGACGCAGATCAAGTCGTCAGTGTGACGCCGGCAGGCCACCCGTTGCCGCCATATCTTCGCGATCGCGAAGTTGTGGCGGAGGTGGTGGGGTCAGTAGGGGCGGCGCATCAGGTCGACGACGATGTCCTGGGCGGCCACGAGTTGCTCCCGACGCACCCGGGCGATCTCGTCGAGTGAGTCGAGCGACTCCAACCGCAACCGCACCTGATCGATCCTGAACAGCACCGCCCTGGCCTCAGCGCGCCGCACCCGATCCGACGCGCCGATCCTCGGCAATGGCTGGTCGAAGTCGGCATAGGTGGCGGCGCCCGCAGCCCGCAGGTCGGCGTCCGCCGCTCGCACGAACCGGCCCACGGCCCGGACCGCGTCGTCGGCCCGGTGGGTGGCCGCGATCCGTTCGGTGGTGGTGCGTGGACGGATCGACAGCAGCGCCCGCACGGCCGCCTCGGCCCGCTCGACGGCGGCCACTGCGTCCTGAACCCGCTTGCGGGCACTGTCGATCCGCTCCACGCGGGTGCGCGCCGCGACGACGTCGGCCAGGGATCTTTCGACCTGTTGCCACCCCTCCCGGCGGCGGGTGACGATGTCGGCGGCCTTCTGCGCGGCGGACTCGAACAGATGGGCGAGTTGTTCGTCGGCAGCCGCGAGTTGCAGGCGGATCCGGCCGCGACGCTCGATGGCGGTCACCTTCTCGGAGGCGAGCCGCGCATACAGCTCCTTGGCCCGCAACCGGCTCGATGGTGCCCGCTCCGGCCGACCCGAGCCGAAGATCGACCGCAGAATGCTCAGCACGGCACGGGGCAGGTCCAGAGGGCTGACCATGCTGCGGGACCACTGCGTGGACGCGTCGTGGATCGCGGACTCGAGGTCGGCCAGGTGTGCCTCGACCTCCGCGAGCTCGTCGAGGAGGGCAGCGCGCCGCTCCCGGTGCTGGATGCTCTTCGCGATGCGGGCCTCCCGGGCCGACTCGCGGGCGGAGTCCCCGACCTGCCGCCAGGACATCGGCCGGAGCGGACCCCCGTCCGGACTTGCCTGTTGCCACGCCATGGCACCACGGTAGGTGAGGACCGGGCACGGGCGTTCTCCTGGGATACTGGATCGCATGAGTGTTGGTCTCGGTATGCCCGCCCTGCCTCCGCCTGTCCTCTCACCTCGGCGACCCACCCGCAAGATCAAGGTCGGCAAGGTCGAGGTCGGCGGCGATGCCCCGATCTCGGTGCAGTCGATGACGACGACCCCGACGACCGACATCAACGCGACCCTGCAGCAGATCGCCGAGCTGACCGCCACCGGCTGCGACATCGTCCGGGTCGCCTGCCCCAGCCGCGACGACGCCGAGGCACTGCCGGCGATCGCGAGCAAGAGCCAGATCCCGGTCATCGCCGATATCCACTTCCAGCCCAACTACGTCTACGCCGCGATCGACGCCGGCTGCGCGGCCGTGCGGGTCAACCCGGGCAACATCCGTCAGTTCGACGACCAGGTCGGCGAGATCGCCCGCCGTGCGAAGGAGGCGGGTGTCTCGATCCGGATCGGTGTCAACGCCGGCTCGCTGGACAAGCGGCTCCTGGAGAAGTACGGCAAGCCGACCGCCGAGGCGCTCGTGGAATCCGCGGTCTGGGAGGCGAGCCTGTTCGAGGAGCACGACTTCCACGACTTCAAGATCTCGGTCAAGCACAACGACCCGGTCGTCATGGTCCGGGCCTACGAGTTGCTCGCCGAGCGCGGCGACTGGCCGCTGCACCTCGGGGTCACCGAGGCCGGTCCGGCCTTCCAGGGGACGATCAAGTCCGCCGTCGCCTTCGGGGCACTGCTCTCCAAGGGCATCGGCGACACGATCCGGGTCTCGCTGTCCGCGCCGCCGGTCGAGGAGGTCAAGGTCGGCAACCAGATCCTCCAGTCGCTCAACCTGCGCCCCCGCAAGCTCGAGATCGTCTCCTGCCCGTCGTGCGGACGCGCCCAGGTCGACGTCTACAAGCTCGCCGACGAGGTCACCGCCGGGTTGGAGGGCCTGACCGTGCCGCTGCGCGTCGCCGTCATGGGGTGCGTCGTCAATGGTCCCGGGGAGGCCCGCGAGGCCGACCTCGGCGTCGCCTCCGGCAACGGCAAGGGGCAGATCTTCGTCAAGGGTGAGGTCATCAAGACCGTCCCCGAGAGCCAGATCGTCGAGACCCTCATCGAGGAGGCGATGCGGATCGCCGCGGAGATGGGGGAGCCGATCGACGAGGCCAGCGCCGGGATGCCGAGCGTCACCGTCGGCTGACCGACGCGGGCGGTGCCCTCACACGTCCAATAGGCCGCGCGTTAGCGGTACCCGGCAGGCGGAACGCGACTAGCCTGGCAGCGTGCTGCGCACTCGGTCCGCAACCCGTCCGCTGCAGCCCGCCGACCGCGAGGCTGCGCTCGAGGTGTGCGCCCGGGACATCGCGAGCAACGTCTTCGTCGCCTCCCGCATCCTCGAAGGGGCCATCGAGACCAACCCGCAGGCGATCCTCGGCCACCGGGTCGGCGGCGAACTCGACTCCCTCCTGTGGGCCAGCGCCAACGTCATCCCCGTCGAGACCACCCCGCAGAGCCAACACTCGTTCGTCGACCGGCTGCGCCGCAGCCGCCGCCAGTGCGCCAGCCTGCTCGGCCCACGGGACCAGGTCGATGACCTGTGGGCACTCATGGGACCGAGTTGGGGGCGCCCGCGCGAGATCCGCAACCGGCAGCCGTTGTGCGTCACCTCGACCCCGCCGTCATCGCTCGGGGTGCCGCTCGACCCGCGGGTCCGTCGCGCCCACCTCGACGAGGCGGACCTCGTCCTGCCGGCCGCCGAGCACATGTTCACCCACGAGATCGGCTATCCGCCCTATTCCGGCTCGTCCCGGGCCTACCGGGCATCGATCGCGGCGCTGATCCGGCGCGGCCACACCTACATCGCCACCGAGAACTCCCCGAGCGGCGTCGAGCGGGTCATCTTCAAGACCGACATCGGCAGCGCCGCGCTGGGTTGCGTTCAGCTGCAAGGGGTGTGGCTCTCCCCGGAGTTACGCGGCCGGGGGTATGCGGTGCCCCTGATCGCGGCCGCCGTCGAGCAGATCATGGCGGACCTCGCCCCACTGGTGACCCTCTATGTCAACGACTTCAACACCCCGGCGCGGGCCGCATACCGCCGGGTGGGCTTCACCGAGGTCGGCGAGTTCATGACGGTGCTGCTGTGAACCGCCCGCCGGCGCCCGCGGCTGAGAGAATCGACTCACGGTGCCTTGCGTGGCTACCGCTGTTATCGGACCTAGGGTAGAGGCATGGCCATTCTCCAGTGGGGTGCCCTGACCCCAGATGACCGTGAGGCGGTCCGGGAGCTTGCGCAGATCTGCCTGGACCACGACGGCGGTCTGCCGCAGCTCGTCGAGGACTCCTTCGTCGACAAGTACTTCTTCGGCGACGACACCATCGCCGCGCGCGACGACCTGGGGGAGCTCGTCGCGGTCGCGTCGCTGACCTACGACGAGGCGGGCAACCGGCTCGCGAGCGGGCTGGTGCACCCGTCGATGCGTCGGCAGGGGATCGGTGAGCAGCTCGTCGCGTGGGGTCGCAAGGAGTCCCAGGGCCTGCCCGTGAAGATCGTCGCCGAGTCGATGTCGCCCGAGGCTGAATCCCTTTTCGCCTCAAGCGGATTCTCGCGCACCTTCGCTGAGTACGTCATGTTCCACGACCTCAGTCACATCTCCCGGGTGCTGCTGCCGGAGGGGGTCGAGACCGAGCCGTTCACCGATGAGCGGGCCCGTGACTTCTACATCGCCTATCGGGAGTCCTTCGGTGACCGACCGGGCTTTCCCGACCCGGGTGAGGAGGAGTTCCTCACCTTCCTCAAGAGCGATCCGGAGTTCCGACCGGAGGACTCGCGGGTCGCATACAGCCGGGGTGGCGCGCCGATCGGGTTCGTCACCGTCGCCGGGGACTGGATCGACCAGGTCGGGGTCGTGCCGACGTGGCGGGGGCACCGGCTCGGCGCGCACCTCGTCGTGCGGACGCTGACCGCGCTCAAGGCCGCCGGGTCGAGCCGGGTGTGGCTCAACGTCGGGGTGGACAACCCGTCCTGGGAGCTCTACCGGCGGCTCGGGTTCGAGGTCTACGGCACCCGCGCCCGCTATGCGGACCGGATCACGCCGGGAGCGGCCGCCGCGATCGCGGATGCGGAGTCGGAGCTGGAGTCGGGGGAGTCGGACCCGCCCACGGCAAACGACTGATACCCCAGGGGGTATGCTGGGCTCGTGTTCTGGTTGACCCTCGCCCTGGCCGTCCTCATCGGAGTCACCCTCGGCATCTTCGGCGGCGGCGGCTCGATCCTGACCGTGCCACTCCTGATCTACGTGGCCGGGCAGGAGCCCAAGGTCGCGATCGCCACCTCGCTCTTCGTCGTCGGGATCACCTCGATCGGTGCCCTCGTCACCCACGCCCGGGCCGGTCGGGTCCGCTGGCGCACCGGGGTGATCTTCGGGCTGAGCGCGATGGTCGGTGCCTACGGTGGTGGGTTGCTCGGACCCCTGCTGCCGGATGTCGTCCTCCTCGTCGGGTTCGCCCTGATGATGCTCGCGACCGCCGTCGCGATGATCCGGGGCCGCAAGAACCGCGACGGTGACGGCGCCGCCGAGTTGCCGATGCTGCTCGTCCTCCTCGAAGGCGTCGTCGTCGGTCTCGTCACCGGCATCGTCGGTGCCGGCGGAGGCTTCCTCGTCGTACCCGCCCTCGTCCTCCTCGGTGGGTTGCCGATGGCAGCCGCGGTCGGCACGAGCCTGCTCGTCATCGTCATGAAGTCCTTCGCCGCCCTCGCCGGATACCTCAGCGCGGTCCAGATCGACTGGACGCTCGCCTTCTGGGTCACCGCGCTCGCCCTCGTCGGCAGCGT
>DUPF01000195.1 GCA_012838445.1 Intrasporangiaceae bacterium | reverse complement strand
CGTGCCGCAGCGCGGCGATCGGATCCCGCCGTGAGGCGCGCACAGCGGGCAGGGCCCCGGCGGCGAGCGCGAGGGCCGTGATGCCGGCCACGATCGCCAGGACGACGGACGGGTCCACCGCGAAGGCCGACAGTCCGGGCAGGTCGGCGAGCCGCTCGGTCGCCACCCTGTTCGCGAGCAGGCCCAGGCCCGCACCCAGGACCGCGCCCAGGAGCGCCCCGGTGAGTCCGATGACCCCGGCCTCGGTACAGAACATGAGGAAGACCCGGTGCGAGCGCAGGCCGTGTGCCTTGAGGATGCCGATCTCACGGGTCCGTTCCTGGACGGCCATGAGCAGGGTGTTGATGATGCCGAACGCGGCGGCGAGGAGGGTGATGGCGGCAAAGGCACTCAACGCCCCCGAGATCGCCGTGATGGCAGTGTGGAACGTGCCGAGACGGTCGTTGACCGTCGAGCCCTCAAGGCCGGCGGCCGTCAGGTCCGCCTTCACCTGCTCGACCTGGGCGTCGGTGAGGCCGCCCGAGAGGGTGACGATCGCACTGGCAGTCGGGGGCACCTGGGTGGCGGTCAGACCGCGGGTCTGGTCGGCATGGATCGCCAGGGCCAGCGACTCGCTCGCGACCGGCGCCCCTGCGGGGACGATGGTGCGCCGGATGACTCCGGAGACGGTCGCATCGATGCTCTGCTCGGTGCCCTCGGCGTCGCGATAGCCAAAGGTCACCTGGCGCCCGACCGCCTCGTCGGCGCTGCCGCCGAGGGACTCGAGGTATGCCGCGGGCAGGGCCACCTCCTGGTGGTCAGCCCGCGGAGCGGCGCCGCTCTCGAACGCACCGTCGCATGGACACAATCGCGGCGACTGCGCCCGCCAGGAGAAGGCTCAGCCACCACCCGGGCCGGATCTCGTCGAGGGTCGCCCACCGCAGCTGGGCCGCCACGGCAACCCCGAGTGCGCCGGCGAGGGCGACATCACCGACCCGTGGACGACACCGCATGGTGGTCACTGTACGAGGGTCGGACAGCCGCGTCGTCCACCCAGGGGTGTATCCCGGGCGACCCCGCGGGCGGTCGAGGTGCGTGACGCATACCCCTGCACTCCCTGCCGGTGACTCAGATGCGCCTCGCTCGCCGCCGAACTCGATGCCAAGGCCGACGAGTTGTCGGCTGCCTTGGCCGAACTGACGGCGCCGACCGAGGCCGGCGGCGTGATCGGCTTCGGCAAGCGCGTCGGGGAGAACCGAGTGGTTCCTCTGCGAGCCAATGTCCCACACGATCCGATTCACGGACACCACAAAGCGGGCCAAGTTCCGCAACCTGCAGGTGAATCCCGGCATGGCCCTGTGCATCCTCGACCCGCAGGGCCCGTATAGATTCCTCGAGGTGCGAGGACGCCTCGTCGAGGCCATCCCGGATCCCGAGGGTTCGTTCTATCCCGTCCTCGGTGAGCGCTACGGCAACCCGGACACGCCCGTCGCGCCGGACAACGCGGACTGGGTCCTCCTCGTGATGTCGATCGACCACGTCGTGCAGAAGTAGGCCGACGCGCTCAACCACGCGACTGGACCGACTGTCACTCGTGTCCCACGACTTCAGTGCTACACTGACGCATGGCTAATCTGACGATCACGGTCGATGACGCAACCCTGAAGCGGGCCCGGCTGCGCGCTCTGGAGCGAGACGAGTCCGTCAACGCCTACCTTGCCGAGGCCCTACGGCGCTATGCCGACGCCGATACCGCCAAGGACCGGATGGCGCAGGTGCTGGACCAGGCTGAGATGTCGGCTGTGGGTTCCGGCCCGGGCGGTCGCACGTGGACGCGGGGTGAACTCCATCGTGGCTGACTTCATCGACACCAACATCGTGGTCTATGCCTTCGACAACGACGAGCCGGTCAAGCAGGCCCGGGCCCGTGAGGTCATGCGGGAGCGGCCGGACGCCGTGATCAGCACTCAAGTCATGCTCGAGTGGTATTCCGTGGTGACCCGCAAGTTCTCACCCCCGATGCCCGCCGAAGCGGCCGGGGAAGGCTTGACTGCATTGGCGGGGCTGGATGTCGTCCCTGCCGACCGCGAGCTTGTGTTGCGAGCCGCCGAGACCGCAGACCGACACCAGCTATCGATATGGGACGCGATGATCATCGAGTCGGCCGTGGTGGCCGGCTGCGCAACCCTCATCACCGAAGACCTCACCGACGGGGCAGTGATCCGTGGGGTCGCTGTCCACAACCCCTTCAACTGAGGGAGCGCACGACGTGCGGATTGGCGTCGCGAGTGGGCCCGCGTGAATGCGGATCGTGACGAGTGAATCAGGTCCGCCGTCGTCCTCGCTGGCGTTTGGGCCGCGACCGTGGGGGAGAGTTCCCGGTGGTGCGGAACAGATCGACCCACGCTTCGGTATGCATTGCCCTGGGCAGGTCGGAGCCGGCCAGTCCGTGTCCGCGCAACCAGGCGGTCGTGACCGCGGTCGACCCGAGGTCGGTGGTGCGGGAGAGTATCTGGGCCAGTCCGCGGCCCGGTCCGGTGTAGACCCGGTGGACCAGCGCCTGGAAGCGCCGCTTCTGGCGAGCCGGCAGGGCCGGAGTCGGGTTGCGGCGGATCGTCAGCAGTCCGCCATCCACGCCGGGGGCCGGGACGAATGCCCGCGCCGGCACTCGGGAGTGCAGGGTGAAGTCGAACCAGGGCGACCACTGGGCAGTCATCATGCTGGCTCCACCCACCCCGGCTCGACGCCGGGCCACCTCCCACTGCACCAGGAGGATCGCGTCGGTCCATCCGGGCGCGTGCAGGATGCGGCGCAGGATGGCGGTGGTCAGGTGGAAGGGGAGGTTCCCGACGATCACGTGCCGGGTGTCGGGCAGGGAGTGCGTGAGGAAGTCCCCGTGGGAGACGGTGGCCAGGTCAGGAAGTTCCTGCGCGAGCCGTCCAGCCAGGCGCGGATCGATCTCGACGGCATGGACCGGTCGGCCCAGTTTGACGAGTGGGCGGGTCAACCCTCCCTCGCCCGGTCCGATCTCGACGATCGGACCGGTGGTGTCGCGGACCAGGCCGATGATGCGGCGAATCGTCCGCGGGTCGGTGAGGAAGTTCTGGCCGTGTTCGTGACGGCCGTGATGATAGGTAGGCATTGCTTCGCTCCGAGTTCGTGACGGAGCCGGGCAGGGCTGATCAACCGCCCGGCATGGATCCGGAGGCGGAGAGCGTCACGAAGGAGTGCTGCTCGCCGCCGTCAGCGGCTGCGCAGACGGACCGAGGCAATGCCCAGAAGCACCATGTCTCCACGGTAAGAGAAGGTCAACGGCGAGCGCCATCCGTTATTCGCCGTCGGGGCGCGATCAGTCAGTCGTCGGATTCACGGCCGCGCCGTCAACGCCCGGGATAGGTTCGGAGGATGACCGACCTCCAGGCGCTCGCCGCCGAACTCGATGCCAAGGCCGACGAGTTGTCGGCTGCCTTGGCCGAACTGACGGCACCGACCGAGGCCGGCAGTGTGATCGGCTTCGGCAAGCGCGTCGGCGAGGGCACCACCCAGGCGATCCACCAGATGGAGGGGGCTTTCGTCGCCCGCAACACGCATGCCCTGCTCGAGCAGGTGCGCCGGGCGCGGGCGAAGATCGATGAGGGCAGCTATGGGCGGTGCGACGTGTGCGATGAGCCGATCCCGCAGGGCCGCCTCGAACTGCGTCCGTGGTCGACGACCTGTGTGCCCCACGCCTCCTGAGAGGCCCATCGCCGCGTCATCGACGCGTATCATTTCTGATACGCTTAGTTCATGGCTCCATCTCCGACGCTCGCAACCGTCCTGGCGTCGGCGGCGAAACTCCAACAGGTTGTGCCCGACGCCGTCCTGGTCGGGGGAACTGCAGCTGCCTACTACGCGGGGCATCGTCAGTCCTTCGACCATGACCATGTCCTGACGGATCTGGCGGAACGGTACGCCGACGTTGTCGAGGCGATCGAGGCGACGGAAGGCTGGGTGACCAGCGTCCGGGCCAGCTCGCCGCCGTTGACACTTCTGGGGTCACTCGATGGGGTCGAAGCAGGTCTTCGGCAACTACGTCGAATCCGGCCCCTTGAGGTTGAGGAGGTCGTCATCGACGGCCAGCCGTTGCGCGTCCCGACGCTTCCAGAATGCCTGCGCATCAAGGCCTTTCTTGTCGTGCAGCGCAACCAGGTCCGCGACTATCTCGACACCGTGGCGCTTGCTGAGCGCATGGGGAGCGCGGACTCGGTCGCCGTTCTCGCCGATATCGACACCTACTACCGAGACCGGTCCGACGGTTCGGATGCTGTGTTGACGGCATTGATCCAGCGGCTGTCCGAGCCCAGTCCACGTGATGTCCGCGTCACGGGACAACTGCCCGCGTACAAGGGTCTCGTCGCGCGGTGGCAGGACTGGTCAGCGGTTGTGGAGCAGTGCCAGTCGCTGGCTGACGCCATCATCGAGCACCTCGAGGAGGCGTCGTGACTGTCGCGTTCCGCAACGTTGATGTCGCCCCGGGTTCTCCGGTGGAGTCCTGGCCGTACGAGGCGATCGTGACGGTCATCGAACGCGGCACGGTGACCGACTGGCTGCTCCTCACCGCAGCCTTCAGCCGCGATCCGTGGGGTGTGGTCGCCCGCCAGGTCGAGGAATACCTCGGATACGAGCAGCCCTACGGCGTCGGACCTCTGCTGACGCGAGCGATCGCTCGGGCACGAAGCCAGGCCGAGGCCCGAGAGCGTGCCGCAGTGGCCCAGGAGGTCGCCGACCTGGTCGCCAGATCGGGGCTCTCCCTGGCAGAACTCGCGAGCCGCATCGGCACCTCTCGAAGTCGACTCTCCACGTACCGTTCCGGCTCGGTCACCCCGTCGGCGGCGCTGCTGCTCCGTTTGCGCACCACCGTGGACGCGCTGACCTCCTAGGGGGTCACACGGGTATGCGCTGCTCACCCGGGTGAGCAGCGCATACCTGATAGATCGGGTGCGGGAGTCCCGTCAGAGGCCGAAGGCAGAGACCGACGGAGCCGGCTGCTCGGACTCGACCTGGCCGCAGGTGCAGCGGTCCTCGGGGCGGAGGCTGTCCATGACCATGTCGGCGTGCATGCCGCAGCCGGTCCAGGTCGTCTTGCGGCAGGTGTAGCAGGGGGCGGGGGAGCACATGATGGGGGTCCTTTCGGGGGGCGAGCGTTCGCAGGAGAATACCCCAGGGGGTATTAATGGCGCAACCGGTGACCGCCTTGGTGGGCTCGCACGCCCAGTCGATCACCGGACCGGTTCGACGCCGGGGGAGGATGGACCGATGACGCAGATCCGGCCCGTCCGAGACACCGACGCCGAGGACATGGCGGAGGTGCAGAACGCGATCCACCGCGCCGGGCTGCGCTCGAGCCCGGTCGATGTCGCCCTGATCCGCGAGCGTTACCTCGATCCGAATCACCGGGTTGCCTGCACCGTGGCCGAGCAGGACGGGCAGGTCGTCGGCTTTCAGTCGCTCAAGACGGCCTGGCCGGACAACCCCTACGGCGTGGCCCCCGGCTGGGGGATCATCGGCACACACATCCACCCGGACGCCGGTCGCTCAGGACTCGGACGCCGACTCTTCGCGGTCAGCCTGGCCGCGGCCCAAGCAGCCGGCCTGAAGCACATCGACGCGACGATCGGAGCCGACAACGAGCCGGGTCTCGCGTACTACTCGGCCATGGGGTTCGTGCCGTACCGGGACCTCGATGACGCCATCGCCTACCGGCTGGACCTTTAGCAGTCTCGACTGAGGATCAGGTATGCGATCCGCGCCGGGTGCGCACCGCATACCTCTGGGGCGGGTCCGGAGGGGGATTCGCCTTGACCTATCCGCCCACTGGGACCGCGCTCGGCTGCCGATACGGGGCCGGCGTTCCGTCGACGCTGTCTGGGTCCGGCTGCCCGGGCAGTCCGCGCAGGATCAGGTATGCCGCGAGCCCGACCTCCCAGGCGAAGACCGGCAGTGCGAGCACCGTCACCGGGCCGGTCAGGCCGAACATGACCGCGAGATTCATCGCGCCGACGAGGGGGCCGCCGATCAGACCGAGTGCGGCAATGACCCGCGGTGCGAGCCCGCGGCGCCAGAGCAGCCAGGCGAGCAGGACCGTATGCACGGGAACGATGAGGCCCGGTCCGACGAGGAAGGTCCAGTCGTGGACGAGGCGCAGCCCGTCGGCGACGGCGGGGTCCAGGCCGGGATCGGCGGGAGTCCCGGGTTGGGCGACCAGGGGGAGCAGGACGACGACCCCGGCGAGGATGACCGAGGCCTCCAGGGCCCGCAGCGCGAGATATCCGCCTGCCGTTGCTCGACCCCACCGCCAGAGCAGGGGAAGCAGGGCGATGCCCGTGCCGACGATGGCGATTGCCAGCACGATCTCGAGCAGCGCGCCGGTCAGGACGGAAACTCTGCCGGGCGGACTGGCGCTCGGGTCCGCGGCGGATCCGCCGTAGAGGAACACCGCAGCGACCGAGGTCACGTGGGTGACGAGGTAGAGGGTGCCCGCGAGGCGGGACATGACGCGAGCCGACATGGGTTTCTCCTGTGCTTATGAGTGGTGTACGCCGTACACCTGTGTTGGTCCGAGCGTAGGTGTACGATGTACACATCGTCAAGTCCCATGTCGCCGAACCTCAACCGCGGAGGATGCTGTGTCGACCCGTCCACCCCTGAACCGGGATGCCGTCCTCGCCGCAGCCGTCCAACTCGCCGATGACGAAGGCGTCGACGCAGTGAGCATGCGGGCCCTGGCCCAACGTCTCGATGTCGTCCCCATGGCGTTGTACAAACACGTCGCGAGCAAGGAGGACCTCGTCACCGGCATGGTCGACGTCGTCATCGGCGAGTTCGGTCGGCCGACCGCGTCGTCGCCCGGGGACTGGAAGGAGTCGGTCCGACACGCGATCCTGCAGGCCCGCCGGGTCGTTATGGCCCACCCCTGGGTACGCCGCGCGATCGAGACCCGGACCGTGCGCACCCCCGCCGTCCTCGGCCACATGGAGCGGCTCACGAGCACCCTTCTCGCCGCCGGGCTGTCCCCGGACCTGACTCACCACGCCATGCATGTGCTCGGCAACCGGATCTGGGGGTTCAGCCCGGAACTGTTCAACGAGTCCGGCCCGCGACCGGCCGACACCCGATCGACGGCGCCGCAACCTGACCCCGACGACTATCCGGGGATCCTCACCGTCGCCGCGGACGCCGCTCGCCGCCGTCCCGGTGCCACCGGCTGCGACGAGGAGTTCGAGTTCACCTTCGCCCTCGACCTCATCCTCGACGCCGTGCAGCGCCTGCACGATACGGGCTGGTCCTCCGACGCCTAGTTGGCCGCGCCCTCGTCATCGAAGGTGGGCAGATCGTCGATTCTCGCGCGACTTCTCGACCGATCGCCCACCCTCGCGGGATAGTGCCCGACGGATCGCCCACCTTCGCGGGATGTCGCGGCCGGATCGCCCACCTTCGCGGGATGGTGCCCGACGGATCGCCCACCGAGCGTGACCACCTGAGGCGCCGCCTCGCGTCCATCGAACCCGGTCCTGACCTCGTCGCATTCGATCCTGCGCCGGACGCCGACGGTAGCCTGTCCCCTCATGGAGTTGGGTCACTTGCAGGACATCATCGAGGCGACCTACGGCGCTCGGGACCGCGAGCGCGGCATCCCTTCGACGGTGGCCTGGCTCTGCGAGGAGCTTGGCGAGCTCGCCCAGTCGGTGCGCAAGGGCAGCCGGGCCGAGCAGGAGCACGAGTTCGCCGACGTCCTGGCCTGGACCGCCTCCCTCGCCAACCAGCTGGGTGTCGATCTCGATGCGGCCATCGCCCGCTATGCCGACGGCTGCCCGAAATGCTCCGCGATCCCCTGCGCCTGTTGACGTCGCACGACGCGCCGTCTCACCTCAGGGTGTCCACTCGATGTCGTCCCCCAATCGGTTCGTGTAGCGGATCGTGGCGGTCTCGACGGGCTGAGCCACTTCGGCCTCGATCGAGATCAATCCCTGCGTGCACTGGCCGGACTCGAGCTCGGCGCCCCGCAGATAGGTCTCCCCGGCCGGCTGCCAACCCGGCCGCGTCACGGCATCGATGCGGCCGAGGTCGAAGTAGCTGTCGCTCGCGTAGTTGCGCGGGTTGAAGCCCCCGCCACGCTCGACCTGACCACCGCATACCTCCACCCGGGCCAAGGCCGTCGGGTGTGGCAGGACATCCGTGGTCCGCCACTCCAGATCCGAGACCGTGAGGGTGGCACCGTTGCCCAGGGTCACCGTCTGGCCCATCGGCACCACAGTGACCGTCGGTGCGGACTTGGCCCGCCCGGGGCCGAGCAGCAACCCCAGGATCAGAAGCAACGCAATGACGGACAAGAAGACCGCGATGCTCCAACGGCGACGACGCAGCCGCTCGCGAAACGCCCTCTCGTGCCCATCGGAGGCGGGTGTGTGGCGCAGCTGATCGGGCCCGGTCGCCGCGTCGATGAGGGTTCGCAGACCCTCCGGACGGCGCAGCGCCAGCCACGGGATGCTCAGCCATCGGCCTTCCTCGTCCACCAACAGCGTGAAGACCGGCCCCTGGTCGATGCGTCCCGCGAGTCTGCCCAGGTCCACGGTGGACTCCGGCGGCAACTCCTCCTTGTTCTGGCCCTTGGGGGTGCGCGCATACTGGGGCTCGAACATACGGTCGAACCACGTCACCGGCCGCGGGCGGGAGACCACGACTCCAGAACCGGCGAGGATCTCAAGGTTCGCCAGCTGCCCGGTCGCGAGGGCGACGGGGATCACGCTCCGGAAGCTGGTCAGATCGACGCCGTCCGTGGGGACCGGGGCCGGATCCAGCAGCGGGTGGGAGGGCACCGGCACCTCGTCCATGCCGACGCTGAGCAGGATGTTGGCGTTGATCGAGGCCATTGCCTCGCGGACCGCAGCGATGGTGAGCGCCTCGGCCTCGGCGACGCGCAGGGCGCCCACCGTCCGCTCACCCGTGATCAGGCGGGTCATGGCGAGGTGCACGCCGGGGATCTGCTCTTGGGCCACGGCCCGATGCTGTGCCAGAGCCTGCTCGATGACGCTGTCCGCCAGGGCGGGGTATGCGGCGAGTGCGTCCTCCATCGCCCGCCCGCTCCCGTGGTCGCCGACCCCTCCGGAGCTGGGAACGGCTCGGACCAACAGGAGGGTGGAGTCGTCGATGGGAGTCAGATGCCCCGTCACCTCGTGGCTCGCCCCGCTGACGGCGACGAGGGTGCGGTGCAGCGCCTGCACGAGCAGGTGCGCGGCCACGATGCTCGCCGCCCCCGTGGGGGTCCGGGCGGAGAGCAGATTCTCCGGCGTCGTTGCCCGCACCGACCGGTCGCCGGCTGCCCGCCAGTGCAGCGGGCACGGCTGCGGAAGTTCCCTCTCGGGAGCGGAGATCTCCACGAAGAGGTCCGGCTCACTCGTGAAACCGACGATCGCGGTGCCCTGGGTCGGCCGCAGCGCGTCCAGTGCATCGAACAGCACCTCGGGGCTGCCGTCCCAGGCGGGGTTCATCGTGCTGGATAGGCTCCCCGGATTGCAGCCGAACCAGCCCTGCAGCTCCTGGCGCCAGTTGTCCATCGCTTGCAGCGGCGGCGCCGGGAACGGTGTCTCGGGCAGCTCCACCTCATGGTCGCCCTCGAGGATGGCCACCAGGCGGGACAGCCCGGCAGCGACAGCCTGCCGCTCCCCGAACAGCGAGATGGTCGTGGCGACCAGGTTGACGCTGACCTGGACATCGGCCTGCTGCACACCGGTGTCGGTCTCCACCGGACGGGTCAGCTCGCGTTGCAGGAGGTATGCGAGCGCGTCGGCCACCCCGAGCGTCGCCATGCTCTGATGGGCGCGACCGCGTCCGATGACGACCCCCGCCGCGGCCGGATGAGTCGTGTGGCCCGGCGGGATCGCCAACTGCGCCGTCTGGACCCAGTCGACGTTGCCCACCCGATGCCACATGTCCATAGCCACCAACCTAGGGGAGCGAGCGCGTGGGTCGCAGGCTCGTCGGCTCCCACGGGTGACGCGGGTGTGCCCAGTCGACGCGGCTCTGCCCAGGTGACGCGGCAATTGCAGCGTCCCCTGGGCGCAACCGCGTCGGGCGACCACAGCCGCGTCGGGTGACCACAAGCGCGGCACCAGGCGGCCGCTGACCCCCGCCGACGCCCGTCAAGAACGCGTCAAGAACCCGTCAGAGCCGCATCAGGCCCACACCGTGAGTAGCGTCGGCGCGGTTGTCTGAAGAGGTGATCGAAGACATCGTCGCCGCCGTCATCGGCGTGGCCCTGCTCGCCTACCTGCTGTTGGCGCTCATCTGGCCGGAATGGTTCTGACGCGATGACCCCCGTCCTGCACACCGCCCTCGGCCTGCTCACCATCGGCGTCATCCTCCTCGTGCTCGCCTTCCCGCTCAGCACCTGGCTGCACCGGGTCTTCACCGACGAACGGCACTGGCGCATCGAACGCACCATCTACCGCGTCGTCGGCGTCAACCCCGACACCGGACAGCGTTGGAGCGTCTATGCGCTGTCCGTCCTCGCGTTCGGCGTCATCTCCGTCGCTGCGTTGTGGCTGCTCATCCTCGTCCAGGGATGGCTGCCCTGGTCCTTCGGCCGCGCCCAGACCTGGCACGGCGCGCTCAACACCGCGATCAGCTTCACGACGAACACCAACTGGCAGTCCTACGGCGGGGAGGCCGGTGCCGGGCACACCGTCCAGATGCTCGGTCTGACCGTGCAGAACTTCGTCTCCGCCGCGACCGGCCTGGCCGTCGCCATCGCCCTCGTGCGCGGTCTGGCCCGAGCCGGCGGACAGCGGATCGGCAACTTCTGGGTCGACCTGACCCGGGCCAGCGTGCGTGTCCTGCTGCCGATCGCGGTCATCGGCGCCACCCTCCTCATCCTCGGCGGCGTCATCCAGAACCTCGCCGGCCCGCGCACCGTCACCACCGTCACCGGCGCCGACCAGATTGTCCACGGCGGCCCGGTCGCCTCCCAGGAGGCCATCAAACTCCTCGGCACCAACGGCGGCGGATTCTTCAACGCCAACTCCGCGCACCCGTTCGAGAACCCCAACCCCTGGACCAACCTGCTCCAGATCATCCTCGTCCTGATCATCCCGTTCGCCCTGACCCGCACCTACGGCCTCATGGTCGGCGACCGGCGGCAGGGCCGACTCGTCGCAACGGTCATGGCGGCCCTGTTCTCGGTCGCCGCGCTGCTCACCGCCTGGTCCGAAGCCGCGGCCGCGGCCCTGCCGACCGGGTCCATGGAGGGCAAGGAGCAGCGCTTCGGGCTGGCCTGGTCGGTCCTGTTCGGCACCGCCACGACCGGCACCTCGACCGGCGCGGTCAACTCGATGCACGAGTCATACAGTCCCCTCGGCGGCGGCCTGCTCATGCTCAACATGCTCCTCGGCGAAGTCTCCCCGGGCGGGGTCGGCACCGGCCTGTACGGCATGCTCGTCCTCGTCGTCATCACCGTCTTCGTCGCCGGACTCATGGTGGGGCGGACCCCAGAGTTGCTCGGCAAGGCGATCGGGCGACGCGAGATCACGTATGCCGCGCTCGCCTCGATCGTCATGCCAACCCTGGTCCTCGCGGGCACGGCAAGTGCGCTGCTCATCCCCGTCGCGTGAGGAGCCCTGCTCGCCGACGGACCGCACGGACTGACGGAGCTGCTCTACGCATACACCTCCGCCAGCAACAACAATGGCTCGGCCTTCGCCGGACTCTCCGCCGATCAGCCGTGGCTCAACCTCACCCTGGGCGTGTGCATGTTCTTCGCCCGCTTCGGGATCATCGTCCTCACCCTCGCCCTGGCCGGTGCCCTGGTCACCCAGCCGCGCCGACCCGTCACGGCCGGGACGATGCCCACGCACACGCCTGTCTTCGCCGTCCTGCTGACCGGGATCATCCTGCTCCTGGCCGGACTGACCTTCTTCCCGTCCCTGGCTCTCGGCCCACTCGCGGAGGCACTGTCATGACCCTCATCACCGACCACGTCCCCGACAAGTACACCCACCCGCCGGCCCCGCAGCCATCGCTGGCCCGCACCGCCTGGGAGAACCTGCCGGCCGCTGCACGCAAACTCGACCCGCGCACCCTGATCCGCCAACCGGTGATCTTCGTGGTGTGGGTCGGGGCCGTCCTGACCACCGTGCTCGCCGTGCGGGACCCGAGCACGTTCGCCGTCCTGGTGGCCGTCTGGCTATGGGTGACGATCCTCTTCGCCAACCTCGCCGAGGCGATCGCCGAAGGCCGCGGCAAGGCCCAGGCCGCCACCTTGCGCCAGGTCCGCGTGACCACCATGGCCCGCCGTCTCGACAGCAGCGGCGGCGAGGAGCAGGTCAGCGGCCAGGATCTGCGCCTCGGCGATCTCGTCGTCGTCGAGGCCGGCCAGGTCATCCCCGGCGACGGCGACATCGTCGAGGGCGTGGCGACCGTCGACGAGTCCGCGATCACCGGCGAATCCGCCCCCGTCATCCGCGAATCCGGTGGTGACCGCTGCGCCGTCACCGGCGGGACGACGGTCCTCTCGGACCGGATCGTCGTGCGGATCACGAGCAAGCCGGGGGAGACCTTCATCGACCGGATGATCGCACTCGTCGAGGGTGCCGCCCGCCAGAAGACCCCGAACGAGGTCGCCCTCGGCATCCTGCTCATCGTGCTGACGATCATCTTCATCCTCGCCGTGATGGCATTGCAGCCGATGGCGATCTACTCCGGCGCCCGCCTGCCCGTCGTCCTCCTCGTCGCCCTCATCGTCTGCCTCATCCCGACCACGATCGGTGCCCTGCTCTCCGCGATCGGCATCGCCGGAATGGACCGCCTCGTCCAACGCAACGTGCTCGCCATGTCCGGGCGGGCCGTCGAGGCCGCCGGCGACATCTCCACCCTGCTCCTCGACAAGACCGGCACGATCACCTACGGCAACCGCCAAGCGACCGCGCTGCTGCCCACCGACTCCGTCGACAAACAGGATCTGGCGCGCGCCGCATACCTGTCCTCCCTCGCCGATCAGACCCCGGAGGGTCGCTCGATTGTCGAGCGGTCCAGGGCCCTCGGGCTGCTCGACCCACCCGAACTGCCCGAGCTGATGCGCGGCGGCGCCGACTTCGTCCCGTTCACCGCGCAGACCCGGATGTCAGGGGTCGACCTCGGCGATGGGACCCGCATCCGCAAGGGCGCCGGATCCGCTGTCGCCGCCTGGGTTCTCGACGAGGGCGGCACCCTGGACAGCGACGTCGAGACCTGGATCGACCAGGTCGGTCGGGTCGGCGGCACCCCCCTCGTCGTCGCCCTCGCCGAGCCGGGCCGGGCACCACGGCACCTCGGGGTCATCGAACTCAAGGACGTCGTCAAACCCGGTATGGCGACCCGGTTCGCCGAACTGCGCCGGATGGGGATCCGTACCGTGATGATCACCGGCGACAACGCCCTGACCGCCGCCGCGATCGCCCACGAGGCCGGCGTCGACGACTTCCTCGCCGAGGCCACCCCCGAGGAGAAGCTCACGATGATCCGGGCCGAACAGGCTGACGGACGACTCGTCGCCATGACCGGTGACGGCACCAACGATGCACCCGCGCTCGCGCAGGCCGACGTCGGGGTCGCGATGAACACCGGCACCTCCGCCGCCAAGGAGGCCGGCAACATGGTCGACCTGGACTCCGATCCGACCAAGATCATCGACATCGTCGCGATCGGCAAACAACTGCTCATCACCCGCGGTGCCCTGACGACGTTCTCGATCGCCAACGACGTCGCGAAGTACTTCGCCATCGTCCCGGCGATGTTCGTCGGCATCTTCCCCGGACTGGCCGAACTGAACATCATGGGCCTGCACAGCCCGCTGTCCGCGATGCTCTCCGCAGTGATCTTCAACGCGCTCATCATCCCGCGCTGATCCCGCTGTCCCTCAAGGGAGTTCGCTACCGCCCCCAGACCGCCTCCATGATGCTGCGTCGCAACCTGCTCCTCTTCGGAGGCGGTGGTCTGATCGCCCCCTTCGTCGGCATCAAACTCATCGACCTCATCGTCTCCCTCCTGCCCGGATTGGCCTGACATGTCGCTCCTCCGCCCCACTCTCGCCGCGACCCGGATGCTCCTCGTCCTGACCGTCCTGTTCGGCATCGCCTACCCCGCCCTGATGACCGGCATCGGCCGACTCGTCCCGGGTCGTGCCGACGGATCGATCATCACCGTCGACGGCACTCCCGTCGGCTCCAGCCTCCTCGGCCAGGCGGTTGAGGACCCGGCGCTCTTCCACGGCCGGCCCTCCGCATCCGGGGCCTCCGGCGAGACGAGCGGTGGCACCAACCTCGGCCCCAGCTCCGCCGAACTCGCCGCGCAGGTCGCCGAACGGGAGTCACTGCTGCGCGCCGCCAACCCGGCGGCGAGCGGACCGGTCCCCGCCGACGCTCTCACTGCCTCCGCGTCCGGACTCGACCCCCACATCAGCCCCGAGTATGCGACCTGGCAACTCCCGAGGATCGCCGCCGCGACCGGTCTGTCCCGGGCCGACCTCGAAGCGCTCATAGCCGATCACACGGCACGACCGGCGCTCGGCCTCATCGGCAACCGACGGGTCAACGTCACCGAACTCAATGCCGACCTCGCGGCAGCGCTTGCCGCGCGCGCGGATCGGTGACAATAGCGCCATGGCCCGAGGACGACTGAGGATCTACCTCGGAGCAGCGCCCGGCGTCGGCAAGACCGTCGCGATGCTCTCCGAGGGGACCCGCCGCGCCGAACGCGGCACCGACGTCGTCATCGGCCTCGTCGAGACCCACGGGCGGGCGCACACCACCGCCCTGCTCAAGGGTCTGCCCGTCGTCCCCCGCCGGGAGTTGATCCACCGGGGCGCCACCATGACCGAGATGGACCTCGACGCAGTCCTGGACCGCCGCCCCGAGGTCGCCCTCGTCGACGAGTTGGCGCACACCAACGTCCCGGGCGCGAAGAACCACAAACGGTGGCAGGACATCGAGGAGTTGCCGGCATCGATGTCGTCTCCACCGTCAACATCCAGCACCTGGAGTCCCTCAACGACGCCGTCGCCTCGATCACCGGAGTCACCCAACTGGAGACCGTCCCCGACGAATTCGTCCGGTCCGCCGACCAGATCGAACTCGTCGACATGTCGCCGGAGGCACTGCGCCGTCGGATGGCCCACGGCAACATCTATCAGGCCGAGAAGATCGACGCCGCCCTGGCGAACTACTTCCGCGCCGGCAACCTCGGCGCCCTGCGCGAACTGGCCCTGCTCTGGCTCGCGGACCGGGTCGACGAGGCCCTGGAACGCTATCGCGACGACCACGGCATCACCGGCACCTGGCCCGCCCGCGAACGTGTCGTCGTCGCCATATCGGGCGGACCCGAGGGGGCCACCCTCCTGCGCCGCGGCGCCCGGATCGCCGACCGCGGTGCCGACGGCGAACTCCACGCCGTCTACGTCGCCCGCGACGACGGCCTCGCCGGACCCACCCTGCCCGAGATCGCCAGTATGCGCACCCTCACCGAAGAACTTGGTGGCAGCTTCACCATCGTCACCGGCGACGACGTCGCCACCGCCCTCCTCGACTACGCCCGAGCCGTCAACGCCGCCCAGATCGTCATCGGCCTGAGCCGCCACGGCAGCCTCACCCGGATGGTGCACCGCGGCACCGGGGACAGCCTCATCGCCTCGGCCGGCGACATCGACGTCCACGTGGTGACCCACTCCTTCGCCCACCGCGCCCGCGGATCGGTCCGCCGGGCCGCGCTGTCCCCACGCCGCGTCGCCCTCGGCCTGGCTCTGGCGCTCAGCGTCCCACCCGTGGTGACCGCACTCGTCGCACTCGTCGTCAACCGGATCGACCCGATGGTGCGCACCGGCACCGAACTGGGCCTCATCGTGCCGCTCTACCTGCTCATCACCGTCCTCATCGCACTCGCCGGTGGACTCTGGCCCGCCGTGCTCGCCGCCGTCATCTCCTCACTCCTGATCAACTGGTTCTTCTCACCACCCCTGCACACCCTGACCATCGCCGACCCCTAGAACGTCGCCACCCTGCTCATCTTCGTCGTCATCGCCGCCCTCGTCGCCGGGGTCGTGCACCGCAGCGCACGCCGGGCCGAGGCCGCCATCGCCTCCCAACGCGAGTCGACCGCCCTGGCCGAGTTGACGCATACCCTCCTCGGCTCAACCGATCAGATGTCCCTGCTCCTGCGCCGAGCCCAGGACATGTTCGGCGCGCAATGGGCCGCCATCGTCCGCCGGCCGGACAAGGACACCCCGGCCCCGGATATCGTCGCCGCCACCGACGGATTCACCCTCGCAGACCCCACGAGCCAGACCACGCGCGAACGCGCCGACGACCAGCACGACCTCGTCCTCCAGGTGGCCACCCCCCTGCCGGCGGACCAACGGCAGCTGCTCGCCGCATACGCGATCCATGCCGGGGCAATCCTGCACCGCCGCTCCCTGCAAGCCTCAGCCGGCACCGCCGACGCGCTCGCCCGGGACAACCGCGCCCGCACCGCGCTGCTGTCCGCGGTCTCCCACGACCTGCGGACCCCTCTGTCGTCGATCAAGGCCGCCATCGGCAGCCTGCGCAGCACCGAGGTCACCTTCACCCCTGAGGACCAGGCCGAACTCGAAGCCATCATCGAGGAATCCGCCGACCGACTCGAGACCCTCATCGGCAACCTGCTCGACATGTCCCGCCTCCAGGCCGGCGCACTCGTAGCCCACCCGCGCGACGTCGACCTCGCCGAGATCATCCCGCACGCCGTGGCCGCTCTGCCCGACTCGGCCCCGGTGTCCTGGGACATCGCGACGACTGCCCGGATCGTCCATGCCGACCCCGGCCTGCTCGACCGGGTCCTCGGCAACGTCCTCGAGAACGCCGTCCGGCACGCACCGGCCGGGGAGCCGGTGCGGCTCACCACCAGCTGGCTCGACAAGACCGTGCAGATCCGAGTCATCGACACCGGCGCCGGGATGGCGGAGGAGGGACGGGAGCGGATGTTCCAGCCGTTCCAGCGGCTCGGGGATGCACCCGACGGGGACGGCGTCGGACTCGGGTTGGCCGTGGCGCGCGGCTTCACCGAGGCGATGAACGGACTGATCGAGGTCGAGGACACCCCCGGTGGGGGACTGACGATGGTGCTGACCTTCCCTGCCGCAGCTCCGGACGCTGGGGTCTCGCCGGATCCCGGTGCTGCCGAGGTGGTGACGCGGACATGACCGAGCGGATCCTCGTCGTCGATGACGAGCCGACCATCCAGCGCACGCTGCGGATCAATCTGCGCGCCCGCGGATACGAGGTCGAGACGGTCGGGACCGGGAGGGACGCGCTGATGGCTGTCGCCGAGACCGAGCCGGACCTGGTCATCCTCGACCTCGGGCTCCCCGACCTCGACGGTGTGGAGGTGCTGCGTCGCCTGCGGCGCACGAGCCGGGTCCCGGTCATCGTCCTGTCGGCACGGCACCAGTCCGATGACAAGGTCGAGGCGCTCGACGACGGTGCCGACGACTATGTGACCAAGCCCTTCGGCGCCGATGAGCTCATGGCCCGGGTCCGCGTGGCCCTGCGCCGAGGCCCCTGGGAGGGGGCCGAGACCGCGACGTTCACGTGCCCGACGTTCGAGCTCGACTTCGCCACCATGACTGCTCGACGGGTCGCGGATGGGACGCAGGTTCACCTGACCCCGACCGAGTGGCGCTTGCTCGCCGAACTGGCCCGCCACCCCGGCCATCTCGTCACCCACGAGCGGCTCCTCAAGGGGGTGTGGGGTCCGGGCTACGGCCGTGAGTCGAACTATCTGCGCGTCTACGCCAACCAGCTCCGGCGCAAACTCGAGGCCGAGCCGGCCCGTCCACGCCACCTCATCACTGAGCCCGGGCTCGGCTATCGCCTGATGCCCTGAGTCATTGCGGACAGGGCGTAGCCTGCGAGGATGCACCGGATCTTCACCACGAGCCTCGCCTCGGTCTACCCCCTCTACGTGGCAAAGATCGAACGCAAGGGCCGCACCAAGGCCGAGCTGGACGAGGTCATCCGCTGGCTCACCGGGCTCGACCAGTCCGAGATCGAGGAGCACCTGGCGCAGGAGACGACCTTCGAGGACTTCTTCGCCGCAGCCGACCTCAACCCCAATGCCGCTCTCATCACCGGGAGCGTCTGCGGCGTCAAGGTCCAGGACGTGCAGGACCCGCTCATGCAGCGGATCCGCTATCTCGACAAACTCGTCGACGAACTCGCCAAGGGCCGGCCGATAGCCAAGGTGCTCCGGGGGAGCTGACGCACCCTCCGCCGGAAGGCTCAGCCCGCCGTCGCGGCGTCCCACTGCGCCATGACCGCGTCGGCGAACGCGGCGTGGAGCACCTCACTGGGGTGGAAGCCGTCGCCGGCGAACATCTCCGGCGCGAGTGGCTCGTCGGTCTGGATCCGGAACGCCCGCTCCCGCGCCGCGATGGCCGCCACGCCGATCGCGTCGAAGACCCTGCCGCGCCAACCGAGCGCATCTGCGAGCGGCCTTGGGAATGCAGGGAAATGGTCCAGTGGCGGGATCCCGAGTAGGCAGACCCGGCCGTGCGGAGCAGCGGCGAGTGTCGCATCGAGCAGTGCCTCCAACTCGCGCCGGAACCGGGCCGCGGTGTGCAGGTTCTTGACGTCGTTGACCCCGATCGAGACGAAGATCAGGTCGGCATCGGCGAGCACGTCCGGATCGACCAGGTCCAGTGCGGCGCCCGCGGTGGCACCGCTGACCGCACACGCGGCCCATTCCACCGTCGCCCCGCAGCGATCCGCGAGCCGGACGGCGAGTTGACCGGCGACGGACGCGCGGTGGTGCCCGATCGCATACCCCGCAGTGACACTGTCCCCGAGCGCGACGACCTTCATCCGCCGCGGACCGGACCCCACCTGCCCGGTGACCCCGTCGGCGTCCGCGAACCGCGGGATCGACCGCATCAGCCGCATCCCCTGCAGCGGCACGACCGGCAGCCCGAGCCACCACAGGTCGGTGCCGCGCCGGCTCACTGTGGCTCGCAGCCGGGCCGGACGCACACCCCGCAGGTCGATGCCCACCATGAGCCGATGGTATGCGTCCCGCACCCGGGCAGCAGGACTCTGCCCAGGGTGTGGTCAGGTCCCCGGCTCAGGTGGGCGGGACCGGCTCGGGTGCTTTCTGCCAGGGCCACCGACCGGTGATCTCGAGTTCGAGCGACCAGCTGAGGAAGGTCCGGATGAGGACGATGATGGCGAGCACGCCGACACCGGCGAAGGTCGGGGTCACGGCGACGGTGCGGATGATGTCGGCGGCGACGAGGAGTTCGAGGCCGAGCAGGATCGAGCGACCGAGGAAGCGGCGGTATCGCTCGAACACTCCATCGCGGCCGCGGATCAGGCCGAGTCCGGCGTCCCCGGTCGCGGTGAGCACTCCGATGACGATCGCGATGACCCCGGCACCGTCGAGGCAGCGGCTGACGAACTCGACGATCTCCTGAAATCCCATGCCTCATCCTGTCGTCACCGGATGAGGGGGTCAATGGATATGCCATCCGCGTCACCGGGCAGGTCACCCAGGACGCGGACGGCACATCCTCGACTACGTCGCGGCTACCCGCACTCACTCATCGTCGTGTTCGGCGATGTCGGCGTGGCTCATGCGCAGTTCGCGCTTCATGATCTTGCCGCTCGGGTTCTTCGGGAGTTCCTCGGTGATGACGACGTACTTGGGCCGCTTGTATCCGGCGAGGGTGGCGCGCGCGTGCGCCTTGACGTCCTCGACGGTCAGGCCCGAACCCTGGACCGGGACGATGGCGGCGACGACCGCCTCGACCCACCGCGGGTGGCTGACGCCGAAGACCGCGACCTCGGCGACGCCGTCGAGCTCGTAGAGGGCCTCCTCGACCTCACGGGAGGCGACGTTCTCACCGCCGGTCTTGATCATGTCCTTCTTGCGGTCGACGACGTAGAGGTAGCCGTCCTTGTCGAGATAGCCGAGGTCGCCGGAGTGGAACCAGCCGTTCCGGAACGCCTCGCGCGTCTTCTCCTCGTCGCCGTCGTAGCCGAGCGTGGCGTGCGGGGAGCGGTGCACGATCTCGCCGACCTCACCCTGCGGCACGTCCTGGTCGTAGTCGTCGACGAGACGGGTCTCGACGTTGAGCACCGGGCGACCGGCCGACCCGGGGTGGGTGAGTTGTTGGTGGGGTTTGAGGATCGTCGCGACCGGCGACATCTCGGTCTGACCGTAGAAGTTCCACAGTTCGACGTCGGGCAGTCGGGTCTGGATCTCCTTGAGGATCTCGACCGGCATCGCCGAGGCACCGTAGTAGCCCTTGCGCAGCGAGGACAGGTCGTAGTCGTCGAACTTCGGGTTGCGCAGCAGCCCGATCCACACGGTCGGCGGGGCGAAGAACTTGGTGACCTTGTGGGTCTCGATCGCGGACAGGATCGGCTCGGCGGCCGGCGCCGGGAGGATGACGGAGGTGGCGCTCAGGTAGAGGTCCGGACCGAGGAAGCAGTCGAGTTGGGCGCAGTGGTAGAGCGGCAGGGTGTGCAGGTCGACGTCGTCCCCGGCCATCCCGCCGTCGACGATGCAGGAGGTGTACTGCCAGATCAGGGAGCGGCTCGTGAGCAGCGCTGCCTTGGGCCGGGATTCGGTCCCTGAGGTGAACATCATCCGGACCGGGTCGTCGTCGGCGACGATGACCTGCGGCGGCGTGCCGTCGTGGTCGAACCACTCCTGCAGGTCCTCCCATCCGGTGACCGGGACGGTGTTCGCGGACAGGATGGCGCGCCGGTGCCGGATGTCCGCCTTCGTCGCTGAGGCAAGCGCGGCGTCGGCGACGGGGACGAGCGCGTCCTCGACGACGAACGCCGTAGCGCCACTGTGATCGAGGATGTAGGCGATCTCGCCGGCGCCGAGCATGAAGTTGATCGGGACGAGGATGACCCCGAGCCGAGCGGTCGCGAAGTTGAGGACGACGAACTGCCAGCAGTTGTGCGACAGGACCGCGAGCCGGTCCCCCTTGGACAGTCCGGCGTCCGCGATGGCTGCGGCCGCCCGGTCGACGATCGCGTCGAACTCGGCGAAGGTCAGTTGCGTCTGGCCATCGATGAACGCCACCTTGTCCGGAGTCCGTTGCGCCGACCTGCGGGGCAGATCACCGAGCGACTGTTGCCGGGCGACCGCGATCAGGTCAGCGGTCGAAGTGGACTCAGAAAGGGAGGGGCTCATGCGTCTTCACACCTTTGTCAATAGCGCCGAGCACATGGAGTCGAACAAGGGGAGGTATGCGGCGCGCCCCTTGTGCGCGAACCGCACCACTCCGAGCCGTCCGTCTCACCGCCGGACGGCGCCCTCAGAATACCGGACCCGGCTTGCCCGGGGAGTGTGACCTTGAGCGGGGAACCGGCCAGGCGCCACGGGGCGGTCACGCGCCGGAGTCATGCGGGAAGGACGATGTCGAGGGGCGCGCGCGCCGAGAGGTGGCACGCATCGAAACGGAGCGCGCGTCAGGGGGCCCACAACGCGCCAAGAGGTCCTACGTGCGGGGCACCGGAGTTCTGCGGCGATATAGCGCCGCAGAACTCCGG
>DUPF01000194.1 GCA_012838445.1 Intrasporangiaceae bacterium | reverse complement strand
CGCACTGCTCGCGTGCTGGGTGCTCACCAGGGTGCCGCGGCGGGGGCCGCGCCGGCTACTCGTCGCCGACGTCCACGAGAACTATGCCGACCTGCTCCGCGACCGCGCCTGGGCGCAGGGGTTCTCCGGCCGTGTCGCGCTCGGACTGGTCCGGGCGGCCGCCCGGGTGGCCGGCAGCAGCGACCTCACCCTGGTCGCCGACGACCACGTCGAGCCGACCCGGGCGCGTGAGCGGATCGTCGTGCGCAACGAGCCCGACATCGGCCTGCTCGGGCCGCCCTCGATCCCGGGTGCGGAGCCGCGGGCTGTGTATGTCGGCGACACGCGGGCGAGCCGAGGACTGTTCGAGATGATCGAAGCGGTCGGGGACGCGCCCGGCTGGACCCTCGACATCGTCGGCGAGCTGGCGCGCGCCGACCGGAGCCGGCTCGAGAGCGTGCTGCGGCGAGCGGACCTCGCCGGGCGGGTGCGCGTGCACGGGCGCCGTCCGCCGACGGAGTCGTGGGAGATCGCCCGCGGTGCCTGGGTCGGCTTCGCCCTCCTCCACGACACACCCGCGTTCCGGGAGGCCATCCCGAGCAAGCTCTACGAGTACCTCGCCCTCGGCATCGTCCCCATCGTCAGCGACCTGCCCCGCCAGCGGGGGCTGCTCGAGGAGGCCGGTGCTGGCCTCGTCGTCGAGGGTGGTGCTCCCGGCGCCGGCCTGGCCGCGGGTGCGGCCGAGCACCTGCGCAGGATCCGCGCCGACCCCGACCTGCTCACCCCGCACCGGGACGCGGCGCTGGCCTGGCGCCGGGAGCGGGACGAGCTCGGCAGCGGATACGACCGCGCGGCCGAGCGGATCGCGGCCCTGCTCGGGCGCTGACGTCCTGGGACCGGAATCACCGCCCGGGCGTTCAGGCGGCGCGGCCGGAGTCGTTAGGATGAGAGACGAGCCCGGCGCCCTGCCCGGGCGGCGCCGGCTGCGGCCGCGGACCTTCGAGAGAGTGAGACCGTCAGTGCCCGTGCGGATCCAGGACTCGGCCGACGTCTCACCGGACGCTGTCATCGGTGAGGGCTCGTCGGTGTGGCACCTCGCGCAGGTGCGTGAGGGCGCGGTGCTCGGGAAGAACTGCATCGTCGGCCGTGGTGCCTATGTCGGCACCGGGGTTGTCATGGGGGACAGCTGCAAGCTGCAGAACTACGCGCTCGTCTACGAGCCGGCCGTCCTCGAGGACGGCGTGTTCGTCGGCCCGGCCGTGTGCTTCACCAACGACCACTACCCCCGCTCGATCTCCCCGGACGGGACCCTCAAGCGCGGCGACGACTGGGAGGCAGTCGGGGTGACCTGCCGAACCGGCTCCTCGATCGGGGCCCGGTCAGTATGCGTCGCGCCCGTGACGATCGGCCGGTGGGCGATGGTTGCCGCCGGATCCGTCGTCGTCACGGACGTGCCGGACTTCGCCCTCGTCGCCGGGGTGCCGGCGCGGCGGCTGCGATGGGTGGGCAAGGCCGGCATACCCCTGGAACAGGGCGAGCAGGACGGCCTGTGGGTGTGCCCGCAGACCGGTCAGACCTATGTCGAAGAGAACGAGACCCTCAGAGAGGCGAACTAAGTGAACGACTTCATTCCCCCCGCCAAGCCGATCATCGGTGACGAGGAGCGTGCCGCGGTCGACCGGGTGCTGCGGTCCGGGATGCTCGCCCAGGGTCCGGAGGTCAAGGCGTTCGAGCAGGAGTTCTCCGAGCACTTCGGTCTCGGCCGGGCGTGTGTCGCGGTCAACTCAGGCACCTCGGGCCAGCACCTCGGCCTGCTCGCCAGTGATGTCAAGGCCGGCGACGAGGTCATCGTCCCGTCCTTCACCTTCGCAGCGACGTGCAATTCGGTGGCCTTGACCGGGGCCACGCCGGTGTTCGCAGACATCGACGCCGACGACTTCTGCCTGTCCCCGGCCAGTGTCGAGGCGGCGATCACCGAGCGCACCGTCGGGATCATGCCGGTCCACCTCTATGGTCACCCGGCCAAGATGGACCAGCTCATGGCACTCGCCGACAGGCACGGGCTGCAGGTCTTCGAGGACGCGGCCCAGGCTCACGGTGCGTCCTTGAACGGGACGCCGGTCGGGGCGTTCGGGTCGTTCGCGATGTTCTCGCTGTACCCGACGAAGAACATGACCTCCGGTGAGGGTGGGATGGTCTCGGTCGCCAACGACGAGATCGAGCGCACCATGCGGCTGCTGCGCAACCAGGGGATGGAGCGGCAGTACCACAACGAGCTCGTCGGCTTCAACACCCGGATGACCGACATCCACGCGGTCATCGGGCGTGAGCAGCTCAAGAAGGTCGACGGCTGGACGGCGAAGCGGCAGGAGAACGCCGCATTCCTCTCGGCCAACCTCGAGGGTGTGGTGACCCCGCCGGTGGCGCCGGGCGCGGTGCATGTGTATCACCAGTACACCGTGCGAGTCGCCGACGACCGGGACGGTCTGGCGGCCGCGCTGCGCGAGGAGTACAACGTCGGGTCGGGGATGTTCTATCCGGTGCCGAACCACGAGCTCGCACCGTTCCAGGTCCAGGTCGACCTGCCCCAGACCGCGAAGGCGGCCGCCGAGTGCCTCTCGCTGCCGGTGCACCCGTCGCTGACCCAGGGTGACCTGGAGCGGATCGTCGAGGCGGTCAACGCCCTCGCCAAGGCAGGTGCGTGATGGCGGACCTGCGCGCCGGCCTGATCGGCTTGGGGATGATGGGGCGCCACCACGCCCGCGTCCTCGGGTCGCTGCCCGGGGTCGAGCTCGTCGCGGTTGCCGACCCCGGCGGTGACGCGCACGGCGTCGCGGGTGGCCGCCCGGTGCTCGAGAACGTCGAGCAGCTCATCCAGATGGGCATCGACTACTGCATGGTCGCAGTACCGACGATCTATCACGAGCCGATCGGGCTGGCGCTGGCCGAGGCCGGCGTGCACGCGATGATCGAGAAGCCGCTCGCCCACGACACCCCCTCCTCGGAGCGGATCGCCGAAGCGTTCGAGAGCGCCGGCCTGGTCGGGGCGGTCGGGCACATCGAGCGGTACAACCCTGCCCTCCAGCAGGCCCGGGTCCGCATCGAGGCCGGCGAGCTCGGCGACGTGTATCAGGTCGTCACGAGGCGCCAGGGTCCCTTCCCGGCCCGGATCGCCGACGTCGGCGTCGTCAAGGACCTCGGAACCCACGACATCGACCTCACCGTGTGGGTCACCCAGCAGGAGTACACCTCGATCTCTGCGCGCACCACGCACCGCTCCGGCCGTGAGCACGAGGACATGGTCGCCGCTGTCGGGCTGCTCTCTCGTGGCACGATCACCAACCATCTCGTTAACTGGCTCTCCCCATTCAAGGAGAGGGTCACGATCATCACCGGGTCTAAGGGCGCCTTCGTCGCAGACACCCTCACCGCCGACCTGACCTTTCACGCCAACGGCGAGATCGAGCAGTCCTGGGATGGCATCAGCAAGTTCCGCGGCGTCTCCGAGGGCGACATCGTCCGCTATGCGATCGCCAAGCCCGAGCCGCTGCGCATCGAGCACGAGCAGTTCCGCGACGCGGTCCTTGGCAAGGACACCGACATCGTCACGATGACCCAGGGGCTGCGCACCGTCCGTGTCGCCGAGGCGTGCATCGAGTCCTCCCGCACCAGCACCACGGTCACGCTCTGATCGGTGAGTCCGCCCGCCGCTTCCCCACCCCCGGGTCGACGACTCGTCATGGTCGTCAACAACGCTGTGTCCGGGGACTCGCGCGTCCAACGGTGCGCCGCCGCGGCCGCGGGCGCCGGATGGGATGTCACCGTACTCGGCCGGTCGTCGGACTCGGAGCGACACGAGCAGCCCGGTCCGGCCGGTTCCCGGGTGGTCCTGCTGCCGGTGACTCCCTTGGCGAGCGCCGGGGGACTGCGCGGCCGGATCGCCGGCCACCGGCGGACCCATCCGCGACTGCGAGGCCGTGACGCGGTCGCCGGACACCGCTCGTGGCCGTGGCGTCACGGCGCCTGGCGGATCCTCGATCCATGGCTAGCCGACTACGAGCTCGCCATCCATGCGGAGATAGAGACCCTGCGTCCCGACGTCATCCATGTACACGACCGGCATCCTGTGCCCGCGGTAGCCCGCTCGGTTGCTGCCCTCCGGGCCGCCGGCCACCCGGTGTCCTGGCTCATCGACGCCCACGAGGACGTCGTCGCCACGGCTGATCGCGGCATCGGCGGGATACGCGGATGGGCCCGCCGACGCATGGTCGGCGGCGCGCTGGGGGAGTGGATCGGGGAGGCCGACGCCGTGGTCACGGTGTCGGCGGAGCTTGCCGAGACGCTGCGCTCCCGTCACGGTCTGGCGGCTGCCCCGACCGTGGTGCAGAACGCACCCCTTCCGCCGGATACGGCCGGGCCCGTTGGGACAGGTTGCGATGAGACTGGGCCGGCGGCCGCGGAGGTAGAGGCGCCGATCGGACTGCGCGAACGGCTCGCTCTGGAGGCGGACACCCCACTGCTGACATATGTCGGTGTCTGTGCGCCGGCGCGAGGCGTGCAGACCGCCATCGACGCCCTGCCGGTGCTCGACAGCTTCCGTGGCCGGAGCGACACCCACCTCGCAGTTGTCGCCTCGCCCGGCGACCCGCACGTCGCTGCTCTCCTGGACCACGCCAGGAGTCTCGGCCTGGGTGCACGGGTGCACCGGGTCGACTATGTCCCCGCCGACCAGGTCATCGACCTGATCCGCTCTGCAGACCTCGGACTGGTGCCGCTGCTGCACCGCCCCAACCACGAGATCGCCCTGGTGACCAAGTACCTCGAGTATCTTCATGCCGGGCTGCCGGTCGTCTGCTCGGACGTGCGGACGATGGCCCGTTTCACGCAGGAGCACGGAGTGGGGGAGGTGTTTCCCGCAGGTGACGCGAACGCGCTCGCCGCGACGGTCCACCGTATGCTGCCTCGCCTGGTTGAGTATCGTAACGGGATCGCCGCATCGTCCGCTGTGGCCGAGACCGCTTGGCCCGCCCAGGCGCAGCGGCTGTTGCGGGTGTACGAGCAGATCGCCCCGGCCGCCGAACAGGAGCCTGCATGAACCGCCGCCCTCGGGTGCTCTATCTTGCCTTCTTCTTCCCGCCGTCCCGGGCGAGCGGAGTGTTCCGACCGCTGTCCACCGCGAACTACCTCGCCGACCACGGCTGGGACGTCACCGTCCACGCCGCTCCGCTGAACTACTTCACCGACTTCCTCCAATCGGTCGACCCGTCGATGGTTGACAAGATCGACCCGCGGATCCGCGTCGTCCGCCCGGAGATGACCCTGCCGGGCACCGTCCGACAGATCCGCGACTACAACGTCGTGCGTGCGCACTTCCCGACGCTGTGGAACAAGGGCAAGAAGTTCGTGGACGCCCGTGGTTTCCCGGAGCAGTACCGTTCCTGGATCCCGAACGTCCTGCGCGCTGCGTTACGCGAGCACGTCCGCCGTCCATTTGATCTCGTCATTGCGACCGGTAACCCGTTCGCCTCGTTCGCGGCCGCGTGGGCGTTCGGCCGGATGACCCGCACGCCGTATGTCCTCGACTATCGCGACGCGTGGACCTTCCACCAGTTCCTCGAGGAGGTCCGCTATCCCCCGGGCCACTCGGCGTGGCGGTGGGAGAAGCGCACCGTCGAGGGCGCGGCCGAGGTGGATTTCGTCAACCAGGCGATGTTGCAGTGGCACGCAGAGCGCTATCCGAAGGCCGCCGAAGCAATGACCGTCGTGCCAAACGGCTTCGAGCCGAGCGAGATCGTCGCGACGTCTCCACCCCCCGTGACGGATGCCCCGCTGCGGTATGTCTATGTCGGGACCATCACCGAGACGATGCCGATCGAGGAGCTCATGGAGGCCTGGGGCGCGCTGCGGAAGCGGCCCGGGTTCGAGGAGGCCACCCTGACAATCTACGGTCACCTCGGCTTCCGGCCCTGGGCGGTCCAGCCCCTGCTCGACCGGATCCACGACGGCCAGAACGGGATCCGGTATGCCGGGGCAGTCGCCAAGTCCGAGGTCCCACCGATCTATCAGCAAGCCGATGTGCTCCTGCTGTGGCTCCCCGGCGGCAGGTACGTCACCTCGGGCAAGGTCTTCGAGTACATGGCCACCGGCCTGCCCATCGCCAGTGTGCACCAGAGCGGTATCGCCGCCGCGGACGTACTCGACGGCTATCCAGCGTGGGAGCGTCCCGAGTCCATCGACCCTGCGGAGATTACCGACGTGCTCGACCGGGCCGGTCAGGACGCGCGGACCCTTACCGAGGCGGACCGGGCCCGCGCACGCGAGCACGCGATGAGGTTCTCCCGGGCGGCCATCCTCGGCCCGTTCGAGGAGCGGATGAGGAGGATCGCCGGTGTCTGAGCGGACGACGGCCACATCGAAGCCGACGACCGGCATGACGGCTCGTGCAGCCGCCCCTCTGCGGCTCGCGGTCACGACGCCCTGGTACCCCGGCTCGAACAATCCGTTTGCCGGGGTGTTCGTCCTGCATGCCATCGAGGCCGTCCAGTCGGTCGCCCCCGGCGCGATCGACACGACGATCTATCACGCCGAGGACTGGCCCACCCCGGTGGACCCGCTCGGATCGCGAGTCACCCGGTGGGCGATGCGCGAGATGACCGACCGCGCCGACAACGCTCCCCGGGCGGTCCGTGAGGGAACCCTGCGGCGGGTGCGGGTGCCGGCCAGGCCCGGACGGGGATACCTCCGGCACGCGCAGGACCATGTCGACGCAGTGCGTCGCATCCTGCCGGGCGGGCGGATCGTGGCCGACGTCATCCACGCCCACGAGGGCCTTTTCGGCGGGCTCGTCGCGACCCGGCTCGCCGCGCCGGGCGTGCCGGTCGTCGTCACCGAGCACGACACCCGGCTGCGCAAGCTGCTCACCGCACCCGAGGCCCGCGCCGCCTACGGCGAGATCCTCGAGCGCGCCGACCGGTTCTATGCCGTGGGCCAGATGCTCGCCGACCAGGTGCGCGGATATGTCCCGATGCTCGCGGACAAGGTCGAGGTCATCCCCAATGCCGTCGCCTTTGACGCGCTGCCGATGCGGGCCGAGCAGGTCAGCGCGCTCAGCCGCTGGCTCTATGTCGGACGCCTGCTCCAGCACAAGGGCGTCATGCGGCTGGTCACCGCCTTCGCCGAGTGTGCGCGGACCCGGCCCGAGCTCTCCTTGACCATCATCGGTGGCGGACCCCTGGCCGGTGCGCTCCAGGAGCGCGCAACCGAGCTTGGAGTCCGGAACCGGATCACCTTCCGTGGTCCGGTGGCCCACGATGAGGTCCAGAAGGCGATGCGCAGCCACGACCTGCTCGTCCACCTCAGTGAGCGCGAGACGTTCGGGATGACCCTCGTCGAGGCGGTGTCCTGCGGCCTTCCGGTCCTCGCGACCCGCTCGGGTGGCCCCCAGGAGACGATGGCGGGGCTCGGCACCACAGCGGGACGGCTCATCGACGTGGGGGCGGACGTGTTCGGTTGGGACATCGAGCCTGTCGTCGAGGCCTTCGGCCAGATGGAGGCCGAGATCGACGGTCTGGACCTGCCCTGGGCGCGAGCCCAACTCTATGACCGCTACAGTCAGGAGAGTGTCGGCCACCAGCTGCTGACCATGTACCAGGACCTCGCGGGCGCGAGGCAGAGCGAGGATCCGATGACTGATCAGAAGCAGCCCGACCAGACGCGCTCAGTCCAGACGCAGACCTGCCAGACCCAGGGTGCCGTTCTGCTCATGGCGCTGACCTCGGTGGCGGCGCGCCAGACCGTGAACAATGCCCACTTCCTCCTCGAGCAGGGGGTTCCGGCGATCATCCTCACGGCGGAGCCGATAGCATTCCATGACCTCGAGCTGAACCCGCGCGTCCCGATCATCGACCTGACCCGGCCGGAGGTCGCGTCCCTGCCGCACCGCGGCAAGCGAGCGCTGACGCGGCTGCGCCAGTTCGGGCTGCCCGGCCGCGCCGTCAATGCGGCCGGCGTTCAGGCATATAAAGTGTTCCGCCCTCTCCTGCTATGGCGAGCGGCCGAGCGGTACATGCCCGCCCACCTAGACCTCTCCCGGGTACGCGAGATCGTGCTTGCAGATGCCCATGCGGTGCCGCTCGGGTGGCACATCGCCCGGTCCCACCCGGATCTGCCGATCTCGTTCTCGCTCGACCGCGACGCATACCGCCAGGCCGAGGGCGAGACGCTCAGCGAGAGCGCGGTCCCGGAGTCCTCGAGCATCTGAGACTCAAGAGGTTGGGCTTAGCTCAGCCCCGCGCGGCCAGCTCAACCAGGGCTGGGGCGAGCCCGTTGGTCGCGATCGCCGGCGAGTGCCGACGGGCCAGGTGGAACGCCGAGCGAATTCCGCCCTGATCGATCGCGACGAGGGCGTCGCACTGTTCGAGGAGCTCTGTCAGGCGGCTCTCGCCGTTGAGGAGCGTCCACAACT
>DUPF01000016.1 GCA_012838445.1 Intrasporangiaceae bacterium | reverse complement strand
CGGCACCGGCACCGGCACCGGCGCAGGACGGCGGTGAGCACGTCTACGCGGTCTCCCTCGGTGAGGACCTCATCGCCCAGTTCCACCTCGCCGACGCCGACCTGACCCCCCTCGACCCGCCGGTCGCAGCGGCGCCGGACGGATCCGGTCCCCGCCACCTCGTCATCGACGGGGACAACGGGTATGCGATGACCGAGTTCTCCGGAGAAGCAATCCGATTCGTGCGCGGCCCCGACGGCACACTGACGCCGGCCGAGGCGGTCGACGTCGTCATCCCCATCGCCGGGCTCGAGCACAGCACCCTTGGTGCGGATCCCACCCGGGCACCGCTCATCTGGGGGGCCGACGTCCACCGGGCCGGCGCATACCTGCTGACCTCCGAACGGAACTCCTCCCAACTGACGGTCACCGGCGTCAGCGAGGGCGGGCGCCTCGGGCCGGTCCTCGGCTACACCCCGACCGAGGCGGTGCCGCGCGGCTTCGGGGTCAGCCCGGACGGCGCGTTCGTCGTGGCCGTCGGGGAAGCTTCGACCCATGCGCAACTGCTGCGGCTGGGCGATGATGGGCGGTTGGAGCAGGTCGACCGGGTCGGCATCGGCCGCGGCGCGAACTGGGTCCGGTTCGTCTGAGGCCGATCCACGCTCAGGCGCTCCGCCCCTCAGCGGGGTCGCGGCGTGGGTCCGCTCCGGCGGGTCAGCGCGAGCGGCAGGGTGAGCAGGGCGATCGCGCCGGCGACGAGCAGTCCGGTCGGGAAGCCGAAGGCGACCGCGATGAAGCCGACGAGGACCGAGCCGACCCCGGAGCCGATGTCGAAGCCGATGTTCCACACGGCGCTCGCGGTGCCGTACCGCGCCGGGTCGACCGCGGCGAAGGCGAGGACGAGGGTGAGGTTCTGCAGCCCGCCGTAGGCGCAGCCGAGCGCCGCGGCCGCGACGATGAACAGCACCTCCGACTCGTGCCGGACCGCGACAGCTGCCAGGGACATACTCGCGACGGTGAGCAGGACCAGCGGCCAGAGGAACCGGTGCGCTCCCCACCGATCAGCGGCATGACCGATCCGCCAGCGGACCAGGGCAGCGGCGAGGGTCAGCACGGCCAGGGCGACGACGGACGTGCGGGCCGTCGTCATCTGCGGGGCGAAGGAGATGACCGCCCCTCCGGCGAGGGTGACCCCGACCAGCAGCAGGGTCGGACCGATGAGCGGGGTGATGCCCCGACCTGGCGACGGGTGCGCGGAGCGGCTCTCCGGCGTCGTCCCAGATCGGTCCGGACGGGTGCGCAGCGTCCGCGCCAGCGACAGCGCCGGCGGGACTGCGAGCAGGGGGAGTGCGGCGATGAGGAAGACCACCCAGAACCCGATCTGCTGGGCGATCCACGGACCGAGCGGCAGGAGGAGCACCTGGGGGACGGCGATCGCCAGGCCGTAGAGCCCGACCGCCGCCCCCCGGCGCTGCGGATCGGCCAGTTCGGCGACGGCGGCGCTCCCGGTCACGGTGAGCACCCCGAAGCCGACGCCACGGACCGCGGAGAAGGCCAGGGTCGGGCCGAGGGCATCGGTGAGCAGGTGCAGCAGCGAGCCGACCCCGAGCAGGACGAGCCCGGCGCTGAGGACCGGACCCCAGCCGATCCGCCGCAACGCGGTCGGGACCACCGACTGGGTCAGCACGGTCACGAGCAGCAGGACGCCGTTGACCAGCCCGGCCCCACCGGTGTCCGCACCACCGTGGACCGCCCACAGCGGCGCCACCGCGAGCAGCGCGGCATAGCCGGAGAAGCCGAGGACCGTCATCGTCAGGACGGCCGGCATTCCCCGATCGGCGTGCAGTCTCAGGGTCGGCTCCTCTCGTGCGGTGGCGGTCGGCTGGGTGAACGTGCCATCCCATCATGGGCCGACGCTGACAGCAGAATCGCTGGTGGACGCGGGGTATGCGCTGCGAACCTGGAGCGATGAATCCATCCGTCGCCACGCCAGCGGTTTTCCTCCACGGGGTGGGCGGTGCCGGCCCGTCTGCCTGGCCGACGCAAGCGCCACTTGCCAGGGAACGTGAGTGCCTCTTTGTCGACCGGATCGCTGCTGGAGATGATCCGGACCGCACGCTCGACTGGGTCCGCTCCCATGCACCGGACCGGTTCCACCTCGTCGGCCACTCCTACGGAGGTGCGGTCGCCATGCTCGTGGCGGCGGCCGAGCCGCAGCGGGTGGTCAGCATGGTCCTCATCGACCCGGCTGCGTTGGCAGTGTGCCCGGGAGCGACGCATACTGCCGCCCACATCGGTGTGCTCGCCCCGGTCTTTGCCAGGGCGGAGGACCCCGACCTGACCAACCCGCAGTTCTCGGAACTGTTCGGACAGGCCACCGGGAACCCGCCTCCGCCGCTGCCCGACGACCAACTCGACGCCCTCGTCGATCACCTGCGCGCAGTGCGCCCGCCGTGGGAAGTGGCCGTCGACGGATGGGTCGTCGCGCGTATCCCTACTCTCGTCGTCGTCGGCGACGCAGACCCCATGTATGCAGAGGTCGGCTCAGCTCTGGCCGCCTGCGGGGCAGAGATGGTCGAGCACACCGGATTGGGACACCGGCCGCACGACGATCCCGGGATCACGGAACGGATCCGGGCGCACTGGCTCGCGGTGGAGGGGGTCGCATGAGAGTGCTGGTCCTCGGCACCTCCGGCAAGACCGGCCGGGCCCTCACCCGCGCGCTCGTGCGACGCGGTGCCCGGGTGCGGGCACTGGTCCGGCCTGGCTCCCCACATGAGGAGGTATGCCGTGCCGCCGGCGCCGATCAGGTCGCCGGCGGCGATCTTGAGTCCGGCGCCGGACTCGACGTGGCCTGCGCCGGAGTCGAGGCCGTCTATCACCTCGCCCCGAACGTCCACCCGGACGAGGTGGGCATGGCCCGCCGAGTCGTGGAGGCGGCGTCTGCGGCCGGTATCACGCGGTTCGGCTTCCACTCGGTCCTGCACCCGGACGACGCCACGATGCCGCATCATGTGCGAAAACACCTGGCGGAGCAGGTGATCCGCGAAGTGATGCCGACCGCGGTGGTCCTCCGTCCGGCGGCCTACCTGGAGAATCTGCTGCCGATGGTGCGGGCCGGCGAACTGGTCGTGCCCTACTCCCTGGATGTGCCGTTCACGAACGTGGCGCTCGACGATGTCGCCGAGGTCGCGGCCCGCGTGCTCACCGAAGCGGGGCACGCCGGCGGGATCTATGAGCTCGTCGGTCCCGAGACCCTCACGACCCGGCACCTGGCCGAGCAGGCGGGCGTGCCCGCACGACAGATCTCCATTGCGGAGTGGGATGCCGGTCCCGGGGCCACGCTGTCCGACCAGACACGTGCGGACCTGGTCGCGATGTTCGCGTCCTATGACGCGGCCGGATTCACTGGTGACAGCGCCGATCTGGGACGACTGCTGGGTCGACCTCCGACGCGCTGGAGCGACCTACTCCGGCGCCGCTGAGGCCGATCCGTGCTCGAGCGCCTCGAGCAGCGCCGAGCAGAACGCCGGGAGGTCGTCCGGGTTGCGGCTGGTGATGAGGTTCTCGTCGACGTGGACACGCTCGTCGACCCAGGTGCCGCCGGCGTTGCGGATGTCGGTCTGCAGACTGGGATACGACGTCAGCGTCCGGCCCTTGAGGACATCGGCCTCGACCAGTGCCCACGGTGCGTGACAGATCGCCGCGACGGCCTTCCCGGAGGCGACGAAGTCCTTGACGAAGGAGACCGCCGACTCATCCGTGCGCAACGCATCGGGATTGGCGACACCGCCGGGCAGGACGAGGGCGTCGAAGTCGTCGACCGAGACCTCGGCGACGGTCTTGTCGACCTGCTTGGTGTCGGCCTTGTCCAAGTGCTCGAACATCTGCACCTCGCCGGACCTCGGGCTCACCAGCACCGGTTCGTGCCCTGCGTCCTCGAGTGCCTTCCACGGCTCGGTCAGTTCGATCTGTTCGACGCCCTCGTGAGCCACGAGGAATGCGACGTTCTTCGACATGGGGTTCTCCTTCGTTCGGGGATTGGCGCGTGCTGTCCGGGGCGCCCGTCTCGACCGCGGATCACTCAAACCTATGTCGGTGTGCAGACCCGCTCGGTAGCGTTGCGTCATGCGCCTGAGCCCGGACGACCTGACCCCCGTCGACGACCCGGACGTCGTCGGTGACCTGCGCAGTTGGGATGGCGTCGACCTTCCGGGTCTGGCCCGAGCAGCGGACATTGCTGTCTGGCTGCCCCGGGGATACGACGACTCCGACGAGCGCTACCCGGTCATCTACATGCACGATGGCGGGAACGCCTTCCTGCGGTCCCGCTCCTACGGCGGCGCGACCTGGGAGGTCGGCGAGGCGATGAGCGCGCTCGCGGCCCGCGGCTTCCCCGCCATCGTCGTCGCGGTCCCGTGCCATCCGGAGCAGCGGGGCGAGGAGTACAGCCAGTACCCCCACCCCAGCCTCGGTGGTGGCCGGGCCGAGGACTACGCGACCTTCCTCGTCAATCACCTCAAGCCTGCTGTCGACGACGCACTGCGCACCCGCCAGGATCCGGGCTCGGCCATCGTTCTGGGGAGTTCGCTCGGTGGGGTGGTCAGCGCATACCTCTGGCAGACCCGACCTGACGTGTTCGGTGGGGCCGGCCTGTTCTCGCCGGCGTTCTGGTGGCCGGGGGAGCAGGCGTTGGTCGACCTGGAGGAATCGATGCGGCTGCGGCGCAAGGGTGCTCGCGTCTATGTCGACGTCGGCGGCCGGGAGGAGCCCGGCGAGCCTGACATCGAGGCTGCCTATGTCCGCGACGCCGAGCGGGTGGTGCGCGGCCTGCGTGAGGCGCAGATCCCGGTGCGCTACGTCTTCGACTCGGCCGCGATCCACTTCGAGACCGATTGGGCTGCGCGGTTCCCGGCCGCTGTCGAATGGTTACTTCACGGCTGGGACCGATGAGCCCTGCGGCGCGGACACCACGCGTCCGGGCAGCGCGCATCCGCGCGTCCGGTGCGGACTAGCGTTCCGCACCCCTCTCCCACTCGGCGATATCGCCCGGGACCACATCCAGCATCGGATGCGGGATCGGCTCGCGATCCGCGATGGTGGCCAGCCACGGCTGGTCACGCCGGCGCACCTTGTCCACCAGGTGCGTCCATTCGAAGTCCAGTTGTCCGCTCGTGACCGGCATCCGCACAGCCGCGTCCGGCTCGACGATCTTGCCGGCATCGAAGCGATACCCCCTCTCCCGCGCCTCGTCAGCGACGCCCCGCAACCAGGCGCCGAGAGCCTCCAGTGGCACCCCGGTGTCCCGGAAGCGCTCCAGTTGCGGGTGCCTGCGATACCCCCTCGTGTTGCCGAGCAGCACCTCCTGTGCGAGAAGACCCTCCCGCCAGGCCGCGACGAGCGCACGACGATCCAGCAGCGCAGGGTGCAGACTCCACAGCCGCATCGGACTGCCTCCATCGTGATCGCAGGTCAGGGCCAGGTGGTCCGGCCGCGCGAGGAGCCGGCCTGAGAGGATGGTGCCATGCCCATGTCAGTTGCGTTGCCGTCGAACGAAGCCGAACTGATCCGTTCCCGCCTGGACGAGCGTGGCATACCGGCTCTCATCGACATCCACACCCACTTCATGCCGATGCCGGTGCTGCGCAAGGTCTGGGGCTACTTCGCCGCCGCCGGTCCGCTCGTCGGGCGGGCCTGGCCGATCGCGTACCAGGGGTCGGACGAGGAGCGGTTGGCGACGCTGCGGTCCTTCGGGGTGCGCCGGTTCAGTTCGCTGAACTATCCGCACAAGCCGCAGATGGCGCAGTGGCTCAACGAGTGGTCGGCCGGGTTCGCCGATGCGCACCCGGACTGTCTGCGGTCGGCGACCTTCTACCCCGAGCCGGAGGCGGGGGAGTATGTGCGGGTCGCCATCGCGGACGGCGTCCAGGTGTTCAAGGCTCACGTCCAGGTCGGCGCCTACGACATGCACGATCCGCTGCTCGACGAGGTGTGGGCTGCCCTGGAGGAGAGCGGGATTCCGGTCATCCTGCACGGCGGGGACGGGCCGGTCCCCGGCGAGCACACCGGGGTGGGACCGATGCGGCGGCTCATGGAGCGCTTCCCCGACCTGACCATGGTGGCCGCGCACATGGGGATGCCCGACTATGGCGAGTTCCTCGATCTGGCATCGCAGTTCCCGCGGGTCTACCTCGACACGACCATGGCGTTCACGGCGTTCACCGAGGAGGCGATGCCGTTCCCGAAGGATCGACTCGACGACCTCGAGGCGCTCGGCGACCGGGTGCTCCTCGGGACCGACTTCCCGAACATCCCCTATCCCTATCTGCACGCCCTCGATGCGATCTTCGGCCTCGGCATGAGCGTGGAGTGGGAGCGGAAGGTGTTGCACGACAACGCTTCCGGTCTGCTCGGCGTGGATCGGCAATCGGCGTCGACGGGCGCCGCCGGATCCGGTGGGAGCCGGTCATGAGGCGGCTGCGGACCACACCAGCAGCCACGCTGCTCATCGCCCTGGTGGCTGTTGTCGGGGGCTGCGGCACGAGTGAACCGGGCGGTGACAGCAGCCCTGCCCCCGCTGGGTCCGCGAGCGTCTCGGAGGCGCCCACCACGGACCCGACCGGCACTGATCCGACGACCCCGGACGCGACGGATGACGAGACGACCCCGGCTGAGCCGCCGGAGGAACCGCCCGTCGAGGTGCTGGGCCGCTTTGCCCCGTTGACCGAATGCCCGGATCTGGGCGGGGCAGGGTTCGACAGCGAGCACTTCGAGGACATGTCCTGCGGCTACCTGCGCGACGACCTCCTCGTCGGACTCGAGGGAGATGCCGCGCCGGTGAGCCACTTCCGGATCCGCACCGAGGCCGATGCAGCGGGGGGCGACCCGATCGTCATCACCGAGCACCCGGAACTCGGCCGGGAGGCGTTCTCCTACACCGCTGTCGAGGGATCGGCACCGGAGGTGATCTTGATGTACGGCTGTGCCTTCTATCTGCCGACCACCGAGGACAACACGCTCGTGGTCTGGGGCATGCCCGCCGGCTTGGAGGTCATGCCGACCGACGACCTGTGCCGCGGCACCCGGGAGGTCGTGGACGCACTGCTCATGCGGGCGGGCTGAACCCGCGAGCGTCAGCCCTCCCGCGGCTGGATCTCACCCATCGGTCCGAAGCCGGTGACCTCGGGCGCATCGACGTAGATGATCTGCGGTTGAGCAGAGACGATGTCCGGCATCTCGGACATGAACCGCTCGACGTGTGCCTGCTTCATATGCTCGGCTCCCGCATCGGAGTCGCGGAACCCCTCGATGCAGACGAACGTGTTCGGCTCCTCGACGCTCCTGGAGAACTCGAAGAACAAACATCCCGGCTCGGCGTTGACGGCCTCGGCGTAGTACGTGGACAGCTCATCCCACTCGTCGAGCTTGTCCGGACGGATCGGGAACTTCACGGTGATGAGGATCATGAGCCCACCTTAGGTCGACGCACGACAGGGGTGGAGTGTTCGCGTCGGCCCGAGGGATGGCTACCGTGCGCTGGAGCGCCCGTTGTTGATCCCTGGGCGTGGAGGTGCCGCACTCAGGGATGGCTACCGTGCGCTCGAGCGCGCGCTGGCCATCCCAGCAGCGCCATGGCCCACCCTCAGGATGCACGCCCCTCGGTGCTGAGCACGACCACGACCGCGTCGTCAGGCAGGTCCAGGTCAGCGCGACGGTCCGGATCGCCCAGCGCCGCCCGCACCCCGGCGAGAGTCGCCGCACCGGACGGCCCGGAGGAGATGCCGAGCGCATTGAGGTCGTCGGAGGCCCGCAGGGCGGCGGTGTCCGGGACGGCGATCGCGGCATCACAGCCGTCGCGCAGGATCGGCCACGCCGACTCGGACACGGTGCCGCAGTTCAACCCCGCCATGACCGTCCCCGACGTCGACACCGAGGTCGGCGCCCCCGCGGTCAGCGACGCGAGAATGCCGGCCGCGGTCTCCGGCTCGACGGACAGCACCAGGGTCGGGGAGTCGGGCTGCCGGTAGTGCGTCACGACCGCCTGCGCGAGTGACCCCACCCCGACAGGCACCGCGACGAGGTCGGGTCGGCGCCCGAGAGCAGCATCGACCTCGGCGACGAGCGTCTCGTATCCCTCGACGATCCACGCCGGCACCTCGACGTATCCGTCCCATCCCGTGTCCTGGACGAGCGCCCGCCCCGGATCGACGGCGGCGAACTCGGCGGCCGCCGCCACCGCGTCGTCGTAGTCTCCGTCAACCCGGACGACATCGGCACCCTCGGAGGCGATCCGGGCGGCCGTCGACTCGAGCATGTGCATCGGCACGAAGACCGTTGCGCCCGTTCCGAGTTCGCGCGCCATCCGCGCCACCGCCCGACCGTGGTTGCCGTCCGTGGCGGTGACCAGATGTGCACCCGGCTGCCGAGCGATGACCTGATGGCACGCCCACGACGCTCCCAGCACCTTGAACGCCGGCAGCCCGAGCCGGGACGACTCGTCCTTGACGAGCAGCCTCCCGACCCCGAGTTCGGCGGCCAGCTCGGGCACGTCGACGAGCGGAGTCGGGGTGTATGCGGTCATCGCCTCATGGAATCGCCTCGCCTCGTCCCGGGTCGGGGGAGCGGTCCACTCACGGGCGCGGGGGTTGCTGAACCAGGTCGTCATGCCGACAGTGTCGGCCGGGGCGGCGATTCCGTCGAATCGTGACCGCAAGCCGCCGTACCATATTCTGGTGCCCATGGGGTGGAATATCTTCAACCGCAAGCGGAAAGAACCTGAAGCCGCACAACCTGATGCTGCTGAGCAGGGACCTGACGCGTTGCTCCCAGCCCTGTCTGAGGGGCAGGCGAGGGAATTCACCCGGTTGGTCTATCAGACCCTGGCTGAGCGGGGTCGCGAAGGCGTGGTCAGTGATGGTGCCCTCCATTTCAACGATGGATCGTCCCACGGCCTGCACAACCTCTCCATCGCCGCAGCCGAAGCGGATCCGCGGATTTGGCCGACGCTGGTCCGCGAGCACGTGCAGGCGATGGAACAGATCGATGCCGAGACCGACGACATCCCTGCCGACGACACGGTCTTCCTGCGCCTCCGGATGCGCGAGGATCTCGGCGATGAAGAGCCCGCATACCAGGCGCTCGAGCCGTTCCCCGGGGTTCTGGCTCTCGTGGCGGTCGATCGGCCTACGCATGTCAAGGAACTCAGCGGTGACTTGAGCCAGGTCGGGTCATACGAACGTGCGGTTGAACTCGGACGGCGCAACCTCGCGGCTCTTCCCCTTCCCGCTGTCGAACGCCTCCTCGCCGACGATGAGGACGAGGGCTCAGCGGTGCACCTGCTCATGTCCGATGACTTCTTCGGGGCGAGCCGCGCGATCATCCTCGAGGACATCCTGGATAGGGCGCTCGGAACCTCGATCCCGGAGGCGGGTGTCTTCCTCGTCGTGCCGAACCGACACCTGCTGGCAGTGCATATCCCCACCGGGAGTCCCAGTACCGTGGGCGCCCTGAGCCTGCTGTCGAACATCGGCTTCGGTGAGTGCAAGTCTGCACCGGGCCCGATCAGCCCATTCGTCTACCACGTGTCACGAGATGGTTCAGGAGCCCAGGTCAGCAGCATCCAGGACGGCAAGGTTGTCTTCTCGGTCATCGGGCAGGTCGAGGACGCCTTCCGGACCTTGGGGCTGCTCGAATAGCCGCCCCGGGCCGGCCCAGAACTCAGTTCTGGTGCACGTCGAGGCGGAGCAGCCGACTCGTCAGTGAGACCAGCGGCCCGAGGATGAGGATGACGGCGATCGTGGCGACCCCGATGGTCGCCCCGAGCAGCCAGCCGACGACGGCCCCGAACGCCTGCACGGCGCTGTAGCTCCACGCGAACGGGATCGGCGGATCCCACGCGAGCCCGGCCGCCTCAGCGGGGCCGGCGCCGAGATGGGATCCGAGATAGCACGCCACGCCGACGCCGATGACCGGCAGGGACAGGGCGAGCAGCGCCAGTTGTCCGCCGAGGCTCCCCGGCGAGGGCAGCGCGTCCAGACCGATCGAGGCGACCCCGCCGACGATGACGATCTGCGCGATCGTGCCGATGCCGGGGATGACCCGCCGGGCCGCTGCGATGAGCAGGAAGGAGCCCGAGATGACGAGGTTCGCGACGAAGAACGGCACCCCCGTCGCGAGCCGGAATCCGTTGACGAGCGTGGAGAATCCGTCCGAGCCGAGATCCGCGGTGAGGATGAGTGCGACACCGATTCCGAGGATGATGCAGCCCCCGATGAGGAGGGCGGCGCGGCGCAGGGGAGACACCGGGCCAGCCTACGTCGGGCGCGACCTCCGCCCGGGTCAGGCGGCGACGAGGCGCGCGATGACCTTCGGCGCCGGCTCCCGCAACGAGCGCAGCACCGGCAGCACGGTCGCTGCCATGACGACGACGAGGCAGACGAGGACGCTGCCGCCGATCAGACCCCATGGGATCGCGAGGGTCGCCTCCGGGAGGACGCGGCTCAGGCCATAGGCGAGCATCCCGCCACCGATGACGGACATGATCAGGCCGAGGATGCTCGCGGTGAGCGTAATGATGAGGGCCTCGAGGGCCGGCACGAGGAGCTGCTGACGCGGGGTGGCGCCGATGACCCCGTCGAGCGCGAGTTCGGCGCTGCGTTGACGGGACATCATGACGAGGTTGCCGACCGCGCCGGCGACCGCGACCGCGAGCGGCAGACCGATGAGGGTGAGCATGCTCGTCGCCGAGGACCCCTCGAGTCGGCCGACGCCGAGCAGCTCCGCGACCTGCACGAACGTCTCCCCGACGATCATCAGACCGAAGACCAGTCCGACGGCGAACATCACCGGGATGATGGAGCGGATGAGCCGGTCCCGCTTGGCCAGGACGGTATGCCGGGCCAGGTGCCAGGGAGCGCTGCGGATGGGCAGGGCTCCGGTCCACAGCCGGGTGACCGGTCCGACGATCCACGGCAGGATCGCCGTGAGTCCCAGACCGGCGAGCGGGATGGCGATGAAGGCCATCTGGGTGATCTGGCTCGCGACGTCCCGGCCGCCCTCGGTCAGGGCCACCCCGACCCAGCCGAACATGGCGGCGATGACAGCGAACGACAGGACGAAACGCAACCCCCGCAGCACGAGCCGGAGCGGCCCCGCGACGCGGGTCTCCCCACCGGTCGCCTCCCGCAGCGCCTCGACGGGCGGGATCGCGCTCTGGCGCAGTGGCGTACCGCTCGGCCAGACCGCGCTGGGCATCTTCGCGATGATGCTCTTCCTCCTGCTCGGGGTCGGCTTCGGATCGCTGCTGCGCGACCTCGAGCTGGCGCGGCGACTGGTCGCCCGCCACGGCGCCGAGTTGGCGCGGGCCAACGAACAGTTGCGCGCCTCGATCGCCACCGAACGGGAGCTCGTCCTGGCCCAGGAGCGGGCCCGCTCCGCCCGGGACCTGCACGACGGGCTCGGCCACCGGCTCACCCTCGTGGCGATGAGTCTGGACTTCGCCCAACGGACCCGCGCCAAGGATCCGGACCGGGCCTGGGCCGAGGTGTCCACCGCAGCGACGACGAACAGCCTGGCACTGGACGAGATGCGACTGTGGGTGCGGGCTCTCGATCCGCCCGCTCCCGACACTGACGTGGGCGGAGCCGCCGCCTTCGAGGCGATCGCCGGCGCCTTCCGCGGCACCGGGTTGCAGGTCAACGTCAGTCACGAAGGTTCCGAGGAGTCCCTGCCCGGGCCGATCGCGGTGTTCGCGACCCGGCTGATCCAGGAGGGACTCACGAATGTGCTGCGGCACGCCAGTGCCACCGCCGTCGACATCGACATCCGCCAGAGTCCGCACCAGGTCCGGGTCGCCCTGCGCGACAACGGAGATGTCCGCTCCAGCACCGTGCACGAAGGATTCGGATTGCGCTCCCTGCGGACCCGGGCCGAGGAACTCGGCGGGCGGCTCACCTTCGGACCGACGGTCCGCGGTGGTTGGGGTATCGCTGCCGTCCTCCCCCTCGGTGCGGAGGGAACACGATGAGAGTCATCGTCGTCGACGACCAGGAACTCATGCGCCGCGGGCTGACCATGCTCCTCGGCACGGAGTCGGGGGTCACCGTCGTCGGGGAGGCCGGCAACGGTCAGGAGGCCCTCGCCGTCATCGAAGCCACCGATCCGGACATCGTGCTGACCGACGCCCGGATGCCGATCATGGACGGGGTGGAGTTGACCGCGGCGGTGCGCGAGGCATACCCCGGCCTTCCGGTCGTCATCCTGACCACCTTCGACGACGACGAACTCGTCCACCGCGCCATCGCGGCCGGGGCCGCCGGATTCCTGCTCAAGGACGCCGCGACCGAGGAACTCATCGTCGGGATGCGACTGGCGCTCAAGGGCGGGCTGGTCATCGATCCGAAGGTGGCCCGGTCGGCGCTCGCTCGCCGACGGGAGCCCGAACCGGACACCGATGCCGTCGACCCGTTCGCCGCCCTGACCCCGGCGGAGCAGGCCGTCGCGCGGCTGGTCGCGACCGGTGCGACCAACGGTGAGATCGCCGACGTCCTGGTCCTCGCGGAAGGGACCGTGAAGAACCATGTGTCGGCACTGCTCCGCAAACGCGACCAACGCGACCGAACCTCGTTGGCGCTGTTGCTCGCCCGCGCGCTGCGGTGAGGCCCGATAATGGGCCGATGAGCTCTCACCCGGTCATCGACGCCGCCATGCTGGACCGGGCCCGTGACGTCGTGACCCGTCACCTCGCCCCGACCCCGCTCCTGCCGCTGCACCTGCCCGGCGTGGACCGTCCGGTGCACGTCAAACTCGACATCCTCCAGCCGACCGGCTCGTTCAAGGTCCGCGGTGCGCTCGCAGCCGGTGCCGCCTATGCCGCGGAGAGGGAGCGGATCATCACCGCCTCGGCGGGCAATCACGGACTCGGCATCGCGTATGCGGCCGCTCGCCTCGGCATTCCCGCCACCGTGATCGTCCCGGAGACTGCCTCGCCGGCCAAGGTGGCCCAGTTGCGTGACGCCGACGTCGACCTGCGTCAGATCGGTCAGGACTACGACGCGGCCGAGCAGGCGGCGGTGGAGCTCGCCGCCGGTGTCGCGGGCCGGTTCGTCTCCGCCTACAACGATCCGCACGTCATCGCCGGGCAGGCGACTCTCGCGGCAGAACTGTTCGATCAAGCCGCTGAGCCGGCGACCGTCATCGTGCCTGTCGGCGGTGGCGGTCTCGTGGCCGGCACATCGCTGGTCCTCACCGGGCGGGCCGGCTGGCACGTCGTCGGGGTCGAGACCGAACACTCCCGAGGGCTGTCGGCGGCGGTCGCCGCTGGGGAGGTGGTCACCGTCCCGGTCGAGGAGACGATCGCGGACGGACTGGCCGGCAACCTCGAGCCCGGGAGCATCACCCCCGGCATCGTGCGGGCAGCGGGGACCGCTGTGGTCGCGGCGCGGGAGCCATCGATCCGGGCGGCGGTGCGCGAGCTGGCGACGGGCTGCGGGCTCGTCGTCGAGGGCAGCGGGGCCGTCGGGCTCGCCGCGCTGCGGGACGGACTGATCCCCGGCGACGGGCCGGTGATCCTCGTCCTCACCGGCCGCAACATCGCCCCGGCGCTGCTCGCGCAGCTCCTCACCGACTGAGCCGGCCACACTCCACGCCGCCGACATCACTTCGCGATCGCGAAGTTATGGCGGCGGCGGAGGGAGGCCGGCGTGGCCTGCGTTCAAGATGCCGCCACCCGCACACTTTGCGAGGATTGCCGGATGAGCCCCGACGCCCCGGCCACCCCCCGCGAACTCGCCGACAGCTACGTCCGCGACCTCGCCGACCTCAACCCGATCCTCTCGACCGCCCTCGGGTTGCGCCCCCACGAGGACCGGATGCCGGACCTGTCCCCGGCCGGTTATGCGGCCGAACGCGGACTCGCCGAGTCGACCCTCGCCGCGCTGGAGACCCTCGGCCCGCAGGAGGATCCGATCGAGGCGCGCTGCGCGACCCTGCTGCGGGAGCGGCTCACCGTGATCCTCGACGGGCACGACGCCGGTGAGCACCTGCGCGAGATCCGCAACATCTTCGGCCCACCGCAGGCGGTCCGCCAGACGTTCAGCCTCATGCCGGCCCGCACCGACGAGGACTGGGCCGCGATCGGGCGCCGGATGATGCAGGTGGATGCGGCCTACCGGAGCTGGATCGAGACCCTCGACGAGGGCCGCCGCACGAGCCGGTATGCGGCCCCCCGCCAGGTCCGCGAACTCGCCGCCCTCCTCGGCGAGTGGGTGGACACGAACTGGTGGCACGACTTCGTCAGTGCCGGACCGGACGACCAGCGCGAGTCGCTCAGCCGGGCCGCGACGTCGGCGACGGAGGCGACACAACTGCTCCGCGCATACCTCCTGGCGACGTATCTGCCCGACGCGGAGGGCACGCCGGACGCGGTCGGTGCGGAGCGCTACCGCCGGTGTGCGCAGCGCGTCATCGGTGCCGATATCGACCCGCACGAGGTGTATGCGTGGGGCTGGGCGGAGTATCAACGGATCCGGGCCGAGATAGAGCAGCTCGCGGAGCGGATCCTGCCGGGCTCGACCCCGGTCCAGGCGATGCGGCACCTGGACGAGCACGGCGCCCGGGTCACCGGGGTGGCCGAGGTGCGGCAGTGGCTGCAGGACATGATGGATCGGGCCATCGCGGACCTGGACGGGACCCACTTCGACATCGCCGAGCCGATCCGGACCGTGGAGGCGATGATCGCTCCCTCGGGGTCGGCTGCTGCGCCGTACTACACCCGCCCGTCGATGGACTTCAGCCGTCCTGGACGCACCTGGCTGCCGACCCTCGGACGGACCGAATTCCCGCTCTACGACTTGATTTCCACGTGGTACCACGAGGGCGTCCCTGGTCATCACCTGCAGCTGGCCCAGTGGGTCCATGTAGCACCGCAACTGTCGATGTTCCAGACCTCGGTCGGTTCGTCCTCTGGGGCGACGGAGGGGTGGGCGCTCTATGCCGAGCGGCTCATGGACGAGCTCGGCTACCTCGACGACGAGGCCCGGATGGGCTACCTCGACGCCCAGATCATGCGTGCCATCCGGGTCGTCATCGACATCGGGATGCACCTGGAGCTGCGCATCCCGGACGACTCCCCGCTCGCGCCGGGGGAGACCTGGACGCCGGTGCTCGGGGAGCAGTTCTTCGGGATGCACTCCGGCCGACCGGCCGAGTTCATCCGGTCCGAGATCGTGCGCTACCTCGGCTGGCCGGGACAGGCGATCTCCTACAAACTCGGCGAACGGGTCTGGCTCGAGGG
>DUPF01000193.1 GCA_012838445.1 Intrasporangiaceae bacterium | reverse complement strand
TGGCGCCGCTCTGCCAGGCCGGTGCGACCGGGGTGCGGCGTTCCGGTGGCGGCGCCGACGTCGGCGGATCCTCCCGGACCGCGTCGGCGATGGCGACCAGATCGTCACCGAGGCACAAGGCCATCGAGGCCGTCGGGACCGGTGCGGGCCCGTCGAGGGCGAGCCGGACGATGTCCCAGCCGCGCGGCGGCGTCAACCGGTCCGCGTGCTCGGTGCACAGGTCGTAGGTGTGCGGCTCGGCATAGGTGGCCAACGGGCCGACCACAGCGGTCGAGTCGGAGTAGACATAGGTGAGCGTCGCCACCGCGTCCTTCGGGCAGGCGGTGCGGGAGCACTTGCGCTGCAGTGACGGACGCGTCGGTGCTCTGCGCGGGGTCACATCAGCGGTCACGCATCGGACTGTAGGCGACGATCCCCGCCCGAGGAGGTTGCCACGCCGAGGGACCAGCGTTTCGCCGTGGCCGCGGCGGGGGCGCACGCATACAGTGGCCGTATGCCGCCCACCCGCACCCCCGCGTCGACGACCCCGTCCCCGGCAGGGACCGCTGTGCGTCGACGGGACCGGCACGGACGCGGTCGGCGCGGGCCGCTCGCGTGGCCGCCGGTGCCGGCCATGGTCACCCGCCGGGACCGGTTCGACGAGATCGTCCGCGACGTCGCCGAGGAGGTCGACCGACTGCTCGAGCCCCGCGGTCTCGTCGTCGAGTACGCGACGATGGACCACCCGAGCGACCTCGGCCCCGCGTGGTCGCCGGAGGTGCCGCTGGCCCGCACCGTCGCCGCTACGCGCACCCGCCCGCCGCGCATCATCGTGTTCCGGCGCCCGATCGAGAGCCGCGCCACCGGCCCGGACGTTCTCGTCCCCCTCGTCCGGGCCGCCATCTGCACCGAAGTCGGCACGGTGTTCGGGATTCCACCGGAGGAGCTCCTCGGTCCTGACCTCGACGGCGACTGACAGCCCGGTGCGCGTCCGAGCCGAGATCCGCGACGGAGCGCGGAGCACCGCGTCGATAGCATGGGTCGATCCGCCCCCCGATCCCGACGTCGATCGACCCACCCCGCCGCCCTGCGTCACGAGGAGCCCTCACGCATGAAACCCGCCGCTGCGGTCACCAATTACGTGCTGGCCGTAGTTCTCGCCTCGGTGGCGGTGTTCACGCTCATCGGGACCGACAACGAAGCTGCTCGAGGGATCCACCTGATGGTGATGCCCCACCCGGACGACGAGCTCCAGGGATGGGCGACCCTGACGAACGACCCGACGGTCTACACGGTCTTCCTGACCATGACCAACGGTGAGGCGACCGTGCGCTGCGCGCCGGACGCTGCCGCTCGAGCACTGCGCACGGATCTGGGCGAACGTGCGATCCGGACCGAAGGTCTGGAGTCCAACTCGCCGGCCTGCCGCGACATCCGCCTGGAGTCATGGAATGCCTTCCTGGACGAAGCCGCCACAACGGCGGTCTCTGCGCGGCTCGGAGCAGAGGTCGCCGAGCACGCGTGGACGATCTCGGGGCGTCCCGCTCGCGCCTGGATCGGGGACGGGGGCGCTCGGATCGCACTCGATCTCGGGGACGGCGCGCTGACGTCCACCATGGTGGTCTCGGCGACGAAGGAGGTCCTCCAGCAGCGCGGGGAGGCCCTGCCGGATCTCCCCCTCGACTTCATGACCTCGGCGGCGTACTACAACGATGCGGACGGACCGTCGGCCACCGGCAGCCCGGCCGCCTATCCCTATGCCCATCCCGACCATCTGGCCGTGACCGAGGCCGCCTTCACTCTTGCTCCACTGGCCCGTGGCGGTGCGTGGATCGTGACGCACCCGTTCGATCCGCGCGCGACCCATGTCCTGCGCATGGACCGGGAACGGTATGACTCCTTGATGGCACTCGGTACCGGTCCGGACGACGTCTGGCAGGGCTGGCGCCGCCCCACCGCGGGTCTCCTGCTGCGCCCGGGTGATCCCCCACCGGACACACTCCCGACCTATCCGTACTCGTCGGTCCCGCCACGGGAGGGTCCTGGGCTGGGCGGGATGCACCGGGTGGGGGCGTTCCAGCAGGTCTATGGCTGGCTCGCCTTCCCCAACCCGTGGACGCCGGGTGAATACTCCCTCGCCCGCTCCGATGCGCTCTTTGCCCGATCAGTGTTCTACATCCACACCGACGGCACCACGGCCGAGCCGGAGAAGCGCTGATGACGACCGGAACCACTGCGCGCGCCGAGGCCGTCGAGAGGGCGGCCCGCCCCGCCAAAGGCCCGGGGCGGATCACGGCCCTCGACGTCGCTCGTGGTGCCTTCCTCATCCTGTCGGTCACCTCGGTCTCCTTCATCACCCCCCGGCCCGCTCCGCTGATCCACGCACCGTGGATCGGGATACGGTACGTCGACCTCATCTTCCCGCTGTTCGTCTCCCTCTCCGGGATCGGACTGGCATTCGCCTATCGGAACCACACCCCACTGCTGATCACGATGCGACGGATCAGCGTGCTCATCGTGACCGGACTCATCTATAACGCGGTGGTCCAGGGAAGTTGGTCCTGGGACGGGCTTGAGGTCACCGGTCCGCTGCAGATGTATGCGGCGCTGGTGGCGATGATCTCCATCCTGCACCTGGTGTTCCGATCCTGGCGGGCATGGGCGGTGCTCACCCTGGCAACTGCAGTGCTGCTCGCGGTCGCCTTCGCCTGGTATGCGGCGCGGTGCCCCGGTCTCTCGATCTCCCCGACGTGCAACCCATCGCGCGTTCTGGACACTCGCCTCTTCGGAACCCACATGTACGGCGGGGGCCGACCGGGGCATGACCCCAGCGGTGTCATTGCGATCGCCGGCGCGTTCCTCACCGCTGCGGTCGGGACGACGGCCGGTCACTTGGCCCTCGAATCTCGGCGCGCCCAGTGGCACCTCGGTCCGCGTCGCTTGCTCGCGTGGGCAGCCGTCGTGTTCGTCACCGGATTCGCACTGACCTCGCTCGTTCCGGCGTTCAAGCGACTCTGGACCCCGTCGTTCGCGCTGATGTCGGCGGCCCTGGGGATCGTCATCTTCAGCGTGGCGTTCCAGGCCTTCGACGTTCCCGCGCGCCCGACGTGGCAGCGGGTCCGGGAGCGGCTTGCACAGCCGCTCGTCGCGCTCGGCCGCAACTCCCTCCTGGTCTACTTCGGATCCCACCTGCTCGTGGTCGTCATGGCTCGCGGCGGCCCGCCCCACTCGACCGCTCACCGACTGCAGGAGTCGCTGTCCCTCGGCACTGGGTCCAGATGGGGTTTCGTCATCCTCATGCTCGCGTTCTGGTGGGGTCTGGCACTCATCCTCCACCGGCGGCGGATCTACATCCATACCTGAACCGGGCCCGTCGTCGAGCAGCCATCTCGGCCCACGACAACACGCGTGATCACCCCAGTGGAATAACGTCGGAGCGGTGCGCCAGCATCGGTGGCGCGATGAGTGGCAGGACCGACACCGCCGGCGTGGCACCCTCGCTCGCCGTCGACAGCAGCGCACCCACCACGGCCGCCGATTCCGCCACGGTTCGCACCCAGACCGCATCTGCGTCGAGCGGGACGACAACAGTCCCGTCCGACGGGACCAGGACGACGTTCCTGATCGATTCCTCGCCCCGGCGTTCGACGATCTCGACCTCACTGCCGGGGCCGCGGGCCGAGAGCACCAGGCGGCGCACGGTATCGTCCCGGGCAGGAATCGCGGCTCCGGCCCATCCCGCGATCGGCGCTTGAGCAACCGCCCATCCAGCATCCGCGCCGTCGGCGTCCTGCACAACCGTACGGGCGGCGGCGACGATCGGGGTGTCCGCGGTGACAACCAGCGAGACCGGGCCCGGGGGTGCGTCGTCGATCGGCATGTCGACAACCGACCCGGCGGGCACCCGGACCACTGCATCCGGGAGCGCGAGTTCGCCCGCAGCGGTGAGCACGGAAACAGTGCCGATCGCGTCGGACGATCCCGGATTGACGATCCGGAGCACGACCGACCCCGATCCCTGCTGGGGGACCAGCACCGCGGGGATCACCTGCTCGGGCTCAGGTTGCTGGGCAGCAGGAACAATGTCGAAACCGAGCGGGACGGTGCCCTCGATCACCGTTTCGACCAGGACCGCGACGACCTCGCCGCCGTCGACGGTGACCGCGAAGCCCGCGCTGGGCTCATCCGGGGCGAGTGCGTCGGCGAGCAGGACGGTGCGCCCGCGCGCCGGCACGACCACGTCCTGACCGTCCGGTGGCTGGCTGCGGCCCTCAGCGCCGTAGACCGTGACGGTCGCCGTCACCGGGTTGCTCCCGGGATTGCTGATGACAAGCCGTTCAGCCCGTCCGGCGCCGGCACCACCACCGAGGAGCCAGGCGGTCGGGGCAGCCTGCTGACATGCCACCGTCGCCAGGCCGCGCACCTCGTCGGTATCGGCCCGGGACTCCTGACTGGCCACGAGCCCCGGGGCCGCGGTGCCGGCACCAGCCGCCGCGTAGGCCTCCGCCCCGACGAGCGACCCGACTGCTGGGCTGGTTCCCCCATCAGATTCACGGTCCGCCCGCTCCGCCAACGGGCTGATGCCCAGAGCCGGCGATCCATGCGGAGTCGGCAGGTCCGCCACGACCTCCCCGGGAGCTGCGACGACGAGTGCGCCGGTTTCGACCTCCAGGTCGCGGGCACCGGGCAGGCCGAGGAGCGCCTGCCCCGGGCAGGTCAGGACAGCGCGTTCCACCGCGACGACGGTGGAACGCGGTTCGAACGCGGTGGTGGCCGGCCGTGTCAGAACGATCCCGTCGGCCAGATCGACGACGACCGATTGGGTCCCGGCCCAGGCGACCCCGCCGATGAGGAGCCCGCTCAGCCCCGCCTGCGCCAGGGCCAGCGCCCCCCGCCGCGCCCGGATCCGGCGGGAACTGTGCGCCGGAGTCATGATTGCTCCCGGGACGGGTGCCGCGCAGGGCCGAACGGAAGTGCCAGGAAACCGATCATGAGCAGCGCGATCGCAGCAAGGAGCCGCAGCGGTCGATCGGGTGTCATGAGGTCGATCGAGAGTCGGCCGGCATCGGGCACGGTGTAATGGACGACATCGTTATCAGCCTGGGGCGGGATCAGAATCCCGTCGACCGAGACCCGCGCCGTCCTCGACCAGGCCGGGGTCTGCGCAACCTCGAGAACGCCGGCAGTAGACAGATCTGCATCGGCCTGCGCATGGTTGCGGGACGGCACGCTCACCCCGTCCCCGTCAGGGGTACGCAGCACGACACGAGCCGGCGACGGCGCGTCACTGCTCACCCCGTCGACCCGCCACCAGAGCATCCCTGGTCGGTCCGGCAGCCGTCGCAACCCGTCGGTGGCGTCCATCGCCCGCACGGCGTGGGCCGGGAGGGCAGCGGTGACCACGACGTAGCCGACGGCGTGCCGGGCGAGCACCCCAGCCGCCCCGCCCGGGACATCACTTCCTGGGCTGTCGGCCGATCCGGCCTCCATCCGCGAGACCAACGCCGTGAGCGAAGGGCTCTCCTCGACCGCCGCGGGTAGGGTCCGCACGGGCAAGGCACCCTCGGCACCGAGAATCCGGTAGCCGATCGCCTGATCGGCCCCCTCATCCGCGGTGAGTCGTTCGACAACCAGGGTGCGGCCGGCAAGGTCGCCGTCGGCGTGGTCGACCGAAACGGCCGGTCGTACGTCAACGAAGGTGGACAACGCGGTTCCGAATCCGGACCACGCGCTCGCGGCAGCCAGGCCCACCACGGCGGTCAGGCCCACCACCGGAGTGGCCAGCCGGACCCAACGGCGCCGAAGTCCGATCCGGGAAAGGACGTCGAGACCGCGGACCGCGAGTCCGATGATGACGAGGGTGTATCCGGTCAGTAACGCCCCGGACCACGGCCGGATCGGTGACCCGGCCGAGGCCGAGCCCACTGGGACGATGTCGACCACGATGCGGTTGAGGAAGACAGCGCCCGCAAGTGCGAATGCCGCGACCATCACCGCCACCAGCGAACTGAGCCGCCGCCCGGACCGCAGGAGACCGACAAGGGCGAGCAGGATGAGCGGGACGGCCGCCCATGACAGCAGGGGCGTGACGAGATCGGCGATGGCGGCAACGACCCCACCCATTCCGTCGACCGCATCCGAGCCGCTGGCCCTGTTCGGAGGCGGTGCGCCACCCCCCGGATCGAACAGCACCAGCCGCCACGGGTTCGCGGGTGTCCCTCCCCAGTCGAAAAGCCCGACACCGCCCAACGCCATGACCGGGTCCCGCACGAGCTGGCGGACGAACGGTGCCAGGACGAGGAGCGGGACGGCCGTGACCCCCAACGCCCGACGTAACGACCACCGCGGCACCAACCCCAGGAGCACCACCACGACCATGGCGAACACCGCCACGACCGGGGCGAAGGCCCCGAGCAGCACCACCGCAAGTCCCGCCTGGGCGGCGTGGTAGGACCGACCAGCAGGACTGAGCGCCCGGATGAGTGCGACCGCCGCCAGCGGCGCGACGACAAGCACGACAGCGCCACCAAGGCGACCGTCCGCGATGATCTGACTCGCCAACCCGGTTCCGGCCCAGGCGAGCCCACCGAAGGCACGCAGAAGCCGCCGCGGTGTGACGAGGGCCAGCGCTGCATACATCGTCAACGTAGCCGCCGGGAGGGTGAGGAAGAGCATCCCCGCGACGGTCGCCGCGGCCGGAGCAGCCGGCGACTCCACGAATGGCAGGTGTTCGGCAACCGCGGTCGCCGCCGCGAACAGGCCCAGTGCCGGGGAACCTCCGGACGAAGACCCGAGACCGGCTCCGCCCCACGCATCGACGGCGCTGCGCCAGAGGTCCGCAGCGCTCGTGCTCGCCCCAGTCACCTCACCCCCGGTGATCCCCCAGCCGAGCCGCCGCACCACCGACCCGCCGATGTCCCGGCCCGAAACGATGGTCAGGAGCAGGGCGCCGAGCACAGCGAGGAACGCGGGGTGGGCGACGGCCTGAGGACGACTGCCACGGAGCGCGAGGTCCTGGCGGGAGAGTTCGCCTCGCGCCGAACTGACCGGCATGAGTTCGTCGAGGATCTCGGACCGAGCCTGGTCACCAGCGACGAACAACTGCCGCAGGGCACGCCGCGGCACGTTGCTCTCCCGAGCGAAACGCCGGTTGGCGGCCACCGCCCGGTCCAGACGGAGGAGCGCCAAGGCGTCGACGATCTCACGACCTGCAGCCCGGGGACGCTTGGCCAGGAGCAGAGCTGCAGCCGTGACGACACCCGTGAGCAACGCGACCAGGATCCGAGCCGGCCACATCCCGACCGGGGCAGCTCCCAGAGCGATCGAACGCACCGCTCGTCGGGAGGCAGACGTGAGGGCACCGACAGTCGGGGCCGCTGCGTCCGGCGCGCCGGACTCGATCTCGACAACTGCCTCCGGAACGAGCAGCACCCGCTCTCCGGCTCGATGCAGACGCCATCCCAGATCCACGTCGCCAGCGACGGCCAGTTCTGCCGAGCCGAGCGAAGCGGCCCAACCACCTACCCGGCGTAGCGCATCGCGATCGAGCAACGCCCCCACCGTGGCTGTCGCCAGGACGTCAGAGCGGTCGTCGTATTGTCCCTGGTCGCGTTCTCCGGCCTGCGGCGAGGGAACCCAGCGACCCGACCGCGTGAGGAGATAACCGACCGAGAGCACCGTCGGTGCGGTTCTCGTGCGCGCCTTCGGTGCGGCTCCCGTGCGCACCTTCGGTGCGG
>DUPF01000192.1 GCA_012838445.1 Intrasporangiaceae bacterium | reverse complement strand
CGCCGCGGGGGCGATTGTCGCGGCCGTGGGCGGCGTTGCTGCCCTCACCGCGATCCCTCTCGGGGGGCCGCTGCTCGATCTGCTGGTGGGGACGGCCTATGCGGAGGCTGCGTCAGTGGCTCCCTGGTTCGTGGTGTTGGGCACGCTCCTGGCGCTGGTGCAGTTGACGACATATGCGGCTGTGGCCACTGAGAACCATCGCTTCTCGGTCCTGCTGTGGATGACGGTCGTACTGCAGAGCGTCATCATCGCTCTGGTGGCTCATCGTGACGTATCGGACATTGTGGCCGTCAGTATCGTGGGCGCCGGTCTGCTGTGGCTGGCAGGTGTCCTGCTGACCAGGAGGCCGCGGTCATGACGGTCATGAGTCCTAGCCTCGCCGGCGCTTCACAGCGTCGAGGAGCCCAACTCGGCTATCGGCCCGCCCTCGATGGTCTCCGCGCGATTGCGGTCGTTGCGGTCCTGCTCTATCACGGTGGTGTGTCGTGGATGCGCGGTGGCTTCCTCGGCGTGGACGTGTTCTTCGTGCTCTCGGGATTCCTCATCACATCGCTGCTCATCCAGGAATGGACGCAGACCGGACGGATCGCGCTGGTCGCCTTCTGGCTGCGACGAGCGCGCAGGTTGCTGCCGGCGATGTTCATCGTCGTTCTTGCGGTGGTCCTGTACACGGTCGTCCTCGACGGCGCGCAACCCATGCTGCGCGGCGACGCTCTGGCGACTCTCGGTTATGTCTCCAACTGGTGGTTCATCGCCAGTGGCCAGTCGTATTTCGGGGCGTTCATCGAGCCATCAGCGCTTCGGCACACCTGGTCACTTGCGATCGAGGAGCAGTTCTACATCGTCTTCCCGCTCCTCCTGATGCTCCTCCTCGGTCGAATGCGGCTCAGTCGGTCCGGCCTGCGCCTCGTACTGCTCGTCGGCGTGCTCGGATCTGCCGCGTTCATGGCGATCCTCTACGAACCGCTCAGGGACCCTTCGCGGGTGTACTACGGCACCGACGCCCGAATGCAGGCGCTGCTCCTCGGCGCTGTCGTGGCCCTCGTGCCCGCGCTGGCGCGCCCCTCCACTCCCGTCTTCACGCAGATGTTCGGACGGATTGTTCGCGTACCTGGCTCGAGTGTGTTGGCCTTGGTGTCGTTGGGTGGCCTCGTGGCGATGTTCGTCTCCGCACGAGAGCTTGCCCCCTGGATGTACCAGGGTGGTTTCCTCCTGGCCGCGATGCTGTCCGCCACCCTCATCGCGGCGATCTCTCGGGCGCCGCGATCGCTGCTCGGCCGAGCGCTCTCCTGGCGTCCTGTCGTCGCCGTCGGTGTGGTGTCCTACGGGTTGTATCTGTGGCATTGGCCGGTGTACATCGTCGTGAATCACGACCGGACCGGACTCGACGGTGCAGGACTGCTCCTCGTACGGATCGTCGTGACCGGTGCGCTGTCCTTCCTCTCATTCAGGTTCGTCGAGGAGCCGATCCGCCGCGGGCGGCTGCAACGCCGGTTCACCCCGACGCAGTGGGGTCGGGCTGTTGTGGCTACCACGTCCGCATTGGCCCTGCTGATCCTCGGTGCCACTGCTTCAGTGGGGCCGGCAGGACTGCCACCCCCGACGGAAGCCGCAGACGAACGCACTGCTCCTGTGCCGGATGCCCAAGGCCGACTGGTGCGGACCTTCCTCCTCGGTGACTCGCAGGCCTACAGTTTGCGCACCTACTACGGCAACCAGGTGGACGGACTCGGCGTGAACGGGAGTACCCAGTTGGGTTGTGAAACTCTCCTTCCCGAGCGTCATGTGGACGGCCAGACGATGCCGAATCTCCCTGCGTGTGCCGAGTGGGAAGCGAGATGGACCCAGGAAGTCGCTCGTGAGAAGCCTGATCTCGTCGTACTCATGCTCGGTCTCGGCGAACTGTATGACCGGAATGTCGACGGATCCGTGGTCCGTTTCGGAACAGCCGAGTACCGCGACTGGCTGTATCGCGAGATCGATCACCGCCGGGCGCTTGTCGCCGGACACACGGACAGGTTCGTTCTCGCCACGGTGCTGTGCATCGGTATCAGCGCGGATGCGGCCGACCGGAATGCCCAACTGGCCAATGACCCCGATCGACTGGCGTGGCTCAACGAGGCCATCACCTCCTACACCGAGGTCCACCCGGACGTGGCGCTCATCGACCTGCACGGGACCATCTGCTCGGACGGCTATGTCGAGCAGATCGACGGAGTTCAACTCCGGGATGACGGGTTGCACCTCAACGCCGAGGGTGCGGCACTGGTCTGGCGACAGATCGGCCCGCAGCTCATCGAAGCTGCCCGGTGATCACTCGTCGACAGCATCCCCCTGGTCGGCGTGGTCCTGGCTACCGATGAGACGTTCCACACGGCGACGCACCCCGAAGGCATAGAACGATCCAGCAGCGACGACGAAGGCGGCGGCAGCCAAGGACCCGGCCTGCCACTGACGAATAGTGTTCACCTCGCCGCAGGCCACCCTGCCGAGCTCATCCATGGGTGGTGCCGCTCCGCTCCCGCACATGATGGGGAAGCCGTCTGCGGGATACAGCTGGATCGGTGACCAGAGCAGGTAGCCGGCAGCGACGAGCAGCAGCACGGCGATGGTCAGCCCCACGCGTGTGCCGATTGCCGGAGTCACGACAGTACGAGTATCGGTCGTCTCTTCCATGGTTCTCCTCAGTCCTGTCCAGCGGTGGCGACGCAGCGGTCAGCCCGTCCCTTTTCGACGGGGCGGCGGCATGGTCGGGACTTGTGCAAGGGGCTCTGCGATCACCAGAAGATCTGACGCGATCGACGGGAACCTAGCACACAGGCGATCGAAACGGTTGATCGGCGGTGGAAACTCTGCGGGCATCCCCATCATCTGCACGATCCGGAAGCCGGTGCGGTGCAGAATCTCCTGAAGAGCCCGGTGGGAGAACACTTTGAGGTGGCCCTGTACCTGGTTGCCCTGGCCAAGTACCCGCCAACGCCGACCGAGGTGGACCTCACTGGAGGTTTCGGTGAACAGCGGCTGGATACCGAGCGGTACGAGCACCCGATTGGCCCAGCTCACGATGTTCGGGGTGGACAGGACCAGAAGGCCGGAAACGGTGAGGACTCGGTGGATCTCCGAGAGCATGAGATCGGGGTGCGGCACATGCTCGAGCACTTCTCCAGCGACGACGACGTCGTAGCTTCCTTGGGCAAAAGGAAGCAGCCCGGCGATGTCGGCAGTGACACCGCTCCAGCCCGCGCTCTCCGGGGGAGCAACAGCATCGACGCCGACCAGCTGGGCATCAGGCAGATTCCGCGAGAGTGCGTCCAGAAGGACTCCGTGGCCACAGCCGAGGTCGAGGACACGGTGGGGGGACCGTGCGATCACGGTGTCGGCGATGGTCGAGAGCCGCTGGTCCATCTCGTCGACCCATGTGACGTTGCCACGGTAGTAGCTCGGGAAGTCAGTCATCGGATCTCACGGTATGAGCTGGCGCTGGGCAGCATCTCGCAAGTATCGCAGACACAGGGGCGCTCACCGCGGGCCACTAGCGGAAGAGGACGACTGCCGCGGTGAGCAACGGTGCGACGAGCAGCGCCGGCAGCAGGTCGCCGACGGGCACATCACGAATCCGCAGCAGCCGCAGGCCGATTCCGGCAAGGAGGAGTCCGCCGGTGGCGGTCAACGCGGAGATGTGCGCGTCGGGGAGGAACTCGCCGAGCCCCATCCCGAGCAGGGTGATCGCCCCCTGGATCACAGCGACTGACACCGCGGAGAAGAGGACGCCGATGCCGAAGGTCGAGGCGAATGCCATCGCAGCGAAGCCGTCCAGGACGGATTTGAGGGCCAACTGGTCGATCCCGCGGCCCAGCCCGTCGTTGATGGAACCGAGGATCGTCAACGGTCCGACGCAGAACAACAGCGTGG
>DUPF01000191.1 GCA_012838445.1 Intrasporangiaceae bacterium | reverse complement strand
GCCGCCCGGGTCGCGCTCCCGGTCCGCTTGCGCGGGGTTGCCCGCGCCGGCCGGGGCGGGCCGGGTTTGCGGGCGGCTGCCTTCGCGGCCTGGTTGGCCTGCTCCTCGCGGGCGAGGGCGAGCAGGGTGGCGACCTCCTCGGCGATCCAGGTGTTGATCCGGTCGACGTCGGGGACGAGGTTGCGGGCGGCGATGAGACCGAAGTGGAGGCCGCCGTTGTACCCGATGACGGTCATGTTCAGGCCGAGCCCGTCGGCGACGACCGAGACCGGATAGTGCGCCAGCATCCGGGCGCCGGCGACATAGACCGCCCGGGACGGCCCGGGGACGTTGGAGATGACGACGTTGAACGGCGGGACCCGCTTGAACACGTGCGAGCCGAAGTACACCTTCGCGGCCCGGGCGGTCAGCGCCGGCGGGGCGAAGTCGACGACGTCGTCGACGAGTCCCTGCGGGATGGAGGCCTGACTCGCTTTGGCGATCTGGGTGACGGTGTGGGTCTCCCGCAACCGCTCCAGCGGGTCGTCGAGATGGGTCGGGATCGCCACGAGCATCGCCGAGACCTTGTTGCCCTCCCCGGTGCGGTCGTTCTCGGTGCGGATGCTCACCGGCATCATCGTCACCAGCGGCCGCTCCGGGAGCCCGTCGTGTTCCTGGAGCCAGCGCCGCAGAGCCGCCGCGCACGACGACATGACGACGTCGTTGACCGAGCAGCCGAAGGTGTTCTTGATCTCGCGGACCTCGTCGAGGCTGACCGTCCGGAACGAGTACTTCCGGTGCGGGGAGATCGCCCCGTTGAGCGGGGTCGCCGGGGAGAGGGTCGGTGCGATCGAGATGATGTCGCCGTCCTGCTGACCGTCGCGGATGCGCAGCAGTCCGTCGATATACGGCCGCGCCATCGAGGCCAGCGACGGGACGGCGAGGATCGCGTCGGTGACGAGTTTGGTCGCCTGGAAGGGCCGCTTGGCGAGTTTGACCAGGGCCTCGCGGCCGAGCCGCAACCCGCTCGGCGCTGGACGGGGGACGAACTCCTCGAACGGGACCTGCCGCGGCTCGGGGGTCAGGTCGTAGAAGAGGGTGAGCAGTTCGGTGCCGGAGACCCCGTCGACCGCGGCGTGGTGGACCTTGGTGTAGATCGCCATCCGGCCGCCCTTGAGTCCGGTGACGAGGTAGACCTCCCACAGCGGCTTGGCCCGGTCCAGGGGGCGGGCGTGGATGCGGGCGATCTGCTCACTGAGTTGCTCGTCGCTGCCCGGGCTGGGCAGGGCGATCTCGCGGACGTGGTACTCGATGTCGAAGTACTCGTCGTCGATCCACACCGGCTGGTCCAGCCCGAGCGGGACGTCGACGAGCCGCTGGCGCATCACCGGCACGAGCCCGAGGCGTGGTTCGAGGACGGTGATCAGCCGGTCGAGGTCGAGTTCCTCACTCGCCGTGGACGGGTCGAGAATCGACAACCCACCGACATGCCCGGTGGAGTGGGGTGTCTCCAGGGCGAGGAACGCAGCATCAAGTCCGGACAGCCGTCGCATGTCAGCACAGTAGTCGACCTGCGGGGACGACGTCGCACGTCCGGTCGACGCCGGCCACCGAAGGAGTCAGCCGATGTGTTTGTAGAGCCGTCGCAACCGCGCCGGCGGGGTGAAACGCTGCCAGTCGTCGGCCGGTTGAGCGAGACGGTCGGCGACGCACCAGATCGTCGCGGGGTCGAAGCCGAAGCCGAGGTGGCTGCACCGGACCTCGACGTTCTGGTGCATCTCGGTCTCCTCACCGAGACAGGCGCGCCACGGGACGACACCGTCCATCTTCGAGAACAGCGACGTCGACGGCACGGTCAGTGCGTCGGCGAGGCGGGAACGGTCGGGGGCGATCTGCGGTCGGGCGTGGATGATCCGGAAGCGTTCGAAGGTGCTGTCCGCCCGGGTCCGGTGCCCGTGCGCCACCCCGAACGGTGAGCCGAGCGTGATGACCTGCCGCACCATGTCGGGGTGCTTCAGGCCGAGGTG
>DUPF01000015.1 GCA_012838445.1 Intrasporangiaceae bacterium | reverse complement strand
ATCTGCGGCAAGGAGAACCTGCTCCCCTACGCGGACCATGTGTTCAACTCGGGCGGCCCCCGCAACGACCTGGTCAAGAAGGGGGAGGCACGAGCACCGGAACTGTCCGAATGGGCGACGAACGCCTGCCAACGAGATGCCCTCAAACCCACCGGATTCGGGGCCGACATCTGGGCCGCGGCCGATCGGGGCGAGATCATGCACGAGCAGGCACCGTTGCTCGCCCGCTCGTTGGTGTCCGCCGGTGTCGACACGACGGTCTACGGACTCTCCGCACTGCTGTATGCGTTCGCGAGCCACCCGGACCAATGGGAGCTGCTCAAGGCCAACCCCCATCTCGCTCGTGCCGCCTTCGACGAGGTTCTGCGGTGGGAGTCGCCGGTCCAGTCGATCTTCCGCAAGACCGCGACCGAGGTGACCCTGCAAGGAGCGACGATCCCGGAAGGCCGGCGGGTGCTCGTCAGCTACGGCGCGGCCAACCGCGACCCGCGGCGATGGGAGAACCCTGATCGATTCGACATCCGCCGTGACCCGTCCGGGCACCTGTCCTTCGGGATGGGCATCCACCAGTGCGTGGGGCAGCACGTCGCTCGACTCCAGGCCGAGTCGCTCCTGACCGTCCTGCTGGAGCGGGTCGATCGGCTCGAGTTGGCCGCTGATCCGGTGCGGGCGCACAACAACACGCTCCGCGGTTGGGCTTCGATCCCAATTCGGTTCTGGCTGCGCTGATTCGGTCGGGCCGAGGCCAGAGGGCCACCCGTACCGCCGTCGGGGGAATGCACGCCCACTAGGCTGGTGCCGCAGGTCGAGTGTGAGGGAGGACCGAGATGGGCCAGGACTGGGCGCCGCGGCTGCCGGCGGGAGCCGACGACATCGGCCTGATCGAGGAGGTGTCGGCCAGCCCCGACAACTACAACTCCAAGGGGCGATTGAAGACCGAGGTCTACGAGGCCGAGCTCGAGCGGCTCCAGGAGCAACTCGTCATGCTCCAGTACTGGATCCAGAGCCAGGGCCTGAAGGTCCTCGTCATCTTCGAAGGTCGTGGCTCGGCCGGCAAGGGCGGCGTGATCAAGCGGATCACCGAGCGCACCTCGCCGCGGACCGTCAAGGTCGTCGCGCTGCCGCGACCCACGGAGCGGCAGAAGACCCAGTGGTACTTCCAGCGGTATGTCGAGCACCTGCCCGCGGCCGGTGAGATGGTCCTCTTCGACCGCTCCTGGTACAACCGCTCCAACGTCGAGTGGGTCATGGGCTTCGTCAACGAGACCGACCACCAGGAGTTCCTCCGCTCCTGCCCGGAGTTCGAGCGGATGCTCGTGCGCAGCGGGATCGTCGTCCTGAAGTACTGGTTCTCCGTCTCGTTCGAGGAGCAGCGCCGTCGCTTCGAGGCCCGCAACGCCGAACCGCTCAAACGGTGGAAGCTCTCCGACATGGACCTGGCCGAACACGAACTGTACGTGCGCTATTCGATGGCCAAGGACACGACGTTCCAGTACACCGACATCAAACAGGCCCCGTGGTACGTCGTGCCCTCCGACGACAAGAAGGCGGCCCGGTTGAACTGCATCTCCCACCTGCTCAGCCAGTTCGACTACGAGGATGTCGCCCCCGGGGTTGTCGACCTGCCGCAGATGCGGGACATCCCCTATGTCCGGCCTCCGATGGGCGAGCAGACCTTCGTCCCACAACGGTTCTGAAGGACGGCCTGCGGGCGGCGGGCAGGCCCTAGAGTTGGGGCCATGGTGCGCCTCATCCCGACCCCTGCCGTCATCGATGTCCCTGGCGGCAAGGTCATTCGCGAACATGTCGGCCGGGTCGCCACCGGCCATGAGAACGTCTCGGTGGCCCATATGGTCGCCCCGGCCAGGTGGAGCGAACCGGCTCAGCAACCCGAGTTCGACGAGGTGACGATGGTCCTGCGCGGGGTGGTCCTCGTCGAGCACGAGGGCGGCATCGCCCAGGTCGAGGCCGGGCAGAGCATCATCACCCCGGCCGGGAAGCGGGTGCGCTACTCGGTCGGGCCGGACGGGGCGGAGTACGTCGCCATCTGTCTGCCCGCGTTCTCGCCCGAGACGGTCAACCGCGACGAGGAGGAGCCGGCATGACGCCACTGCGGATGACCGACCTGGCCCCCGGTGCCGATGTCGCCGACCAGATCCGCCGGGCACCCAAGGCGCTGCTGCACGACCATCTCGACGGCGGGGTGCGGCCGGCGACGATCCTCGAGATCGCCGACGAGATCGGGTATGCCGAGCTGCCGGCCGACGACGAACTCGCCCTGGGACAGTGGTTCCGGGAGTCGGCCGACTCGGGATCGCTGGTCCGCTATCTGGAGACCTTCGACCACACGCTGGCCGTCATGCAGACCGAGGAGGGGTTGCGCCGGATCGCCCGGGAGTGCGCCCTGGACCTGGCCGCCGACGGGGTGGTGTATGCGGAGAGCAGGTACGCCCCGGAGCAGCACCTGCGTCAGGGGTTGGCTCTGGAGCAGGTGGTCGAGGCGGTCACGGCCGGCTTCGAGGAGGGCATGGCGCTAGCGGCCGAGGCGGGCACCCCGATCCGGGTCGTCTCGCTGCTCACGGCGATGCGGCATGCGGCCAAGTCGCGGGAGATCGCCGAGGTGGCGGTCGCCTACCGGGACCAGGGCGTCGTCGGCTTCGACATCGCGGGGGCCGAGGCGGGATACCCGCCGACCCGGCACCTCGACGCCTTCGAGTACCTGCGCCGGGAGAACTTCCACTTCACCATCCATGCCGGGGAGGCGTTCGGGCTGCCATCGATCTGGGAGGCGATCCAGTGGTGCGGGGCGGACCGGCTCGGGCACGGCGTGCGGATCGTCGACGACATCGAGGTCACCGGCCAGGCGCCCGGGGGTGGGGTCTCCGGGGGTATGGGCGGCGGCATCGGCGTCGGGACGGTCGACGGCGAGGGTGTGCGTCTCGGTCGGCTGGCCGCCTACATCCGGGACGCCCGCATCCCGCTGGAGATGTGCCCGTCGTCGAACGTCCAGACCGGGGCTGCCGCCTCGATCGCGGAGCACCCGATCACCCTGCTCAAGGCGCTGCGCTATCGGGTGACCGTCAACACCGACAACCGCCTCATGTCCGGCACCTCGATGAGCAGGGAGATGCAGCTCCTCGTCGACGAGGCCGGCTGGACCCTCTCCGAGTTGCGGTGGGCGACGATCAACGCGATGAAGTCGGCGTTCATCCCGTTCGACGAGCGCTTGGTGATCATCGAACGGGTCGTCAAACCCGGCTTCGCCGCCCTCGGCGTGCCCGCCTGACCGTGTCGCGGGCCAGACATGATGCGACCCGGGCCAGGGTCGTCATCCTCGCCGGACCGAGCGGGGCCGGCAAGACGCGGGTGGCCAACCGGCTCCAGGCCGAGTACGGCTGGCCGGTGGTCCGCCTGGACAACTTCTACCGCGACCACGACGACCCGGACCTGCCCTGGGACGAGAGCCTCGGGATCGTCGACTGGGACCACCCGGGGAGCTGGAACGCTGCGGCGGCGCTCGCCGCGCTGACCGAGCTCGTCGAGCACGGCCGCACGAGGACCCCGACCTATGACATCGCCGCGAGCCGGGCTGTCGGGTCCGAGGAGCTCTCCTGTGCGGCAACGGATCTCATCCTCGCCGAGGGGATCTTCGCAGCCGAGCTCATCGCCGACCTGAGTGAGCAGGGGTTGCTGCGCGCCGCATACTGCGTGCGGAACGGACCGTGGCGAACGTTCGGGTTCCGGCTGCTGCGCGACTTCGCCGAGCGGCGCAAGCCGCCGCTCGTGCTGCTGCGCCGCGGGTGGGCGCTGAAGCAGGCGCAGCCGGGCATGGTCAAACACCTGTCCCGGCTCGGGGCGATCCCGGTGACCGGTGCGGAGGTGGAGGCGGCCTTCCGATCGGCGATGACGCCGCCATGACCGGTGTCGATCGACTGGAACCGCACCCGGTCACCGGGCAACTGTTCCGCTCCCCGGTGCCGCCGGGCAGCGGCTGGCCGGAGGACCCGGCGACGGTGATGACTCCGGTCGCGGCGGACGCCGCGGCCGTCGCGGTCCTGGCGCAGGATGCGGATGATCTCGACGCCCTCAACGCGCGGATCTCGGTGTGCCGGGCCTGTCCACGGCTCGTGGAGTGGCGCGAGTCGGTGGCGGTGTCGGGGCGGCGGGCATCGTTCGCGGGACAGCCCTACTGGGGACGTCCCGGTCCGTGGTTCGGGGACCCGGACGCGCCGATCCTCATCGTCGGACTCGCCCCGGCGGCCAACGGCACGAACCGGACCGGCCGGATGTTCACCGGTGACGCCTCCGGGGACTTCCTCTACGCCGCCCTGCACCGGACCGGGTTCGCCAACCAGCCGACGTCGCTCGGTGCCGGTGACGGCCTGGCCCTGACCGGGATCCGGATCGTCGCGACCGTTCGCTGTGCGCCCCCGCAGAACAAGCCGACCGCGGACGAGAAGGCCACCTGCCTGCCGTGGCTGCGCCGCGATCTGGAGCTCACCCCCGGACTGCACACGATCATGACCCTCGGCGGGATCGGCTGGGCCGGGGTCCTCGCTGCCGCCCGTCAACTCGGCTGGACCGTGCCGCGACCGCGGCCGACGTTCGGGCATGCGGTCGAGACCGTGCTGCACCGACCGGACGGATCGCCGGTGCGAGTGGTCGGCTGCTATCACGTCAGCCCGCACAACACCTACACCGGTCGGCTCACTCCGGCGATGCTCGACGAGGTCCTGATGTCGTTGCGGCGCTGAGGAGAGAGCCTCAGCGGCCCTTGGGGTGCCAGACGGTCTTCGTCTCGAGCCAGTCGGTCATCCGCGACAGGGCCGGGGGTGCCGTGAAGTCCTCGGCGGCCGGGCGGCGGACCCGCTTGATGTTGTCCGCCGCTGCGGCCTCGAGTGCGGCCCAGTCCAGGTCGGCGGCGCCGGTGAGGTCGATGCCGTTGACGTCGCGGTGCGAGGCCAGCCAGGGCGCCATCTCCGCCGGGTCACCGGTGAGGATGTTGACCACACCGCCGGGCACGTCCGAGGTCGCCAGACACTCGGCGAGCGTGATCGCCGGCAGCGGGAACTCCTGCGACGCGATGACCACGCAGGTGTTGCCGGTCGCGATGACCGGTGCGATGACAGAGACCAGCCCGAGCAGCGAATCGTCCTGGGGCGCAACGACGGCCACGACACCGGTCGGGTCGGGTGCGGAGATGTTGAAGTACGGTCCGGCGACCGGGTTGAGGTTGCCGGCTACCTGGGCGATCTTGTCGGTCCACCCGGCATACCAGACCCACCGGTCGATCGCCGCGTCCACGACTGCCCCGCTCCGGGCCGCCGTCAACCCCTGCGCGGCGCGCACCTTGGCGACGAACTGCTCCCGCCGCGACTCCATGACCTCCGCGACCCGATAGAGCACCTGTCCCCGGTTGTATGCGGTGGCCCCGGACCAGCCGGACACTGCCTTACGCGCCGCCACCACGGCGTTGCGGGCGTCCTTGCGGGAGCCCTGCGCTGCATTGGCCAGGAAGGTGCGGTTACCGGCCCGGGTGGGTGCCGCATACACCTCGTAGGAGCGGGCGGACTCACTGCGGGGGAAGGCCCCGCCGATGTAGAGCTTGTAGGTCTTGCGCACGTCGACTCGGCTCATCTGACTCACTGGTCCGTTCCGGGTGAGGTCGTGACATAGGCGGCCAGTCCGTGCCGGCCACCTTCGCGGCCGTAGCCGGACTCCTTGTAGCCGCCGAACGGGGACGTCGGATCGAAGCGGTTGAAGGTGTTCGCCCAGACCACCCCGGCGCGCAACTGGTCGGCGACCCAGAGGATGCGGCTGCCCTTCTCGGTCCACACCCCGGCGGAGAGGCCATAACTGGTGTTGTTCGCCTTGGCGATCGCCTCACCCGGGGTGCGGAAGGTCAGCACCGACAGCACCGGCCCGAAGATCTCCTCCTGGGCGATCCGGTGGCTCTGACTGACCTCGGTGAACAGCGTCGGCCGGAACCAGAACCCGTTCTTCGGCAGCGGACACCCGGTGTCCCACCGGGCCGCACCCTCCGCCTCGCCGGCGGCGACGAGCTCGGTGATCCGGTCCAGTTGCTGCTGACTGTTGATCGCGCCGACGTCGGTGTTCTTGTCGAGCGGATCACCGAGCCGCAGGGTGCTCAGCCGCCGCTTCAGGCGCCGCACGACGTCGTCGGCTATGTTCTCCTGGACGAGCAGCCGAGACCCGGCGCAGCACACCTGGCCCTGGTTGAAGAAGATGCCGCCGACGATGCCCTCGACGGCCTGGTCGATGGGGGCGTCGTCGAAGATGATGTTCGCTGCCTTGCCGCCGAGTTCGAGCGTGGCGACCTTGTCCGTCCCCGCGATCGAGCGGGCGATCTGCTTGCCGACCGCGGTGCTCCCGGTGAACGCGATCTTGTCGATGCCCGGATGGTCGACGATCGCCTGGCCGGTCGCCTCGGCACCGGTGACGATGTTGACCACACCCGGCGGCAGCCCCGCCTGCTCACAGATCTCGGCGAACAGCAGCGCCGCCAGGGGAGTGGTCTCCGCCGGTTTGAGGACGACGGTGTTGCCGCAGGCCAGCGCCGGGGCGATCTTCCACGCGAGCATCAGGAGCGGGAAGTTCCACGGGATGACCTGCCCGACGACCCCGTGCGGGCGCACGTTCGACCCGAGTCCCGCATACTCCAGCTTGTCGGCCCATCCGGCGTGGTAGAAGAAGTGCGCGGCCGCCGTCGGCACGTCGAAGTCGCGGGTCTCCTTGATCGGTTTGCCGTTGTCGAGGGTCTCCAGCACGGCCAGTTCGCGGGAGCGTTCCTGCATGATCCGGGCGATCCGGAACAGGAACTTGCCCCGGTCCGCTCCGGAGGTCTTCGACCAGACCCGGGTGTATGCGGTGCGCGCCGCCCGCACAGCGGCGTCGACATCGGCCTCGCTCGCCTCGGCGACGGTGCTCAACTGCTCACCGGTGGCCGGGTTGATCGTCGCGAACGGGGTGCCGTGACCGTCGACCCACTCGCCGCCGATGTAGAGCCCATAGTTGTCCGCGATCGTCACCACCGCCGTGGACTCGGGGGCGGGTGCGTACTCGAACGTCGGCATGTGCGGTCTCCCTCGAAGGTCCTCTAGTACGCGCTCGGGGCGTCGTCGGCGATGTAGTCGGAGCCGGAGTAGGCCCCGAGGGTCATCCGCTGCCGTTGCAGGATCAGGTCGTTGAGCAGGCTGGAGGCGCCGAAGCGGAACCACGTGTTGTCCAGCCAGTCCTCGCCGGCCACCTCGTTGACGGCGACGAGATAACTGATCGCATCCTTGCTCGTGCGGATTCCGCCCGCCGGTTTGACCCCGACCATCTCGCCCGTGGAGTCGCGCCAGTCGCGCACCGCCTCGAGCATGATGAGCGTGACCGGCAGCGTCGCAGCGGGGGAGATCTTGCCGGTGCTCGTCTTGATGAAGTCCCCGCCGGCGAGCATCGACAACCAACTCGCGCGGCGCACGTTGTCGTAGGTGACGAGCTCGCCGGTCTCCATGATGACCTTGAGGCGGGCGGTGCCGCAGGCGGCCTTGACAGCGGCGATCTGGTCGAAGACGGTCAGGTAGTCCCCGGCGAGGAACGCACCGCGGTCGATGACCATGTCGATCTCATCGGCACCGGCTGCCACGGCCTCCTTGGTGTCGGCGAGTTTGACCTTGAGCGAGGCGCGGCCGCTCGGGAAGGCCGTCGCGACGGCGGCGACGTTGATGCCGCTGTCCCAGAGGGTCTCCTTGGCGGTGGCCACCATGTCGCCGTAGACGCACACCGCTGCCGGGGAGGGTGTGCTCGGGTCGGAGGGGTCCGGCACGAGTGCCCGGGTGGCCAGGCCGCGGACCTTGCCCGCAGTGTCGGCGCCCTCGAGGGTGGTCAGGTCGATCATCGAGATCGCCAGGTCGATCGCCCAGCGCTTGCTGTCGGTCTTGATGCTGCGGGTGCGCAACCCGGCGGCCCGCTCCTCGCACCCGACCTGGTCCACCCCCGGCAGCGCGTGGAGCCACGACGTCAGGGCCCGGTTGGTGAGTCGGCTCACGCCGAGCAGGTCACGGGCCCGGGCCGTTGCATCAGCCTGGTCCGCAGGTCGGGTGGGCGCAGGAGATGTCGAGGTGCTCACGACACGCGAGTCTATGCCTCTGAACGCTGCAGCGGGTCCGGGCCGATGACGCGGTCGTGTGTCGGGCAACAGGAGCGGCCCGCCCTGCTACCCGGCGCGGTTGATCCGAGTGCGACTGAAGACGACGTCACCGGGACGCGCATCCGGGACAAGCTGGTCGACCGTGACGAACGCATATCCTCTGGCTCGCAGGCCGTCAATGATCCCGGAAGCGGCCGCGACGGTGGTCCTGTGCCAGTCATGCATGAGGATGATCGACCCGGGTCGGGTTGCGTCGAGAACCCGGGTGCGCACGGTCTTGGAGTTCCGATCCCGCCAGTCCAGCGGATCGACATCCCAGAGGATGAGGGGGACACCGAGTTTGCGGGTGTTGGCGTTGTACTCCCCGTACGGGGGCCGGAGCATGTCCGTGCGCGGCAACCCGAGGGAACTGAGCAGATTGGAGGTCTGACGATACTCGGCATGCTGTGCACTGAGCGACATCCGGCGCAGGATCGGGTGGCTCCAGGTGTGGTTCTGGACCTGATGCCCCTCCATGGCCTGGCGACGCACCGTCGCCGGTCTGGCCTTGGCCCGGTGACCGAGAACGAAGAAGGTGGCCGGGACGTTCTTGGACCACAGCGTGTTCAGGAGTGCCTCCGTGTCGGCGCCGGGCCCGTCGTCGTAGGTCAGGGCCACGCATCTGGTCCGGGAACAGTCCGGCACCGGACGCGGGACCGCAGTCAGGGCTGCCTGGCGGAGCATCGGGTCACAGACCGCTGCGGCCCCGCCGAACGCGATCACCTTCGTCGGGCGGGTATCGGCGAGATAGGCCCGAGCCGCCGCCGGGAGGAAGGAGCAGGTGCTTCCGCCTGGAACGATGAGCATCGGACCATCGACCAGGATGCCACCGGGGAGGGCGTCGATGATGTTGTTCCCGTCGCCTCGGGCGAGGTAGGCGACCGTGGCTGTGGGGAAGACCCGTCGCGCGATCATCGCAGACGTCTGGTAGCGATTCGAGCCGGCGATCCGCTCGGTCTTACGTCCGCGGGCGGCTGCAGCGAGCACCGCGTCAGTGACCTGACCTTGTCCACCGAGGGCAACGACCCGTGCCGGAGCGAGATCGTCGATGGCGGAGACGATCGACTGTGGGAGGACCGAGGGGTCGGTGCCGAGAAGAAGAATCGGACCGTCGGTGAGGGCGCCACCGGCGATCACATCCGGCGAGAAGCCGCCGGCCGCGAGATACACGGTAGCCGCGGATCCCGGCCAGACATGCCGGGCGATGGCCACGGAGGTCGTCGTCTGGTCCGGGCCGCCGAGTCGGCCGGTGGCCCGGGAACCCGCCGCGGCCCGCAGGGTGTCGTCACACACCGCGGCCGTGGAACCGAGTGCGAAAACGGTCGGAGGGTTCAATCGGGAGATCTCGCGTGCCACCACCGCAGGAACACCGGAACAGGCCGGGACGAGGAGTACCGGGCCGTCGGAGAGCCCACCGGCGGTCATCGCATGTGTGACGTCGTCGGCACGGGCCAGATAGACGGCGGCAGCGCTCCCAGGTCGGCTGAACTTGCGTTGGGAGATCCGCACCGAGGTGGCCGATCGGTTCGCCCCGGCGAGTCGGTCCACGGTTGCGGGTCCGGACTCGGACTGACTCAACGCCTGAAGTGGTGCCAACGCGGCAGGAACAGCCGTCGCCGGTGTACCGGTCGACAGCGCAAGCGTCGTTGCAACCACGGCGCTGCCCAGGATGTGAACGACTCGCTTGACCCCCATGGAGTCAGGTTAGGACGTGGTGCTTGTGCTGATCCAATCGGCCTGGGGTGATGCCGCCGAACGGATGATGGAGGCCAGCTGGTCAGGGACGATCTGAACGCTCCAACGGGTCCGGGCCGATGACCCGGTCTCGCTGCGCACGTTCCCGCAGCAGGCGATCCATGTCCCTCCTGCGTCGGGAGGCCAGGACGGCGGCGAGGAACGTCTCGGGGTGATGGCCCGGCGGCGGTTGCGGCGCGACATACCGGCTCACCTGGTGGGCCAGATCGAGACCGAAGGCGTGTCTGGATTGAGGTTCCAGCATCGGGGCGCGCTGGAGGAACTGGCGCGTCGCGAGTGCGAGGGAGTCCGGCAGGGCCGCGATGTCCGCGCTGCTTGCCCATCCGGACAGCTGCGACGGCATCTCGGTCGGGACCGGCATGCGCATCGTCTGGCGCTCATTGATGACGAAGGTTCCGGCGGCCAGGTCGCCGAGGCGGCGGTTGCGGGATGTCAACAGCGCGGCGACGAGGGCGACCGATCCCTGGGCCAGGTAGATCTCGACCCAGCCGACCAGGCCGCGCACGACCGCGTGCCGGAAGGTGATCGGTCCGCCGTCGTCACGGACGGTGCGCAGACCGAGGGCGAGTTTGCCGATCGTCTTGCCGCGCGTCACGGTCTCCAGGGTGATCGGGATGCCGAGGACGAGCCCGACGACGAACACGATGAGCAGCGTCTGCGCCACCGCCCCGCTGACGTGCGGCATGATCCGGGTGACGATGACCCCGAACACCACCCCGGCGACCATGAGGACGATGATGTCGATCGCTTGTGAGGCGGCCCGGATCATCACCCCGGCCACCGGGAGTTCGACCTCGACGGCCTCACTCGTGACCGTCCCGTCCGACTCGTACTGACCGACGTCGAAGTGCACCCTCGGGTCGGCCAGGGGCGGACGAGCCGACTCGGGACTGAGTCCGGGCGCAGCACCAGGTGCGGACGGCATACCCGTCACTGTACGGAACCGGACATCGAGACGGCGACAGGGTGCCCGGAGCCGGGGACCGGCATACTGTCCGCATGGATCTGGACGCGATGGTGGGGGTGCGCCACGACGCCTGGAAGCGGCTCGAGGTGCTCGTCGGACGGCGGCGACTGACCGGGGCGGAGTCCGACGAACTGCTCCGCCTCTACACCGAGGTCTCGACCGACCTGTCGATGATCCGCTCGGTCAACCCCGACCCGACCCTCGTGCGCTACCTGTCCTCGCTGCTGAGCCGGGCCCGGATCCACACGGCCGGGTCGCGCACGGGAACGTGGAGTGCGCTGGCGGGGTTCTTCGTCGCGACCTTCCCCGCTGCGCTCTATCGACTGCGGTGGTGGTGGATCTCGGTGTCCGTCGCCTCGGTGGTCCTCGCCTTCGTCGTCGGGTGGTATGCGGTGCGGCACCCGGAGGTGTACACCTCCCAGTTGACGCCGGGCCAGATCGATGCCTACGTCAACACCGACTTCGAGAACTACTACAAGGAGTTCCCGCACCACGAGTTCGCGGCGCTGGTGTGGACGAACAACGCGTGGGTCGCGGCGCAGTGCATCGGCATGGGCGTGCTCGGACTGCCGGTGGTGTACGTCCTCGTCCAGAACGTCGCCAACGTCGGTATCGCCGGCGCGCTGATGGCCGCGCACGACCGACTCGACCTGTTCTTCGGTCTCATCCTGCCGCACGGGATTCTCGAGTTGACCGCGATCTTCGTCGCCGGTGGGGTGGGGTTGCGGCTGTTCTGGTCATGGGTCGCGCCCGGGCCGATGACCCGGCCGCAGTCCTTCGCCCGGGAGGGGCGCACCGCGATCGCCATCGCGCTCGGACTCGTCGTCGTCCTCCTCATCAGCGGCGTCATCGAGGGTTTCGTCACCCCGTCCGGGCTGCCCACCTGGGCGCGGATCAGCATCGGCGTCATCGCCGAGGCCGTGTTCCTCGCGTACGTGTTCATCCTCGGTCGACGCGCGGTGCTCGCGGGAGAGATCGGTGACATCGGCGCCACCGATCAGGGCGACTACGTCCCCGTAGCAACCTGACCCGGCCGGTGGCCCCCGCGTGGATCCGGCTCAGCCGGCGCCCAGGATGATCATCGTGATCGAGAACAGGACGCCGGTCGTGATGAGCACCATCGTCGTGTAGGCGAGGATGTCGCGCAGTTTGAGTTTGGCGATCGCGAGCAGCGGCAGCGCCCAGAACGGCTGGATCATGTTCGTCCACTGGTCGCCGTAGGAGATGGCGAGGATCGCCACCCGGGGTGAGACGCCGAGACTCTTGGCCGCCTCGAGGAGCACCGGCCCCTGGACCGCGACCTGCCCGCCGCCGGATGGGACGAAGAAGTTGACCAGACCGGCGGACAGGAACGCAAGCAGACCGAAGGTGCTCGCGTTGGCGACGGCGACGATCGACTCGGAGAGCACAGTGATCAGCCCGGTGCCGGCCATGATGCCCATGATCCCGGCGTAGAGCGGGAACTGGATGAGGATCTCGCCGACGTTGGAGGCGGCCCGCTTGGTCAGTTCGATGAGCTCGAAGGGGTTCTTCACGAGCAGCAGGCACAGCGTCAGGAAACTCCAGTTGACGATGTCGAGGGTGAGGCTGCCGCCGTCACTGAAGTGCACGGCGAGGTAGGCGACGAGCAGCAGTCCCGGGATGAGAGTGACGAGACGGGAGGCATCCAGACGGTCGGCCGGAGTGTCGACGTCGTAGACGATCTCGTCCTCGTCCATCTGGTGCTCCGGCATCTCGATGATGTCGCCCTTGGACTTCGGGGCCATCAACCCGATCGTGGCCGCGACAACGACGACCGCCAGCGCAGCGGTGACGAGGTTGCCGAGCGAGAAGGTCGTCGCCGTGATCGACAGCGGCTCACCGAGTTGCTCGGCGACGAAACTGTCCGGAGTGGCGGCCACGAGCGGTGCCGAGCCGGAGTAGCCCATGTGCCACACGACCATGCAGGTGTACCCGGCGGCGACGAGGAGCGGGAAGTGTCGGGCCTCACCGCGGCGGCGGCCCTCGGCCGCGACCTCCTTGGCCAGGAGCGCACCGACGACCAGGCCGAGGCCCCAGGTGATCAGTCCGGCGACGCACGTCACGACCGCGACGAAGACGTAGGGCATGACCCGGCCGCTCGGGACTGCCGCGAGGCGGCGGAGCAGGCCACGGACCGGTCCGGTGTTGGCGAGGATGAATCCCAGCAGGAGGATGAGCGCCATCTGGGTCATGAAGGCGAGCAGGCCAGCCAACCCGTTGCCCCAGGCGCGGATGACGTCGACCGGTCCGGTGTCGGTCAGGGCGAGTGCACCGAGCATGACAATGATCGACAGCACGATGGCGAAGACGAGCGCTGATGGGATGAAGCGCTCCACCAGCGAGTTGATCGGGCGCATGAATCGGGCGAACCCACCACCACCGCGAGGCGGCTCGGGCGACTCGGCGCGGGTGGTCCTGGACTCGACGTTCTCGGGCATGCGAACTCTTCCTCTCGCTGCATCCTCGGAGCGGGGGTGTTCTTGGTTCCTATCACGGATTCGACGCCGGCGCCCGCATAACTGGCGCGCGAGAAGTCCGCTGGTGTGCCAGGAGTGCGGTGCTGCGCCAGTAATACGTAGCGCGGGGGCGGGGTTGTGGTGCGGCGGCGGGGTTGTGGCGCGCGGGTCAGAGCCGGCCGTGTGCCTTGAGCAGCAGGTAGTAGTCGACGAGCGCGACCGGAAGGGCATCGGCGTCGGCGTCCAGGACATAGGCGCCGAGCCGGCGCAGTGCGTCGGCGGTCTGTTCGCGCAGCGCGAGGGTGCGTTCGGCGGCCGCCGCCGCATAGGTGCTCGTCAGGTCGCCGCGTGTCTCGCGCAGCCGGCTCACCGTCGGATCGGCGACGGAGGCAATGACGACCTCGTGCCGTTTGATCAGGCCGGGCAGGGACGGGAGCAGCCCGAACTCGATGGCCGCCGACTCCAGGGGGGTGACGATGACGACGAGGGCCCGGCGGTTGCCGCGGGCGCTCACCGCGGACAGCAACGTCGGCCAGTCCGCCTCCACGAGCCGCGGTTCGATCGGCGCGAAGGCCGTGACGATGTCCCGCAACGACGCGGTACCCCGGGTGCCGCCACCGACGCGGGCCCGCACCTGGCGGTCGCCGACGACGACCTCGACCCGGTCGCGGGCCTTCTCGGCGAGGGCGGCGAGGAGCAGCGCGGCGTCCATGCCGGCGTCGAGGCGGGGGGCGTCCCCGACCCGTCCGGCCGAGGTGCGCGAGGAGTCGAGGACGATGACGATCCGACGGTGCTGCTCCGGCTGCCAGGTGCGCACCACGAGATGTTGCCGGCGCGCGGTGGCGCGCCAGTCGATGGAGCGGACGTCGTCACCTTCGACATAGTCGCGCAGCGAGTCGAACTCGGTGCCCTGTCCGCGAGTGCGCACCGCGGAGCGGCCGTCGATCTCGCGCAGTTGGGCGAGTTTGCTCGGCAGGTGCTTGCGGGAGGCGAAGGGGTGCAGTGCCCGCGCCACTCCGGGCACGACGAACGAGCGTTGTCGCGCCGCCATCCGCAGCGGTCCGAGGAGTCGGATCGTCACCGCGTCGGCTCGCCGGTCCCCGCGTCGGGTCGGGGTGAGGGTCGTCGTCACCCGGGTCCGCTCCCCGGGGCGCAACGCCAGCGGGTGTCGGTCGGCGACCGCCCCGGCCGACGGCTGCCAGGCATCCCGGACCAGACCGCGGACCGGGCGAGTGCGGCCGTTGACGATCGTCAGCACCGACTCCATGGTCTCGCCGAGTCTGCGGGCCGGGATGGGGGCACGCGCGATCTGCAGTTCACGGGGCCGTGGCGCGAGGAGTGCGTCGAGGAGGAGCACGAGGATCGAGGCCAGTGCCCACAGTCGCACGGTCGCCAGCGACGGCCAGAGCACGGCAGCGATGATGCCGAGCGGGACCAGCCAGAGGGCGCGGTGGGTGAAGGCCATCGACGTTCAGGTGATGCGCAGGTCGCGACGGTCAGCGCGGCACCGGCACGGAGGCCAGCGCGGAGTCGAGGACGGCACTGACACTGACCCCTTCGAGTTCGGCCTCGGGCGTCAGGCTGAGCCGGTGGGCGAGGGTCGGCTGGGCGAGGGCCTTGACGTCGTCGGGGGTCACATACGTCCGTCCCGACAGCCAGGCCCAGGCCCGCGAGGTGTTGAGCAGGGCGGTCGCCCCACGCGGACTCACCCCGAGCGCCAGCGACGGCGAGACGCGGGTGGCCCGGGCGACATCGACGATGTATGCGGCCACGTCCGGGCGGACCTCGACCTCCTGGACGGCCGCCGCCCCGGCAGCGAGGTCCGCGGCGGTGGCGACCGGCCGGACCCCGGCGGCGGCCAGGTCACGGGGGTCGAAGCCGGTGGCGTGCCGCCGGACCACCTCGATCTCGTCCTCCCGGGCGGGCACGTTGAGAATGAGTTTGAGGAGGAATCGGTCGACCTGCGCCTCGGGGAGGGGGTAGGTGCCTTCGTACTCGATCGGGTTCTGGGTGGCCGCGACGAGGAACGGGGTGGGCAGCGGACGGGGCTCACCCGCCACACTGACCTGACGCTCCTCCATCGCCTCGAGCAGCGCCGACTGGGTCTTCGGCGGGGTGCGGTTGATCTCGTCGGCGAGGAGGAGGTTGGTGAACACCGGCCCCTCGCGGAAGACGAAGTCCGAGATGCGCGAGTCGAATACGAGAGATCCGGTCAGGTCACCGGGCATCAGGTCCGGGGTGAACTGCACCCGCTTGGTCGTCACGTCGAGCGCGGCGGCGAGGGTGCGGATGAGCAGGGTCTTCGCCACGCCGGGGACGCCTTCCAGCAGGACGTGTCCGCGGGCGAGGAGGGCGACGATGAGGCCGGAGACGGCGCCGTCCTGACCGACGACGGCCTTGGCGACCTCGTCGCGGACGGCGATCAGGGCCGCCCGGGCCGCAGCGCTATCGGCAGACTCCTGCGACGGGGGTGCCGAGGACGGCGCACCGGTCGACTCGGGTTCCGGCTGCACGGGCTGGTCGTCAGGCTGGATGTCGGTCATATGCGGCGTACCTTTCCTTCAAGATCGACCAGGTCGGTTCCGAGGGCGGTCAGGGCTGGGCCGGAGCCGGGGTCGGAGTCGACCAGGAGAGACTGTATGCGGTCCTGCGGCTCTCCCGTCGCTGCGGCCACGGCGACGATGAGGTCCGCGAGGGGGGCGGAGCGCGCGATGCCGAGCCGTCGACGTAGTCGGGTGCGGGTAGCCTCCCGCAGGATCAGGGCGGTGCGGGCGGTGTCCCGGGAACGGCGGTAGAGGTGGCCGCGGCTCTCGGTGGTCTCGGCGGCGCGGACGATGACCGGCAGCGGTTCGGGCACGATCCGACCGAGTCGCCGCCCCCGGACGAGAGCCAGCAGGACGGTGCCGCCGGCGAGGACGAGGGCGACCGGGGTGAGCCACAGCGGCCACGGCGAGTAGGCGCCGGACCCGGTCGCGGCGTCACTGCTCGGTCTCGGGACGAGCCACGTGACCTGCGGCGACTGTCCGAGGAGTCGCAGCGCGACGGCCGCAGTGTCCTCGCCGGTGATCCCGGCGTTGGTCAGGCCGGTGCCGAACCCGACGAGGACGGTCTCGGGGCGCTCGCCGGTCCCGGGCAGACGGGTGAGCAGGGTCCCGCCGTCGGGATGCCCCTGGACGGGCAGGCAGAAGGACGCGTCCGGGACCGGTCCGGCCGCGAGCATCATGACGGACGCCCCAGCGACGACGTCCCCGGGGCGGATGCCGTCGACCTGGCACCCGGAGGCGGGTGCCGACGGCAGCATGTGTGTCGCAGGCATCGCATACCCGCTCAGGTGCGGCTCGATCAGGGGGACCACGCCCGGTTCGGCGAGCAGGACGATGAGCCGGTCGGCCCCGCGGGAGCGGGCCTGCACCTCGGTGATCATCGCCGGGGTGAGGTGCGCATCGCCGGTGGCGACGACGGTGGTCCCGGGGGACCCCGACGGGGGCAGTTCCTCGGGGACCGTCACGACCTGCACGTCGATGGCGTTCTGACGCAGCACCTCGGCCAGGGCCTTGGTGCCCTGCTTGCCGGCCGAGCGTGGGTCGAGGAGCCGGTCCGGGCCGGTGGATCGGTCCCCGACCGCGATGATCGCGACGATGCCGAGGACGAGCACGACGACCCACGGGAGCACGCTGCGCACCCGGGAGGAGACGTCCTTCCGGGTCGGTCCGAGGGTCGTGTAGGCCCCCGCCGCCGGCGTCGTCACGTCAACTCCAGGGCCCGGGGGGTCGTCTGTCGGAGGTGCTCCTCGAGGGCGAGCACCCGGTCGGCGTCGGCAGCACTCGCGCCGAGTCCGCCGTAGCGGACGGCGCCGAAGGCTCCGGCCGCGGTCTGCAGCTCCTCGTCCGAATCCGGGAACGGACCGGTCAGGGCCGTGGCGATCTCCCGCGCGGTCATCCCGGGACGGTCCTCGAGGACGAAGCGCTCGATCGCCCCCGCGACCAAGGCCCGATAGCCGTCGACCACCGCGGCGGCGAAGTCACCGGCGTCCCGGGCCCGCCGGGCCCGGGACAGGTAGTCCGTGGCCGCGACCCCGGTCTCGTCGAAGACACCACCCTCGCGGGCGGTCCGCACGCGACGTCCCGGCTGCAACCGGATCAGACCCCAGACGATGAGCGCGAGGACGACGACGAGGCCGACCCCCGCCAGCGCGTACCACCAGATCGAGATGGCATCGCCGGCGGTGGCGTCGAACAGGCCGGTGAACCAGTCGATGACGGCCCGCACCGCGCGGCGCAGGAGGCTCTCCTGGGTGGCGTATTCGCGCTTGCTCAACTCGTCGGCGAGCATCCGGCGGGCCTCCCCGGAGGACGGGTCCAGGGGTGCGCCGTCGCGGGCGAGTGCGGGTGGGGTCACCGAAGGTCAGCCCGTGGGGTGCTGGGACGGTTCGAGGGCGGCCTCCCACGGCAGTGGCGCCCGACCCTCGACCGCCTGGATGAGCTGGACGTCGAGCGCGTCGACGCGGATCCGGGAATCGACGTAGAGGAGGGTGTCGACGGTCGCGGTCGCCGGCGTCGTCAGGGCTGCGGCGACGAGTGTGACGAAGGCCGAGACGATGACCTGGGTGGACACGATCGTCCCCGCGTCGGCGTTGCCGAGCGCGATCATCGCGAACATGACGAAGCCGAGCGGCATGGCCAGGACCTGGGCCACCATGGAGATGACCATGGTCGTCAACAGGCGGATGCCGAGGACCCGCCAGAACCCCGGGAAGCGGGTCAACTGCCAGGAGCGGCGCATCGCCCGACCGATCCCGGCGCGCTCGAGCACGACCGCAGGGGCGGCAAACGCCAGCCGCGTCCACAGCCACAGCGCCACCGGGATGAGGAGCAGGATCAGTCCGACCAGGGTGAGCACGCCGATGAGGATCAGGGTCCCGTCCTCACGCAGCGCGCCCTGGATGATCAGGACGATGCCCGGGGTGATGAAGGCGGCGACCACGGCGAACATGAGGGTCGAGATGAGCAGGGAGACCGCGATGACGCGCCAGAGATGCCCTCGGGCGCCGCGCCAGGTCTCGGGCAGTTTGACCTTGCGTCCGAGCACCGCCTGCCCGGTGACATAGGCGATGAACCCGGCGAGTGCGACGGTGGAGAGGGATCCGGCGATCGTCGGGATGTACTGGCCGGTGGTGGTCAGGATCGCGTCGGCGACGGTGCCGTCCCCGACCGGAGCAGTCGGGTCGAGGAAGTCGCTCGAGGCCTGGCTCGCGACCCACACCCCGAGAGGTGTGGTCGGGATGAGGGCGATGAGCGCGACGATCAGGGCCGCCCCGATCGTCGAGGCCGGGTTGCCCTTGATGATCTTGAACGCCGCCGTGTAGATCTCGCCCAGGCCGAGCGGCCGGAACGGGATCACCCCGGGTTGGTAGGTGATCGGTCGCGGTTGGTTCCAGCCCGGTGGTGGCGTCGCCCCGGGGGGTCCACCGACCGCAAGTCCCGGCGGGGCCTCCCCGGGTGGGGGCGGTGGCGTCGGGGATGGCGGAGTCGGGGACGATGAGTCGGGGCCGTCCGCGCCGGGAGCGGCCCACCCCCCTGGTGTGGTCACGTCTGCTGCCTTTATGGAGTCGTGGTCGGTGGTGTGCTGGGTGAGCCGGTCAGACTCGGGTCAGTGACTCCATCGTCTCCCGGACCGCCGCCATCCGGGCCGCGGCCCGGTCCCGGGCCTCGCGAAGGTCCGCGGCGACCGGCTCGATGACTTCACAGTAGATCTTCACCTTCGGCTCGGTGCCGGAGGGTCGGACAATGACGCGGGTGCGGTCCGCCAGCAGGTAGCGTAGCCCGTCGGTCGGAGGCAGCCCGCCGTCACCGCGGCTGAGGTCGTCGAGTCGGCTGACGGTGATGCCGGCGAGGTCGGTGAGGGGGTTTTCCCGCAGCCGCGACATGATCTGCCCGATGAGGGACAGGTCCTCGACCCGCACCGGGAACGCGTCGGTGAGGTAGACGCCGTAGGTCCGGGCCAGGTCGTCGAGGACATCGGTCAGGGAACGTCCCTGGGCCTTGAGGGTGGCGGCCTGTTCGGCGATGAGGAGCGCCGCGGTCACCCCGTCCTTGTCCCGCACCCCCTCGGGGTCGACGCAGTATCCGAGCGCCTCCTCGTAGCCGTAGCGCAGTCCGTCCACCCGGGAGATCCACTTGAACCCGGTCAGGGTCTCCTCGTGCGGCAGCCCGGCGCCCTTGGCCATCGCCCCGAGCAGTCGCGAGGAGACGATCGAGTTGGCCAGGACGGCGTCGGTGGCCAACCCCTTGGCGATGAGATGGGCACCGAGGAGGGCGCCGACCTCGTCGCCGCGCAGCATCCGCCACCCGCCGGGGGCGGGCACGGCGACGGCGCACCGGTCCGCGTCGGGGTCGTTGGCGATGACGATGTCCGGACCGGTCTGCTCGGCGAGCTCGAGGGCGGCATCCATCGCGCCGGGCTCCTCCGGGTTGGGGAAGGAGACGGTCGGGAACGCCGGGTCCGGCTCGGCCTGGCTCGGGACCGGGTGCAACTCGGTGAATCCGGCTGCGGCAAAGGCCTTCTGGATCGTCTCGGTGCCGACGCCGTGCAAGGCGGTGTGCACGATCGTCAGGTCCCGGGGGCTGTCCGGGTCGAGGACGGTCAGCGCCTGGGCGAGGTAGTCGTCGAGAATCTCGTCGTCGAGGACGGTCCACCCCTCCTCGGCCCGCGGGGTGGCGGCCACCGACTCGACCCTCCCGATGTGCGCGGCGATCCGGGCATCGACGGGGGAGCAGATCTGGGAGCCGTCGCCGAGGTAGACCTTGTAGCCGTTGTCCTTGGGCGGGTTGTGGCTCGCGGTCACCATGACGCCGGCGTCGGCGCCGAGTCGGCGGATCGCATACGCGAGGACCGGGGTCGGCAGCGGGCGGGGGAGCAGCAGTGCCTTCCCGCCGGCGCCGACGACGACCCCGCAGGTGTCGGCGGCGAAGACGTCGGAGTTGTAGCGGGCGTCGAACCCGACGACGACGGTGGGGGAGTCGGTCGATTCCTTCAGGTATGCGGTCAGGCCGGCGGCGGCGCGGATCACGACGGCGCGGTTCATCCGGTTGGGACCGGCGCCGAGCTCGCCGCGCAGTCCCGCGGTGCCGAACTCGAGCATCCCGGCGAACCGGTCGAACAGTTCGGCGCGCCCGAACTCGTCACCTTCCTCGGTGCGGGCGATGATGACGTCGAGTTCCTCGCGGGTGTCCTCGTCCGGGTCGTCGGCGAGCCATTCGCGGGCCACCTCGAGCAGTTCGGCCTCCCGGTCCGCGTCGCTGGGGCCGTCGCCGCGCTGGGCCGCGGCCCGGGACCGCTCGGATCTGCTCTGCTGCTGTTCTGTCATCTCAGGCCTCCTGGATCCGGGTGACGATCGTCGCGAGCAGGTCACCGCAGCGCTGCGCGGCGGCCTGTCCGGCCTCGATGACCTCCTCGTGGGACAACGGTGTCTTGCTGATCCCGGCAGCCGGGTTGGTCACCAGGGAGATGCCGAGGACCTCGAGTCCGACGTGCCGTGCTGCGATCGCCTCGAGCGTCGTGGACATGCCGACGAGGTCGCCCCCGAGCCGCTTGGCCATCTGGACCTCGGCAGGGGTCTCGTAGTGGGGGCCGCGGAACTGGACGTAGACGCCCTCCTCGAGGCCCGGGTCGACCTCGCGGGCCAGCGCCCGCAGCCGCGGGGAGTACAGGTCGGTGAGGTCGACGAACGTGGCGCCCTCGAGCGGTGAGGTGGCGGTCAGGTTGATGTGGTCACTGATGAGCACCGGCGTCCCGGGGGGCCACTCCTCCCGCAACCCGCCGCACCCGTTCGTCAGCACGATCGTCGAACAACCGGCCGCAGCAGCGGTGCGCACCCCGTGCACGACCGCCCGGACCCCCCGACCCTCGTAGAAGTGGGTACGGGTGCCGAAGACGAGTGCGCGTCGGCCGGTGTCCCCGATCGCGATGGACCGCATCGTGCCGCTGTGCCCGGCGACGGCGGCCTTGGCAAACCCGGGCACGTCGGTGTTGTCGATCTCGGCGAGGGTCGGGCCGATCCGGTCGGCCGTCTCCCCCCAGCCGGAGCCGAGCACGAGGGCGACGTCGTGCCGGGGAGCGCCGGTGCGCTCGGCGATGACGGCGGCTGCCTGCTCGGCGATCGCCATCGGGTCGGTCGCCGGGTCGCCCCAGTCGACCGCGGCGGTGGTGGGCTGCGGGGCTGCGTTGTCCTGGCTCACGGTGGCGAGCCTACCGAGTCCGGGCGACAACATCGCGGGAACGATCCGGTCAATGCAGCAATGGTTGGATAGGGGGCGTGAATGCGCAGAGCACATCAGTTGTCGTCATCGGTGGTGGTCCGGGCGGGTACGAGGCCGCGCTCGTCGGCGCCCACCTCGGTGCCCGGGTCACGATCGTCGAGAAGGACGGGGTCGGCGGCGCCGCGGTCCTGACCGACTGTGTCCCGAGCAAGGCGCTCATCGCGACCGCCGACTATCTGTCCGAGTTCGAGACCGCGGCCGATCTCGGGGTCCGACTCGAGGACAGTCAGGGCGGGGCCGTCAGTGACGCCAGTGCCGAGCTCGGGGAGATCAACACCCGGGTCCTCGGGCTGGCCGGCGCCCAGAGCGACGACATCGCCACCCGGTTGCGCGAGGTGGGGGTGCGGATCCTCGACGGGGCGGCCCGGGTCGTCTCGCCCACCCTCGTCGAGGTCACCGCACCGGACGGGATGGTCGAGCAGCTCGAGACCGACGTCATCCTCATCGCCACCGGAGCCACCCCCCGGGTCATGGACACCGCCCGCCCGGACGGGGAGCGGATCCTGACGTGGCAGCAGATCTACGAACTGCCCGAGCTGCCGCAGCGGCTCATCGTCGTCGGTTCCGGTGTCACCGGTGCCGAACTGGCCCAGGCCTACCTCGGCCTGGGCTGTGACGTCGTGCTCGTCTCCTCCCGGGACCGGGTGCTGCCCGGCGAGGACCCCGACGCGGCCCAGGTCATCGAGGAGGTCTTCAAGAAGCGGGGGATGGAGGTCCTCGGACGCTCCCGGATGGCGGCGGTGCGGCGGGTCAGCGACGCCGACGGCGACGGTGTCGTCGTCACCCTCGAGGACGGCCGGGAGGTGCGCGGCTCGCACGCACTGCTCGCGGTCGGCTCCATCCCGCAGACCAGTGATCTGGGTCTGGAGGAGGTCGGCGTCCAGCTCAGCGAGTCCGGCCACGTCGTCGTCGACCGGGTCTCCCGGACCAATGTCCGCGGCATCTACGCCGCCGGGGACTGCACCGGCGTGCTGCCGCTCGCCTCGGTCGCCGCGATGCAGGGCCGGATCGCCATGTCGCACGCACTCGGGGACGCGGTCACCCCGCTCAACCTGCGCGTCGTGAGCGCGAACATCTTCACCGACCCCGAGATCGCGACCGTCGGGGTGTCCCAGAAGGAGATCGACGACGGCACCGTCAACGCCCGCGTCTCGATGCTGCCGCTCTCCCGCAACCCGCGCGCGAAGATGCTCGGGATCACCGACGGCTTCGTCAAACTGTTCGCCCAACCCGGCTCCGGTGCGGTGCTCGGCGGCGTCGTCGTCGCGCCGCGGGCCTCGGAGCTGATCTTCCCGGTGACGATCGCGGTCGCGCACCGACTCCACGTCGACCAGCTCGCGGCGACCTTCACTGTCTATCCCTCGTTGTCCGGTTCGATCGCCGAGGCCGCCCGCCGGCTGCATACAACCGACTGACCGCAGACCTCGGGAGGTCTGCGGTCAGCAGAGGTATGTCAGCAGGGGTATGCGGTCCCCGCCTGAGTCGGTCCGTGAGGTCAGGCGTCGGTCAGGCGTCCTTGAGTTCGCAGATGACGGTGCCGCTGTTGACCGTCTCGCCGGGGGTGCCGGTCAGGCCGGTGACGACACCGGCCTTGTGGGCGGTGATCGGCTGCTCCATCTTCATCGCCTCGAGGACGAGGACGAGGTCACCCTCGGCGACCTCCTGGCCCTCCTCGACGGCGATCTTGACGATCGTGCCCTGCATCGGGGCGGTCACGGCGTCACCGGAGGCGGCTGAGCCGGACTTGGCGCCGCCGCTGCGCTTGGGGGCCTTCTTCTTCGCGCCGACGGTGCCACCGCCACCGAGGCTCAGACCACCGGGGACGCTGACCTCGAGACGCTTGCCGGCGACCTCGACGACGATCGTCTGGCGGGGCTCGGGCTCCTCACCCTCGGCGGCCGGGCCGGCGAAGGGCTCGATGGTGTTGTCGAACTCGGTCTCGATCCAGCGGGTGTGGATCGAGAACGGGGTGTTCGCGTCCTCCGGGGCGAAGGCCGGGTCGCTGACGACGGCGCGGTGGAAGGCGGCCACGGTCGGCATCCCCTCGATGACGAGTTCGTCGAGGGCGCGGCGGGACCGCTCGAGAGCCTCCTGGCGGGTGCGGCCGGTGACGATGAGCTTGGCGATCATCGAGTCGAACGCGCCTGCGACGGTGTCGCCCTCGACGATGCCGGCGTCCCAGCGCACGCCCGCGCCGCTCGGGACGACCATCTTCGTCACCGTCCCCGGTGCGGGCAGGAAGCCGCGCCCGGCGTCCTCGCCGTTGATCCGGAACTCGAAGGAGTGTCCGTGCACCTCGGGGTCGTCGTAGCCGAGTTCCTCACCGTCGGCGATGCGGAACTGCTCGCGGACCAGGTCGATGCCGGTGACCTCCTCGGTCACGGGGTGCTCGACCTGGAGGCGGGTGTTGACCTCGAGGAAGGAGATGTCGCCGTTCTGGCTGACGAGGAACTCGCAGGTGCCGGCCCCGACATACCCGGCCTCGCGCAGGATGGCCTTGCTCGCGCGGACCAGTTCGGTGTGCTGCTCCTCGGTGAGGAACGGTGCGGGTGCCTCCTCGACGAGCTTCTGGTTGCGGCGCTGCAGCGAGCAGTCGCGGGTGGAGACGACGACGACGTTGCCGTGCTGGTCCGCGAGGCACTGGGTCTCGACGTGCCGCGGCCGGTCGAGGAACCGCTCGACGAAGCACTCGCCACGACCGAAGGCGGTGACCGCCTCACGCACCGCCGATTCGTACAGCTCGGGGATCTCCTCCATGGTGCGGGCGACCTTCAGACCCCGCCCGCCGCCGCCGTAGGCGGCCTTGATCGCGACCGGCAGACCGTGCTCCTGCGCGAAGGCGACGACCTCGTCCGCGCCCCCGACGGGGTCCTTGGTGCCCGGCACGAGCGGTGCGTCGGCCTTGACCGCGATGTGGCGGGCCTTGACCTTGTCGCCGAGGAAATCGATGGCCTCTGGGCCCGGACCGATCCAGACCAGCCCGGCGCCGAGGACCTTCGCGGCGAACTGGGCGTTCTCGGCGAGGAAGCCGTACCCGGGGTGGACGGCGTCGGCGCCGGCCTCCTTGGCGACCTCGATCAACTTGTCCTGCAACAGATAGGAGTCGCTCGGGGTCGAGCCGCCCAACGCATACGACTCATCGGCGATCTGGACGTGCAACGCGTCGCGGTCCGGCTCGGCGTAGACGGCGACGGACCTGATGCCGTGGTCCTTGCATGCGCGGGCGATACGGACTGCGATCTCGCCACGGTTGGCGATGAGGACTTTGCTGATGGCCATGGGCCTGATCGTATCGGCACGGACGGCACCGGTGCGGACCGCACCGGCCCCCCAAGTGAAGGGAAGTGGGCAACGCCACGTTACGCCTCAGTAGTCTGAGGTGATGACCGCTTCCGCTGACGTCCCCATGATCACTCTGACCCAGCCGGCCGGACCGGTGGACATCCCACAACTCGGCTTCGGGGTCTGGCAGGTGCCGGACGAGCAGACCCAGCCGGCGGTCGAGCAGGCCCTGCAGGTCGGCTACCGCCACATCGACACCGCCCGGATCTACGGCAACGAGGCCGGCGTCGGTCGGGCACTCGCCGCCGCCGGGCTGGACCGGAGTGAACTGTTCATCACGACCAAACTGTGGAACGACGACCACGAGGGGGACCGGCCGCGGGCCGCGCTCGAGGCCTCCCTGGACCGGCTCGGTCTCGACCACGTCGACCTCTACCTCATCCACTGGCCGGTCCCGGAGCAGGACGCGTATGCGCACGCCTGGGCCGCACTGCGGGAGTTGCGGGAGGAGGGGCTGGCCCGGGCGGTCGGGGTGTGCAACTTCCATGCCGAGCATCTGGAGCGGGCGCACCGCGAGACCGGCGAGTTCCCCGCGATCAACCAGGTGGAACTCCACCCCTACCTGCAGCAGGAACAGTTGCGGGCCGTCCATGCCGAGCACGGCATCGTCACCGAGTCGTGGAGTCCGCTCGCCTCCGGCAAGGAGGTCCTCGACGACCCGGTCATCGCGCAGATCGCGGCCGCCCATGACGTCACGCCGGCGCAGGTGATCCTCGCCTGGCACCGGCAGAGCGGTTTCGTCGTCATCCCCAAGTCGGTCACCCCGAGCCGGATCCAGGAGAACCTCGACTCCCTCGCGGTGACGTTGAGCGAGGACGACCTGGCCCGGATCACGACGCTGGAGAAGGGGATGCGCACCGGCCCGGATCCGGCGGAGTTCAACCTCCGCTAGGCCGGCCGCCCGGCAGCAACCCCGGCAGGTGGACCGGCGGGAGGCTGAGGACGCCGGGGGTATGCCACCCCGCCACCTCCTGCAACCCCGCCATGAGGGTCTGCCAGATCCGGGGCCCCTCGGCGGGCCACGGCGCAACCGCGGCCTGGACCGACTCCGAACTCTCCGGTGGCTGGAAGGCCGCGAGCGGGTGCGGTTTGGGGAATGGCGCGACGTGGACGTCGCGGCGGTCGACACCGAGGAGGGCGCAGGTCTCCGCGATCGCGGCGTCGAGGCCGCCGAGACGGTCGACGAGGCCACGCTCCAGAGCATCGGCCCCGGTCCACACCCTTCCCTTGGCCACGGCCTGCAGATCCTCGAGCGGCATACCTCGGTCCGCCGCGGCCTTGGCGGTGAAGTCGGCGTAGATCCGGTCCAGCCAGGCATCCAGGATGGCCCACTCCTCCTCGTCGAACGGGGTCTGCGCGGAGAACATCGTTGCCCGGGGCGCGCCGGCGATGAGTTCGCGGTTGATGCCGATCTTGCCGAGCGCATCCCGGATGACGAACTTGCCGGCGAGCACGCCGATCGAGCCGGTGATCGTGCCCGGTGCGGCGACGATCCGCTCGCACGGCATGGCGATGTAGTAGCCACCCGAGGCGGCGACCGAGGCCATCGACGCGACGACGGGTTTGCCGGCGGCCCGGACCTGCTGGACGTCACGGCGGATCGAGTCCGACGCCACCGCCGAGCCGCCGGGGCTGTCGATGCGCAGCACGACACCGGTGACATGGTCGTCCTTGGCGGCGGCACGCAGCGCGGCGCCGAGGCTGTCCGAGCCGATCCGGGGGCCGCCCGGGCCCGGTCCGGCGTGGCCGACGTCGATCGGCCCGATCGCCTCGATGAGGGCGATGCGGGGTTTGGTCGAGGGCTTCGGCAGTTGCTGCAGGACGGCGTCGAAGCGGCTGACGCCGTGGCGCTCCACATACCGGAGGGTCGGCTCGGTGACTACGACCCGCTCACGCATCGCCGTGTAGGCCTCGTCGCGATAGCCGACATGGTCGATCAGCCCCCGCTCGACCGCATCCTCCGGCGTCAGGGGCGCATCGGCCAGGGCCTGCCGCACGACGTCCGCGTCGAGTCCGCGATCGGTGGCGACATCGGCGACGAACTGCTCGGTCGCCGACTCGACGAGTCGGCTGAGCATCTCGCGATGGGGTTCGCTCAGCGTGGACCGGGTGAACAGGTCGGCGGCGCTCTTGTACTCGTGCCGTTGCCCGAACTCGGGCTGCACCCCGAGTTTGTCGAGGGTGCCGCGCAGGAAGGTGGCCTGCGCGGAGAAGCCGACGAGGCCCAGCCCGGAGGCGGGTTGCAGCCAGATCTCGTCGAACGCGCTGGCCAGGTGATAGCCGACGGTGCCGCCGAGGAGCTCCCCGAAGGTCGGGCTGAAGGCCAGCGTCGGCTTGCCGCTGGTGCCGAACTCGTGGACGGCCGCGCGCAGCTCGTCGGACTGGGCCATCGTCGTCCGGTCGCCGGGGATGATGCCGATGAGTCCGACGACGGAGTCGTCCCGGGCGGCCTTGCGCAGGTGCTCGACGAGGGTGCGCAGCAGCGGGGTGCGCAGCGCCCGGATCGCCTCGATGGGGTTGCTCGGCGCCGCCTCGGCCAGGCCGCGGCCGAGGTCGAGCTCGAGGAGGACCTTCTCTCCGGGTTTGCCGGGGAGCTTGTCACTCAACGGGATCCGGGAGATGAGGTCGGTCAGGACGCTCGGGAGCCGCACCGTGGCCAGTCGCTCCTTCATGATGTCGCCTCTCGGTAGAACTCGACCATCGCATCGCGGAACGCCAGCCGTGACTGCGCCCACGTGTAGAACATGTGCCCGCCCGGGAAGTGCCGGGTGGTGAACCGTTGCGCGTCGCTGTCCCGCAGCCGCATGAGGTTGACGAGCCGGTCGCTGGCGAAGTAGGGGGTGACCAGGTCGAACCGGCCGTGGCAGAGGAAGTACTTCGTGTGCGGACTGAGGGCGAGGGCGTAGCGCAGGTCGTCAACCGCGCCCTGGGGCGGGTTGACCCACGACTTCTCCCCGTCCTCGGTCCAGGACTCGTTGACCTCGTGGGAGAGGAGGAGATACTCCCGATCGGTGTCGACGCCGATGCTGCCACGGATCTGTTGGTTGGCTCCGGCGGCGAAGATCCGCTCGATCCCGGACAGGGTCGGGTCCGGCCAGGTCATCCCGTCGCGGTCGGGGAACGGGTTGGCCGAGACCATGCTTGCGTCGTAGAGGCCGACGACCTCGTGACTGTCGGCGCGCAGTTCGCGCACGAAGCGATGGATGGGTATGCGACCCTCGGCCCGCTCGACCAGGTCCAGGGGCAGCCCGGTCAGGTCCGCGAAGCGGGTCAGCACCTCCCGGCGGCGTCCGGTCGGCATCGAGGCGCCCTGGGTGAGGAAGGTGACGTAGTCGGTGGTCGCGAATTCCTCAGCGGCGGAGAGGACCTCGTCGAGGGTGCTCTCGGTCGGCAGGGCCCGGCCGAGTCCGTTGTGGTGGGCGGCGGCGGCCATCGTCGGGAGCAGGTCGACCCACGCGGCGATGTCGTAGTCGTTCGGGACGAGGAGCGAGAACTCGAGTGCCGGGCTGATGATGACGACCCCGTTGAGCCCGACGCCGTACTTCTCCGGCAGCAGTTTGGCCAACCGGGCCACCCGATATCCGCCGTAGCTCTCCCCGGCGATGAACACCGGTGAGCCCCACCGTCCCCGCGCGGTGAGCCAGCGTCGGATGAACTCCCCGATGGAGTCCAGGTCTCGCTGGAAGGCGAAGAACCGGTTCGCCCGCTTGGCCGCATCGGTGCCGGCCGCACCGGGACCGCTCGCCCCGCCCGGGCCGGCGGCGGTGTCCCCGCCGCTGTCGGTCCCGGCGCCGGTCCTCGGCGCGGGCTTGATGAGGCGGCTGAACCCGGTGCCGATCGGGTCGATGAAGACCAGGTCCGAGAACGCCAGCCAGGACTCGGCGTTGTCGACGAGCCGGGACGGCGGTGGGGGAGCGGTGCCGTCGTCGTGGAAGGAGACACGGCGCGGGCCGAGGGCGCCGAGGTGGAGGTAGGCGCTCGAGGCGCCCGGGCCGCCGTTGAAGACGAAGGTCACCGGGCGGTCCAGGTCCGGGTCGGCGTCCGGGGCACCGGCGAGGTAGCTCACGGAGAACATCTCGGCGACCGGTTCGTCGGCCTCGCGCAGCACGGTCCACCGGGCGTCGGCCTCGTAGGCGAGGTCGCCGTCCGGGCCGGTCCAGGTCGAGCGACATGACGCCCCGGGTGGTGGCACGTGCTCGGTCCGCTCTCCCGAGCGGGGAACGGCGTCCCCGGCAGCGGACCCACCGGAGGTCTGCGCACCCTCGGCTGCGGCAGGGGCTGACGGGAGGGCAGGCTCGGACCGGGCAGTGGAGTCACTCGTCATGACTCGACGGTATTACGGGGTGCCGGATGGTGTCGCCCGGGATGGTCGACGCGCGCTCGAGCGTGCACCAGGGATCCCGCGAGAAGGTTGAGCAGCCAAGGTTGAGTAGCCGGACTCACGCTCCACGACACCCGTCCGCGGGAGACTGGTCCCATGAGCGCCGCTGCACCGGAACGAGACCCCACCCCCACGACGGCCGAACAGCATCGGTGGCTGACCGGCGAGTTGCGCGCCTGGGAGCAGGACGGGCTGATCACCGCATCGACAGCTGCCGCCATCGAGGGGCGCTACGCGATCGCACCCGACACCACGCAGCGGGTCAACACGATCCGGGTCATCCTCGGGCTGGGGGCCAGTTTCCTCGGTGTCGGCCTGATCTGGTTCGTCGCGACCAATCTCGACAAGTTCTCCCCGCTCGTGCGTTTCGTCGGCCTCGTCCTGGTCTGGATCGCGCTGGCCGTCGTCGCCGAACTGACCCGTGACCTCGTCGCCGCCGCCCTCAAACTGCTCACCGCCGTCGCTGCGGGAGCCGTCGTCTTCCAGGCGGCCCAGAGTCTGCAGGTGCCGGCCTTCGAACCGCAGCTGCTCCTCGCCTGGGGACTCGGTGCACTGCTGTATGCGTACGCCCGCCGCTCCCGGGCCGCCGGCTTCGTCGCGATCACCGTTCTCGCCGTCTGGTACGTCTGGCAGGTCATGGAGTCCAGCGCGAGCATCCTCACCTTCACCGGGGCGGTGCTCCTCGCCTCGGTCGCCTCGGTCGGGCTGGCCGCCCTGCACCCGAAGGAGTGGGCCGGGTTCGGTCGGCTGTGGCTCACCCTCGGTGCCGTCATGTCGCTCATCGGCGTCTTCGCCGCGGCGCTGCCCTACTCGGACGGACCACGGACGTGGAGCAACGGCGTCACCGCCGGGATCGTCCTCGCCCTCGGGATCGCGGCGGCGGCCCTGTGGCGTTCCTCCCGGGAGGTCCAGTTCGAGATCGCCCTGTCCGTCGCGGCGCTCGTCCTCGGCATGGCCCTGAGCCTGTGGCGCCCGAAGACTTACTTCACGATGACCCCGGACGCGTTCACCCCTGAGATGTGGATCCGCACCGGCCTGGCGATCCTCGTCTACCTCCTCGTCGCCGCCTCCTGGGCCGTCGTCGGGGCGCGGCGTGAACTCGGGGTCGTCTCGGCGGTCGCGACGGTCGCGGTCGTCATCTTCACGACCTTCCAGGCCTTCGCCGTCTTCGCGCCGATCGTCTCCGCGTCGATTCTGTTCCTCATCGTCGGGGCGGTCATGCTCATCACGGGTGTGGTCGCCGAACGAGCCCGGCGCCGTATCGGATCGGAGGTGAGGTCGTCATGACCACGAGCAACCGGACCACGCTCCTCCAGCCCTGGAAGCGGATCACGCGGACCGACTGGCTCACCCTCGCCGGTGTTCTCGCCGTCCACCTGCTTCTCGTCATGGTCGTCGTCCTCCCGCAGCTCTCCCCCCGGGTGGCCGGCACCGAGATCGCCTTGCGGGTGACCACCCTTGACCCGATGGAGCCGTTCCGTGGTGCCTATGTCCAACTCGGCTACCCGGACCTGCCCCACCCCGAGCAGGAGCGGAACGTCCGTGCCGAGCCGGGTACCGCCTACATCCCGCTCACCCAGGACGGGCCGGTCTGGGTCGGGGGCCCGATCCAGCGCACCGTGCCGGACGGGTTGTTCCTGAAGTGTCACGACGACGGGTGGCGCCTGGCGTGCGGCATCGAGAGCTGGTTCGACTCTCAGGACGGGGCGCAGGCCCTGGAGCGGGAGTTGCTCACCGAGACCGTCATCGCGACGGTTCGGGTGGACCGGTGGGGCAACGCCGCCCTCGTCTCCGTCAGATAGTCGCCCTCCCGCGACGGCAGGATCCGCTCACACCGGCAGGATCCGGGTGACGACCTGACGCAGGTGGGCGATCGTCGCGCACTCGTGCATGTCGACGATCTGGCCGTAGAGCGCGGACTCACTGTCCCCGCTGCCCCAGGACCGGGCCGGTTCGGGGTTGAGCCAGATGACCGAGCGGGCCCGGTCCCGGATCGTGCGCAGCGCATCGGCACGCGGGTCGGTGTGGTTGCTGCGGGCGTCCCCGAGGATGAGCACCGTCGAGCGGGGCGTGACGGCGTCGAGGTGGTGCTCGACGAAGTCTGCGAAGGCCGAGCCGTAGTCGCTGTTACGGTGCCATCGGGTCATCTCGCGCACATCGCGCACTTCATCGGTCAGGTCAGCACCGGGCGGGGCGGAGGCGAACAGTTCGGTCAGGTCGGCGCAGACGT
>DUPF01000190.1 GCA_012838445.1 Intrasporangiaceae bacterium | reverse complement strand
GGCCCGCGTTCCAGTCCTGCGTCAGCCACGGCATCGTCCTCGGCAACGACGGGATGAAGATGAGCAAGTCGCTGCGCAACTACCCGGACGTGCGGGAGGTCTTCGACCGGGACGGTGCCGACGCGATGCGCTGGTTCCTGATGTCCTCGCCGATCCTGCGCGGCGGCAACCTCATCGTCACCGAGGAGCACATCCGCGGCGGGGTGCGCCAGGCGCTCATCCCGTTGTGGAACTCGTGGTACTTCTTCTCGCTCTACGCCAACGCCGCCGGCTACGAGGCGACGTGGTCGACCGAGTCCACCGACCAGCTCGACCGCTACATCCTCGCCAAACTCGGCGACTACGTCCGCGGCAGCGAGCAGGCCCAGGACGTCTACGACATCGCCAAGGCGTGCGACCTGACGCGCGACTTCCTCGAGCTGCTCACGAACTGGTACATCCGCCGCAACCGGGACCGGTTCTGGGCCGCGGACGGCACGGTGAGCGAATCGACCCGGATGGGTTTCGACACCCTATTCACCGTCCTGGAGACGGTGTGCCGGGTCGCCGCGCCGCTGCTGCCGCTCGTCACCGAGGAGGTCTGGCGCGGCCTGACCGGGGAGCGGTCGGTGCACCTGAGCGACTGGCCGGATGCGGACCTGTTCCCGACCGACGCCAAGCTCGTCGAGGCGATGGACCGGGTCCAGTCGGTGTGCTCGACGGTCTCGGCGCTGCGCAAGGCGCAGGGGCTGCGGGTGCGTCAGCCGCTCGGCGGGCTCACCCTCGTCACGCCGTCGGCCGATCTGGTCGCCGGGTTGTCCTCGATCGTGCGCGACGAGCTCAACGTCAAGGAGGTCACCGTCGTCGACGTCGATCAGGCCGCCGACACCGACTTCGGGATCGTCCAGCGCCTGACCGTCAACGCCCGCGCCGCGGGTCCGCGCCTCGGCCGGGACGTCCAGCAGGCGATCAAGGGCTCGAAGAGCGGTGACTGGTCGGTCGCCGAGGACGGGACGGTCACCTCCGGCGGGATCACCCTGCAGGAGGGTGAGTATGCATTGGAGACCGTCGTCGACGACCGCGCCGGCGGCGATGGTCCCGGCGACGGTACGCAGCTGACGGCGGTGCTGCCCGGTGGTGGGTTCGTCGTCCTCGATGCGACGGTCACCCCGGAACTGGCCCGGGAGGGTCTGGCCCGGGACCTGGTCCGGGCGGTGCAGCAGGCCCGCAAGGACGCCGGCCTGGAGGTCTCGGACCGGATCTCGCTCACCGTGACCGGCTCGGAGGCGGTGCTCGACGCGACGATCGCCCACCGCGACCTCATCGTCGCCGAGACCCTCGCCACCCAGTTCGGCTCCTCCGGCTCGATCGACGACCTGCCCGCCGGTGACGGTGTCACCGAGGCCACCGTGGGTGCGGACGAGCGGGTCCGGATCAAGCTGGCCCGGATCTGAGGGCGGACCTGCGATGAGTCGTCCCGGCCGCTCCGGTCGCCCCGATGCCGCCCAGCGTGAGGCTGCCCGCCTCCTCGACGTGCGCACGCGGATGCGC
>DUPF01000189.1 GCA_012838445.1 Intrasporangiaceae bacterium | reverse complement strand
CTGGTGACCACCCCTGCGCCGAACCGCCCACGTCGAGTCCTGCTCAAACTCTCCGGTGAGGTCTTCGGCGGCGGCCGGATCGGGGTCGACCCGGACGTGGTCCGCGACATCGCCCGCCAGATCGCCACGGCCGCCCGGGAGGGCATCGAGGTCGCGGTCGTCATCGGCGGTGGCAACTTCTTCCGCGGCGCCGAGCTGCAGCAGAAGGGCATGGACCGGGCCCGGGCCGACTACATCGGCATGCTCGGCACCGTGATGAACTGCCTCGCGCTGCAGGACTTCCTCGAGAAGGAGGGCATCGACACCCGCGTGCAGACAGCGATCACCATGGGCCAGGTCGCCGAGCCCTACATCCCGCGCCGGGCCATCCGCCACCTTGAGAAGGGCCGGGTCGTCATCTTCGGCGCCGGCGCCGGCATGCCTTACTTCTCGACCGACACCGTCAGCGCCCAGCGGGCGCTGGAGTGCCACTGCGACATGGTCCTGATGTCCAAGAGCGGTGTCGACGGGGTCTACGACGCCGACCCGCGCACCGACCCGCAAGCCCGCAAACTCGAGAAGGTCACCTTCGCCGACGCGCTGCGCGGCAACCTCAAGGTCGTCGACGCGGCAGCCTTCAGCCTGTGCATGGAGAACAGGCTGCCCATGGTCGTCTTCGGCATGGAAGGTGACGGCAACATCACCCGCGCCCTGCGCGGGGAGCCCATCGGCACCCTGGTCACCTCCGGCTGACCGGCGGGGGTGCCGACAGAACGACTCCCGACCTGAGAGACTAAGGGGCGGGTATGCGCGTGCGTGCCCCCCGCATACACCTGCGACATACACCTGCGACGACGCGAGAGAGACGAAGGACGACATGATCGACGACACCCTGCTCGAGGCCGAGGACAAGATGGACAAGGCCGTCGAGGTCACCAAGGACGACCTCGCGGGTATCCGCACCGGTCGGGCGCACCCGGGCATGTTCAACAAGGTCGTCGTCGACTACTACGGCGCACCGACCCCGTTGCAGCAGCTCGCCTCCTTCCAGACCCCCGAGGCGCGCACCGTCCTGGTCAACCCCTACGACAAGGGCGCGATGAACGCCATCGAGAAGGCGTTGCGTGACGCCGACCTCGGCGTCAACCCGAGCAACGACGGCAACATCATCCGGCTCAACCTGCCGCAGCTGACCGAGGAGCGCCGCAAGGAGTACATCAAGATGGCTCGCCACACCGGCGAGGAGGGCCGCATCGCGGTCCGCAACATCCGTCGGCACGCCAAGGACGCGATCGAGAAGGCCATCAAGGACGGCGACGTCGGTGAGGACGAGGGGATGCGTGGGGAGAAGGAGCTCGAGGTGCTGACCAAGAAGTATGTCGACGCCATCGACGAATCCCTCAAGCTCAAGGAAGCCGAGCTCCTCGAGATCTGATCCGGCGACTCCTGCGACCTGCGCGCTGCCCACGATGACGAGTGATCCGGCTCCCGACGCGACCGTGACGCGTCGCTCCCGCCGCTCCGGGAAGGAACCTGCCTCCCCCGGGCGGGCCGGGCGCGACCTCAAGGCCGCCATCGGGGTCGGGGTGCTGCTCGCGGCCGCCGCCCTCGGCTCGCTCCTCCTGCTCCGGGAGGTCTTCCTCGCGCTCGTCGTCGTGATCATGGCGGTCGGCGTCTGGGAGCTGGCCCGGGCGATGCGCGGCACCGGGGTGCGGGTCCCGCTCCCGCCGGTGCTCATCGGCGGGACGGCGATGATCGTCGTCGCCTACTACAAGGGCGCCGAGGCGCAGCTCATCGCGCTGGCCCTGACCGTTGTCGCGGTGATGGTCTGGCGGATCGCGGACGGGGTGACCGGGGCGCTCAAGGACGTCAGTGCGGGTGCGTTCACCGCGCTCTATCCGTGCTTCCTCGGCTCGTTCGTGCCGCTGCTGCTCGCCGCCCCGGACGGGCATCTGCGGGTCATCTTCTTCATCGTCGTCACCGTGTTCAGCGACATCGGTGGGTATGCGGTGGGCGTGTTGTTCGGCAAACACCCGATGGCCCCGTCGGTGAGTCCGAAGAAGTCGTGGGAGGGCTTCGCCGGTTCGGTCACCACCTGTGCCGCCATCGGCGCGGTCGCGATGTGGCAGTTCTGGCCGGAGTCCGTGTGGTGGCACGGTGCCGTCATCGGCGCGCTGTCCGCGGGGGTCGCCACCATCGGGGACTTCATCGAGAGCTCGATCAAACGGGATCTCGGCATCAAGGACATGAGCTCCCTGCTGCCCGGCCACGGCGGTGTCATGGACCGGATCGACAGCCTCGTCATGACCGCGCCCCTGTTGTGGATCGCGCTGTCCTACGCCGTCCCGATCGCCTGAGCATCGATGACCGAGCCCACCGCGAAGACCGATCCCACCCCGGCGAGCGAGCCGACGGCGCCGAGGAGCCGACCCCGCCCGGGGCAGCTCACCTTCACCGCACCGCGGCGCGGGAAGCCGCCGGTCCACCTCGCCGACCTGGCTCCCGCGGAGCGCAAGGAGTTCGTCGAGTCCCTCGGGCACAAGGGATTTCGCGCCCGGCAGCTGTCGGCGCACTACTTCGAGCGGCTGGTCAGCGACCCCGACGAGATGACCGACCTGCCCAAGGGGGAGCGGGCCGAGCTCGTCGCCCGGGCACTGCCGACGCTGCTCACCCCGATCCACACGATCACCACCGACGACGGGATGACCGTCAAGACGGTCCTGCGCCTGCACGACGGAGCCCTCGTCGAATCGGTGCTCATGCGCTATCCGGACCGGGTGACGATGTGCATCTCCAGCCAGGCCGGCTGCGGGATGAACTGCCCCTTCTGCGCGACCGGTCAGGCGGGCCTGACCCGCAACCTGTCGACCGCCGAGATCGTCGAACAGGTCGTCCACGCCGCCCGGCTGCTGCGTCGCGGCGAGGTGCCCGGACTGAGCAGCACCGACCGGGAGTCGCCGCTGCGGGTCTCCAACGTCGTCTTCATGGGGATGGGGGAGGCGCTCGCGAACTACAAGGCCGCGATCGGTGCGATCCGGCGGCTGACCGATCCGACCCCGGACGGGCTCGGCATGTCCGCCCGGGGTCTGACAATGTCGACCGTCGGACTCGTCCCCGGCATTGACCGCCTCGCCGCCGAGGGCATCCCGGTCACCCTCGCACTGTCGCTGCACGCCCCGGACGACGAGTTGCGCAACGAACTGGTCCCGATCAACACCCGATGGAGTGTCGACGAGGCCCTCGACGCGGCCCGCCGCTACTTCGACGCGACCGGTCGCCGGGTCTCGATCGAGTATGCGTTGATCCGGGATATCAACGACCATGCCTGGCGTGCGGATCTGCTCGGTGCGAAGCTCACCGCCCGCGGCAAGGGCTGGGTCCACGTCAACCCGATCCCCCTCAACCCCACGCCGGGGTCGAAGTGGACGGCATCCAGAGCCGGGGTGCAGCAGCAGTTCGTCGAACGACTGCGGGCGCACGGCATACCCACCACCGTCCGGGACACCCGAGGCTCGGACATCGACGGGGCGTGCGGCCAGTTGGCCGCCGCGGTCCCCGGGAAGGATCAGGAGTGAGCGAGTCACGAGACGATCTGTGCCGGTGGCGGGCCACCGACCAACTGGCCGCCATGGCGCGCGGTGACCTGTCCGCGCGGGAGTTGCTCGCCGAGACACGGACCCGTTACGACGAGGTCAACGGGGTGATCAACGCGGTCGTGACGACCGACTGGGAGGCGGCCGAGGCGGTCGCCGCCGAGTCGGACCGGCGGCGCGAGTCCGGCGAGCCGGTCCGTCCGCTCGAGGGACTCCCGGTCGTCGTCAAGGACCTCGAGGACACGGCCGGGATGCGGTCGACCTACGGATCGGTGCTGCACGCCGAGCACGTCCCGGAGCGCGACACCCTCGTCGTCGAGCGGCTGCGGGCCGCGGGCGCGGTGATCTACGGCAAGAGCAACACCCCCGAGGGCGGGACCGGTTCGCACACGTACAACAGGGTGTTCGGGACGACGACCAACCCGTACGACCCGACCCGCACCGCCGGCGGCTCCAGCGGTGGGGCCACCGCTGCCCTCGCGGCCGGGCTCGCCTCGGTCGCGGACGGCTCGGATGTCGGCGGCTCGCTGCGCAACCCGGCCGCGTTCTGCAACGTCGTCGGGCTGCGGCCGTCCTTCGGCCGGGTGCCGAACTGGCCGGCCAAGGACAGTTGGGACCCGCTGCCGACGAACGGACCGATGGGGCGCACCGTCGCCGACGTCGCCCTGCTGCTGTCGGTGCTCTCCGGTGGCGACGACCGGGCGCCGCTCGCGTTCCCCGACCCGCTGCCCGCGCAACTGCCGGCCCTCGACGGTCCGCTGCGGATCGGGTGGAGCCGGACCGTCGGGGGCCTGGACATCGAGGCGGCGATCACGACCGTCCTGGAGGAGGACGGTCGGCCCACGCTGACCGGGCTCGGGCATACCGTCACCGATGTCGAACCGGACCTGACCGAGGCGGACAGCTCCTTCCGGGTGCTGCGCAGCCTGCTCTACGCCCGCAACTACGGCGCGCTGCTCGAGGAGCACCGCGACGTGCTCAGCCCGGAACTCGTCTACAACACCGAGGCCGGGATGCGGGTCACCCTCGAGCAGTTCCACGAGGCGCGCGAGCAGCGGCAGCGGGTGTATCAGGGCATGCTCGACCTGTTCGAGGGCATCGATGTCCTCGCCGCCCCGGTCACGGCGGTCGTCCCGTTCGACGCGGGCACGACCTGGCCGAGGGAGATCAACGGGGTGGCCCAGCCGGACTATCTGGAGTGGATGCGCTCGGTGTGGCGGATCTCGCTGACCGGGTTCGCGGCCCTGTCGGTGCCGTGTGGGTTCACCTCGGAGGGGCTCCCGGTCGGGCTGCAACTCATCGCCCCACCCCGCCAGGAGCACCGCATCCTCGCCCTCGCGGAGCAGTTCGAACAGGCCCGTCCGGTCTGGCAGGAGACCCCGCAGGTCCTGCGCTGACTCGGTCGAGCCGCTGTCCAGCAACCTGACAATAGGAAGGTTGCTGGACGACGCGCCGAGCGACATCGGGGCGCCTCGAAAACTGCTGTGCTCGCGGGGTTCGACGCCACTACGGTGAACAGATGATCGATCGCCGCAGCATCATCGCCGCCGAGTCAGAGCGGTTCGCCGCAGCGCTGGCCACCGCCGACCCCACCGTCCCGGTGCCCACCTGCCCGGACTGGACCGCCCTGGACCTGCTCTCGCACCTCACCCAGGTGCACCAGTTCTGGGCGGCCGTCATCGGCGAGCGGCTGACCGGCCCGCAGGCCGGTGAGTTCGAGGAGAACCAGGAGCCGCTGCCCCAGGATCCGCAGCGTCTCCAGCAGTTGCGGCGGCAGGCGACAGCAGATCTGCTCGCGGCGCTGGACTCCCGCGACCCGGGCGAGTGGGCGTGGAGTTGGTTCGAGCCCGATCAGAGCGTCGACTTCACCTGGCGGATGCAGACCCACGAGGCGACGATGCACCGCGTCGACGCCGAGCTCACGGCAGGTCAGGACATCTCGCCGATCGACCCGGACATCGCGGGCGACGGCGTCGACCACGTCCTCGACGTCATGTGGAACTGGGCACCCGCGGACGCCGATCGGGTCCGCAGCGGGGTCGTCGAACTGCGCGCCACCGACACCGGACGCACCTGGCAGGTCGGCACGGTCCGGTGGACCGGGCAGGCCTGGGGCCAGACATTCACCGACCATCCCACCGGAGAGCGGGTCGAGGGGCAGGCTCCCGACGCCACGATCTCGGGCACGGCCGAGGATCTCGACCTGCTCGTCTGGACCCGGGCCGACCGGGGCCTGACCCGCGAGGGCGACCCGCGCATACTCGCCGAGTTCCAGGCGATCATCGACGCCGGCCACCTCTGAGCCGGCCCTCTCGCTCCCGTTGACGGATGGTTCTGGTCACGCTCTGCGGCGAAATGCGGTGCCAGAACCATCCGTCGACGGGGGTGGTCAGCGGGCCGGGAAGTGCTCCATCGCGGCATCGAGGTCGTCGACGATGTGGACGTGCTCGGCCATCGGCCGACCGGCGGCCAGAGCGCGGATGAGCGGCCACGCCGGCAGCGTCTCGGTCCAGTGCTGCAACCCGACGAGGACGAGGCGGGGCAGGTCGGCACCGGGGCGGTCCTCGTCGTGGTAGTACAGCGGGGTGCAGGCCTGGAAGATCTCCTGGACGGTGCCCGCCGCCCCGGGCAGCACGACGATGCCCGCGTTGGAGCGGGTGACCAGACCGTCCTCCCGCTCGGCGTTGGAGAAGTACTTCGCGATGGCGTGGCAGAAGATATTCGGCGGCTCGTGGCCGTAGAACCACGTCGGGATGCCGATGCTGTGCGGGTTGTCATCGCGGGCCTGGCCGTTGGAGATGTCGCGGCGCACGTCGAAGGCCAGTTGCGCCCACTCGTCGATGCTGGGCCGGAAGCTCGGGACGGCGGCGAGTCGTTCCAGGGCGTGCGCGAGTTTGTCGGGGGAGCGGGTGAAGGCACCGAGGTTGGCCGCCTCCATCGCGCCCGGGCCACCTCCGGTCAGGACGACATAGCCGGCCTCGACGAGCCGATGTCCCAACTCGGCGGCGAGCCGATAGCCGCCGGTGTCCCGCTCCAGGTTGTGCCCGCCCATGACCCCGACGGCGCGTCGGCCCTCGAGCAGGTCGGCGAGGTTGTCGCTCATGGCGTCGTCGTGGATCGCCTTGAGCATCGAGATGTAGGTGTCCTTGCCGAGTTCGGTGTCCATGGCCCACTCGTAGGCCTGGGCGTCGGCAGTGGTCGCATAACCGTGGCTCAGCCCGGTGTAGAGCTCGGCCGGGTGGTAGAGCCGGGCCCGGTAGATCGAGACCGGCGCGTTCGGCTCCTTGGGGAAGATGATGGCGCCGTGCCGGCGCAGATGCAGATCCAAGGTGGTCGGGATCGAGCACCCGAGGACGACGAGACCTTCCAGGTCGGTCCGCCCGAACAGACGCTGCTCGAACGGTGCGAGGTCGATGCCCTCGAGCCGGAGCTGGTTGAGCGGCGTGCCCGCGTCGAGAGCGGCGCGCAGCGCCTCGCCGGAGTGGATCTCTTGCATGGCGCCACGCTATCCGTCGCACACACCGGGCATCGAGTCCGGCGGCTGTCCTCGGCTGCGACGACTCAGGATCCGCCGGTGAGCCGGTCGAGGACGGCACCGAGGCGGGCCGGAGCCCCGGTGCGGCGTTCCTCCCGGTCGGCGAGGTGGGCCAGCCGCAATCCGGCGTTGACCCCGAGCCAGCGCAACGGCTCCGGTTCCCAGCGCGGGGAACGGTGGTTGACCCACGGCATCCGCACCAACGGGGTGTCCCGGCCCAGGACGAGGTCGGCGAGGGTGCGTCCGGCGAGGTTCGTCGCGGCGACGCCGTCCCCGACGTAGCCGCCGGCCCACCCGACGCCGTCGGCGTAGCCCACCGACGGGTGCCAGTCCCGGGCGATCCCGAGCGGCCCGCCCCACGTGTGCGTGATCGGGACGTCGGCCAGTTGCGGCAGGATTTGGTGCAGGACCCGGATCAGATCGGCGAAAACCCTGCTGTCCTGGTCGAACTCGGGTCGGATCGTGGAGCCGAAGTGGTAGGGCGCGCCGCGGCCGCCGAAGGCGATCCGGTCGTCGACGGTGCGCTGCCCGTAGATGATGACGTGCCCCTGGTCGCTCCACACCTCCCGCCCGTCCAGCCCGATGTCGGCCCACTGCTCCGCAGAGAGCGGTTCGGTGGCGACCATGAGCGAATAGACCGGCGCGATGTCCCGCCCGTGCCCCGGCAGTTGCGCCGTCCAGGCCTCGGTCGCCCGCAGCACGTGCCGGGCGGAGACCAGTCGGCCATCCTCGAGGGCGACCACGCCCCGGGAGATCCGCCCGACCCGGACCCCCTCCCGGATCAGGGCGCCGCGTCGGACCACGGCTGCGGCCAGGCCGTCGACGAGTCGGCGCGGGTGGATCCGCCCGCAGTTCGGGTTGTATGCGCTGCCCCGGACCGCGGTGGCGGCCAGTCGGTCCCGGGTCGCGTCCCGGTCCAGCCAGAGCGTACCGAGTCCCCATCGGTCGGCGTGGGCGACCTCGGCGCGGGCCCGCTGCTCCTGGGCGGGGGAGCGGGCCAGGGAGAGGGTACCGCCCTTGACGAACCCGGCGTCGATCCCCTCGGCCGCGCACCGGTCGCCGACCTCGTCGACGGTCTCGCGCAACGCGGCGAGGAAGTCGAGGGTGGCCTCCCGGCCGTGCCGGGCGGCGATCGTCTCGGGGCTGACCGGCCACAGCGCCGAGACCCAGCCGCCGTTGCGACCGGAGGCACCGAACCCGACGTGCTCGGCCTCGAGGACGAGCACATTCAGGTCGGGCCGGTGCTCGAGGAGGTAGTACGCCGACCACAACCCGGTGAATCCGCCGCCGACGATGACGACGTCGACCGACTGCGGCACCTCACCGTCGTGGCGTGGACCCGGCGCGGCGGAGTCCCACCACAGGGGGCGAAGCGTCACAGATGACGTTCGGCGTCGGTGAGCACCGAGCGCAGTCGGGCGGCGATGTCGTCGAACTCGGCCGGGCCGATGGTCAGCGGGGGTGCGAGCTGGATGACCGGCTCGCCCCGGTCGTCGGCGCGGCAGTACAGCCCGGCCTCGAAGAGGGCGGGGGTGAGGTAGCCGCGCAGCAGCCGCTCGGCCTCGTCGTCGTCGAAGGTCTCGCGGGTCTGCTGGTCCTTGACCAGTTCGATGCCGTAGAAGAACCCGGCGCCGCGCACGTCGCCGACGATCGGCAGATCGGTCAGGGTGTCCAGGGCGGCGCGGAACAGTCCGGCGTTCTCCTTGACATGGTCGCTCAGCCCCTCCCGTTCGAAGATGTCGAGGTTGGCCATGGCGGCCGCGCACGAGACGGGGTGCCCGCCCCACGTGTAGCCGTGCGGGAACATCGTCGTGCCCTCGCGGAACGGTTCGAAGAGGCGGTCCGAGGCGAGCATCAGGCCGAGCGGGGCATACCCGGAGGTGACACCCTTGGCGGTGGTGATGATGTCCGGTTGGTAGCCGAAGTCGTCGCAGGCGAACATCGACCCGATCCGCCCGAAGGCGCAGATCACCTCGTCGGAGACGAGGAGGACGTCGTACTCGTCGCAGATCTCGCGGACGCGTTCGAAGTAGCCGGGCGGTGGCGGGAAGCAGCCGCCGGAGTTCTGCACCGGCTCGAGGAAGACGGCGGCGACGGTCTCGGGGCCCTCGAACTCGATCGCCTCGCCGATCCGGTCGGCGGCCCACTGCCCGAAGGCCTTCTCGTCCTCGCGCAGCGCCTCCGGGGCCCGGTAGAAGTTCGTGTTCGGCACCTTGAACGCCCCGGGCACGAGGGGTTCGAACATCTTCTTCGCGTCCGGGATGCCGGTGAGCGCGAGCGCCCCCTGCGGGGTCCCGTGATAGGCGATGGAGCGGGAGATCACCTTGTGCTTGGTCGGTTTGCCGGTGAGTTTGAAGTACTGCTTGGCCAGCTTCCAGGCGGATTCGACCGCCTCGCCGCCGCCGGTGGTGAAGAAGACGCGGTTCAGGTCCCCGGGGGCGGCGGACGCGAGCCGTTCGGCGAGGTCGATCGCTCGCGGGTGGGCGAAGGACCAGAGCGGGTGGAACGCCAGTTCGCTCGCCTGCCGGGCCATCGCCTCGGCGATCTCGGTGCGGCCGTGGCCGACCTGGTTGACGAACAGGCCGGCCAGTCCGTCGATGTAGTGGCGGCCGCGACTGTCCCAGATCGTGTGTCCCTCGCCGCGGACGATGACCGGCACGTCGTGCCCGAGTCCGCCGCGGTCGGTCGGCTCGAACGTCGAATGCCGGGTGAAGTGCATCCACAGGTGGTCTCGGGCGGCGTGGGTGTAGGGGGTACCGGCCGGGGTGAGCATCGGGTCGGTCACGGCGGGTTCACTTCCTGACGGGTTCTCTGGTGGGTATGCGGTGCGCGGCTGAGCAGGGTCCCGCCGGTCAGCGGGTGCCCCAGTTGTAGTGCTGTTTGTTGAGTTTGAGATAGACGAAGGTCTCCGTCGTGCTCACGCCGGGGAGTTTGCGGATCCGGCTGCCGAGCAGGTCGAGGAGTTGTTCGTCGTCCTCGCAGACGACCTCGGCGAGGATGTCGAAGCTGCCGGCGGTGGTGACGACGTAGTCGACCTCGGGCATCTCGGCGAGGGCGTCGCCGACCTCGGTCATGTCCCCGTCGACGCGGATGCCGATCATCGCCTGGCGGCGGAAGCCGACCTGGATCGGGTCGGTGACGGCGACGATCTGCATGATGCCGGCGTCGAGGAGGCGCTGGACCCGTTGCCGGACGGCGGCCTCGGAGAGGCCGACCTCCTTGGCGATCGCGGCATACGAGGCACGTCCGTCGACCTGGAGGACCTCGATGATCGCCTTGGAGATCTCGTCCAGGCGTGGGTCGGCGGTCGAGCGCAGACCGTTGCGAGTGCGGGACATAGCCCTCATGGTGGCACATGGGACGAGTCCGCGGCGACGCGAATGCACGCGAATCCGTTGCTCATCGGGGATCTGTGTTGCGATTCAGCGAAGATTGTTCGCCGGAACCGCCCGAAATCGTCGCCGGGAGCACTATCCTGAGTGCCACCTTCCCCACCGTCTCGCCGGCTGCCGTGCAGCGGCGATTCCCGAAAGGCCGACCTGCGCTGATGAGCAGTCCACGATCCCTGAAGAACTACATCGGCGGCGAGTTCGTCGATGCCCGCACCGACACCACGAGCGACCTGGTCAACCCGGCGACCGGTGCCGTCGTCGCCCACGCCCCGGTCAGCTCGAGTGAGGACGTCGACGCCGCCTACGCGGCCGCCGCGACCGCGTTCGAGGAGTGGGGGCAGACGACCCCGAGCGAACGCCAGCAGGCGCTGCTCAAGATCGCCGACGACATCGAGTCGCACGCCCAGGAACTCGTCGAGCTCGAGGCGGAGAACACCGGCAAGCCGTATGCGCTCACCGCCTCGGAGGAGATCCCCCCGATGGTCGACCAGATCCGCTTCTTCGCCGGTGCCGCCCGGGTCCTCGAGGGCAAGGCGGCCGGGGAGTACATGGCCGGCCACACGAGCTGGATCCGCCGTGAGCCGATCGGGGTCGTCGGCCAGGTCACGCCGTGGAACTACCCGATGATGATGGCGGTGTGGAAGATCGCGCCCGCGCTCGCGGCCGGCAACACCGTCGTCCTCAAACCGAGTGACACCACCCCAGAGACCACGCTGCTCCTCGCCGAGATCGTCGGCCGGCACACCCCCGCGGGCACCCTCAACGTCATCACCGGCGACCGGGACACCGGCCGGACCCTCGTCGAGCACCCGACGCCCGGACTGGTCGCGATCACCGGGTCGGTGCGGGCCGGGATGCAGGTCGCCGAGAGCGCGAGCCGGCAGCTGAAGCGGGTGCACCTCGAACTCGGCGGCAAGGCGCCGGTCGTCGTCTTCGACGACGCCGACATCGAGGCGGCGGTCGAGACGATCGCCGTCGCCGGATACTTCAACGCCGGCCAGGACTGCACCGCGGCCACCCGGGTCATCGTCCAGGACGGTGCCCACGACGACTTCGTCGCCGCCCTGGCCGACTACGCCGCCCGCGAGGCCAAGGTCGGCCGCCCAGACGACGAGGACGCCCTCTTCGGCCCGGTCAACAACGCCACCCAGTTGGAGCGGGTCACCGGATTCCTCGAGCGGCTGCCCGCGCACGCGAGTGTCGCCACCGGCGGCAACCGGATCAGCGACCTCGGCGACGGATTCTTCCTCGAGCCGACCGTCGTCTCCGGTCTGCGCCAGGACGACGAGGCCATCCAGAACGAGATCTTCGGCCCGGTCATCACCGTGCAGCGCTTCAGCGACGAGGCCGAGGCCCTCGGCTACGCCAACGGCGTCCAGTACGGCCTGGCCTCCTCGGTGTGGACGAGGGACTTCGGCCGGGCGATGCGGATGAGCAAGGCCCTCGACTTCGGGTGCGTGTGGATCAACGACCACATCCCCCTCGTCGCCGAGATGCCGCACGGCGGTTTCAAGCACTCCGGCTACGGCAAGGACCTGTCGATGTACGGCCTCGAGGACTACACCCGGATCAAGCACGTCATGGCCAACATCGACAGTTGAGCCGAGCACCGCATACCTCCCGACATCCCCAGACGAAAGCGTGTGATCGATGAACACCACCCCTGACCTGAACAACCCGGCCTTCCGGGCCGCCCTCTCCCGCGGCCTGGTCAGCCGCCGCACCGCGATGTTCGGCCTGGCCGGCGTCGGTGTCGCCGCCCTGTCCGCGTGCGGCAGCAAGGGCACCGGAGGCGGCCCGGGCGGCACCGGCACCGGAGCCGCCCCGGCCCAGCAGGAGGACCTGTCCGACAGCGAGAAGGTCGTCAACTGGTCCAACTGGCCCGAGTACATCGACGTCGACGACTCCGGCAAGCGGCCCTCGATCGAGGCGTTCACCGCCGCGACCGGGATCGCGGTGACCTACACCGAGGACTACAACGACAACGACGAGTTCTACGCCAAGGTCCGTCCGCTCCTCGAGGCCGGCCAGGACACCGGACGCGACGTCTGGTGCAGCACCGACTGGATGATCGCCCGACTCATCCGCCAGGGGTACCTGCAGGAACTCAACTACGACAACATCCCCAACGCCGCCAACCTCGTCGACTCCCTCAAGGACGTCGAGTTCGACCCGGGCCGCAAGTTCTCCCTGCCGTGGCAGTCCGGCTTCGCCGGGGTCGCGTGGAACCCGACGGCAACCGGCGGCAAGAAGGTCGAGTCGGTCGACCAGCTCCTCAACGACCCGGCCCTGAAGGGTCGCGTCACGCTGCTCACCGAGATGCGCGACACCGTCGGGCTGATCATGCTCGACATGGGCATCGACATCACGAGCTTCACCGCCGAACAGTTCGACGAGGCGCTCGCGGTCATCCAGGACGCCAAGGACCGCGGTCAGCTCCAGGGCTTCACCGGCAACGAGTACACCCAGCCGCTGGCCTCCGGCGACATCGCCGCCTGCCTCGCGTGGACCGGGGACGTCGTCCAGCTCCAGCTCGAGAACCCCGATCTGGGGTATGCGCTGCCCCAGAAGGGCTGCACCCTCTGGTCGGACAACTGGGCCATCCCAAACATGGCCAAGCACAAGAAGAACGCCGAGTTGCTCATCAACCACTACTACGACCCGGCCGTGCAGGCCGAGGTCGCGGCCTGGGTGAACTTCATCCCGCCGGTCAAGGGCACCGAGGAGGCGCTGCTCGACCTGGACCCGGAGATCGCCGGCAACGAGTTGATCCTGCCCAGCGACGAGGTCCTGTCCCGGGCGCACGTCTTCCGCGGGCTCACCGACGAGGAGGAGAGCGACTTCACCGCCAAGTTCCAGGCGATCGTCGTCGGCTGACGACGCGCGTTCCACCCACGAACCGGAGGGAGAGCGCCGTGAGCGACACCCCATCGGGCGATCTGCGCCTCGTGCAGCTGAGCAAGTCCTTCGAGACCTTCACCGCTGTGCACCCGCTCGATCTGACGATCCCGCAGAACGCGTTCTTCGCGCTGCTCGGCCCGTCCGGCTGCGGGAAGACGACGACCCTGCGGATGATCGCGGGCCTGGAGGACCCGACGTCCGGATCCATCTACATCGGCGACACCGATATCACCGAGACCAAGGCCCACAAACGCAACGTCAACACCGTCTTCCAGAGCTATGCGCTCTTCCCGCACATGAAGATCATCGACAACGTCGCGTTCGGGTTGAAGCGGCGCGGTGACAAGAACGCCATGGCCAAGGCCCAGGAGGCGCTCGAACTCGTCGAGCTCGGGCATACCGCCAAGAAGAAGCCCAACCAGCTCTCCGGCGGGATGCAGCAGCGGGTGGCGCTGGCCCGGGCCCTGGTCAACCGTCCGGATGTGCTGCTCCTCGACGAGCCGCTCGGTGCCCTCGACCTGAAGCTGCGCCGTCAGATGCAGCTCGAACTCAAGCGGATCCAGTCCGAGGTCGGGATCACGTTCATCCACGTCACCCATGACCAGGAGGAGGCCATGACGATGGCCGACACGGTCGCGGTGATGAACGCCGGTCGTCTCGAGCAGGTCGGCGAACCGGCCGAGCTCTACGACCGGCCGGCGTCGACGTTCGTGGCCAACTTCCTCGGCCAGTCCAACCTGCTCACCTCGCGGATCACCGGCGATGCGGGGGAGGGGCTGTCCACGGCGGACTGCCACGGGTTCCCGATCCTCGTCGCGACCGAGCACATCCCGGACGGGGTCCGGGACGTCTTCGTCGGGGTCCGGCCGGAGAAGCTGCGGCTCGACGGGCCGGGCCGCAACCAGTTGACCGCCACCGTCACCGACGCCTCGTTCACCGGCGTCGCGACCCAGTACCTCGTCCAACTCCCGTGGGGCTTCGAGGTCACCGTCGTCCAGCCCAACGACGGATCGCCGCGGGCGAGTGTCGGTGAGTCCGTGCAGATCTCGTGGGATCCGGGCAGTGAGTTCATCCTCGACGCCCGCCAGGACGAGGACGCCGGACTGCTCGATACGGGGCTGCGCCATGGCTAACATGGCCGTCACCGTCGGCGGCAGCGACGCTGCACCGGCCCGGCGGGGCGGCCGCAACTGGGTGCCCTACGCGCTGCTGCTGCCCGGGCTGGCCTTCCTCGCGCTGTTCTACGCCACCCCGATGGTCACCCTCGGGTCCCAGTCGCTGCAGGAGGGCAACGTCTATGACGGGTATGTCCTGACCGGCAACTTCGGGATCTACCCGGAGACGATCTCGGAGTACTGGCCGCACCTGATCCGGTCCCTCGGGTATGCCGCGACGGCCACGGTCGTCGGCCTGATCCTCGCGTATCCGCTCGCGTACTACATGGCGCAGAAGGCGGGGCGGTGGAAGAACATCATGCTCATCCTCGTCATCGCGCCGTTCTTCACCAGCTTCCTCATCCGCACCCTGGCCTGGCGGATCATCCTCAGCGACGGCGGCGTCGTCTCGGACGTGGTCAAGGGCACCGGGCTGACGCATGTGTTGAACTTCCTCGGCCTGACCCAGGGCGAGACGCTGCTCAACAGCAAGTTCGCGGTCATCGCCGGGTTGACCTACAACTTCCTGCCGTTCATGATCCTGCCGTTGTTCGCGGCTCTGGACCGGCTGGACCCGCGACTGATGGAGGCGGCCCGGGACCTGTATGCCTCACCGTGGGAGACCTTCCGCCGGGTCATCTGGCCGTTGTCGCTGCCGGGCGTCGTCGCCGGCACGCTGCTGACCTTCATCCCGGCCGCCGGTGACTACATCAACTCCCGACTCCTCGGCAACACCCAGACGGTGATGATCGGTCAGGTCATCGACTCGTTGTTCCTGCGGGTCCTGGACTTCCCCAAGGCCGCGGCACTGTCGTTCATCCTCCTCGTCCTCATCGTCACCCTCGTCGGTCTGTATGTGCGCCGGGCCGGCACCGAGGAGCTGGTGTAGTCATGGCCTGGGTCCGCAAACACCTGCTGTTGTTCGCCGCTCTGGCGGTGCTCGCATACCTCCTCCTGCCCAACGTCATCGTCGCGATCTTCTCGTTCAACAACCCCCGCGGCCGGTACAACTACGAATGGAACGAGTTCTCGATGTCCGCCTGGTTCAACCCGTGCGGCAACCCGGGGATCTGCGAGTCGCTCGGGCTGAGCCTGCGGATCGGGGTGATCGCCTCGGTCGTCGCGACGATCCTCGGCACCCTCGTCGCCTTCGCCCTCGGTCGGCACCGGTTCCGCGGCCGGTCGGCGACGAACCTGCTCATCTTCATGCCGATGGCCACCCCCGAGGTCGTCATGGGCTCGAGTCTGCTCACCCTGTTCGTCATGGCCGGGATCCCGGCCGGGGCGCTGAACATCACGATCGCGCACATCATGTTCTGTCTGTCGTTCGTCGTCGTCGCGGTCAAGGCCCGGGTCAGCACCCTCGACCCCCGGTTGGAGGAGGCCGCCGCCGACCTGGGAGCGAACCCGCTGCAGACGTTCCTGCGGGTCACCCTGCCGCTGGCCGCGCCCGGGATCGTCGCCGGCGCGCTGCTCGCGTTCTCGCTGTCGTTCGACGACTACATCATCACCAACTTCAACGCCAGCCCCTCCTCGATCACCTTCCCGATGTATGTGTGGGGCGCCGCCCAGCGCGGCACGCCGGTCGAGATCTTCGTCGTCGGCACGGTGATGTTCCTCGTCGCCCTGCTCATCGTCGTCATCGGCCAGATCCTCAGCAGTCGTCGAGACAAGGAGGCGTGATCAGTTTCCATGCGGATCCTCATGATCGGGGCCGGGGGAGTGGGCGACGCCGTGGCGCGGATCACCGTCGAGCGGGACTTCTTCGAGGCGTTCGTCGTCGCCGACTACGACCTCGACCGGGCGCGGTCGACCGTCGCCGCGGCGACGGCGCGTCGTCCGGGGGAGGAGCGGTTCAGCGCCGCCCGGGTCGACGCCGGCGACGAGCAGGCCGTCGCCGACCTGGTCCGGGAGCACCGGGCAACGCACGTCCTCAACGCGGTCGACCCACGGTTCGTCATGCCGGTCTTCAACGGCACCTTCGCCGGTGGGGCCGACTATCTCGACATGGCGATGAGCCTGTCGGAGCCGCACCCGAGCGAGCCCTACTCCCGGGTCGGGGTCAAACTCGGCGACCGGCAGTTCGAGCAGGAACAGCGGTGGGAGGAGGCGGGTCGGCTGGCGCTGCTCGGGATGGGTGTCGAGCCGGGTCTGGCGGACGTGTTCGGCCGGTATGCGGCCGATCACCTGTTCTCCCACATCGACGAGCTCGCGGTCCGGGACGGGGCCAACCTCGTCATCCGGGACGAGGCGGGCAACGAGGTGTTCGCGCCCGGATTCTCGATGTGGACGATCATCGAGGAGTGCCTCAATCCCGCTGTCGTGTGGGAGCGGTCGCGCGAGTTCGAGGAGGACCAGGGCTGGTTCACCCTCCCGCCGTTCAGCGAGCCGGAGGTCTTCGAGTTCCCCGAGGGCATCGGCCCGGTCGAGTGCGTCCATGTCGAGCACGAGGAGGTGCTCCTCATGCCGCGCTGGCTGGACGCCGACCGGGTGAGTTTCAAGTACGGCCTCGGCGCCGAGATGATCACGATGCTCAAGACCCTCAACACCCTCGGCCTGGACTCCACCGAGCCGGTCGACGTCAAGGGAGTCTCGGTGAGTCCGCGTGACGTCGTCGCCGCCGTCCTGCCGGACCCGGCGTCGATCGGGCCGCGGATGGAGGGCAAGACCTGCGCCGGGGTGCACGTGAGCGGACGGGGCAAGGACGGCCAGCCACGGTCGGTGTACCTGTATCACGTCAGCGACAACGCGGACTCGATGCGCGACTACGGCGCCCAGTGCGTCGTCTGGCAGACGGCGCTCAACCCCGTCATCGCCCTGGAACTGCTCGCGACCGGGGTGTGGGCGGGGGCCGGGATCCTCGGTCCGGAGGCCTTCGACGCGGTCCCGTTCCTCGACCTGCTCGCCGCGCCGAAGCCGCACGGCTATGGTTCCCCGTGGGGAATGGAGGAGCGATGAGTGACCCGACCGGTGCGACACCGGCCCGCTACGGCCAGCAGTTCGGCCCGGACTTCACCTTCCTCGGGGTGCCCGCGTGCAACCTCGCCGACCCGGACTCCTTCGCGCACGCCGACGTCGTCATCCTCGGTGCCCCCTTCGACGGCGGCACCTCACACCGACCGGGGACCCGGTTCGGCCCGGCCGCGATCCGGGCGACCGACTATCTCGGACATGACGGGTCGCGTCCGTCGCTGGCGCTGCGCACCGACGGGTTGACGGACCTCACGGTCGTCGACGCCGGTGACGTCGAGTGCCCGCCCGGGGACATCGAGGCCGCCCTCGGCCGGATCGAGCGCGCCGTGCAGACGATCGCCGCCGCTGGGGCGATCCCCCTCGTCCTCGGCGGCGACCACTCGATCGCCTACCCGGACGCCACCGGTGTCGCGAACGTCCTCGGCCACGGCCGGGTGTCGATGATCCACTTCGACGCCCACGCCGACACCGGACACATCGAGTTCGGGTCCCTCTGGGGGCACGGCCAGCCGATGCGTCGGCTCATCGAGTCCGGCGCGCTGCGCGGGGACCGGTTCCTCCAGATCGGGCTGCGGGGATACTGGCCCGGCCCGGAGACGCTGGACTGGATGGCGCAGCAGAACATGCGCTCGTTCGAGATGACCGAGATCGTCCACCGTGGCCTGCAGGAGTGCCTCACCGAGGCGTTCACGATCGCGACCGACGAGTGCGACGGGGTGTTCCTGTCCGTCGACATCGACGTCTGCGACCCCGGCCACGCACCGGGGACCGGCACCCCGGAGCCCGGGGGCCTGACCGCCCGCGAACTGCTCGACTCGGTTCGCCGGATCTGCCTCGAACTGCCCGTCGTCGGCATCGACATCGTCGAGGTCAGCCCGCCCTACGACCACGCCGACATCACCGCGGCACTCGCCAACCGCGTTGCCCTCGAAGCACTTTCGGCCATCGCCCGCAGGCGCCAGGACGAGCGGGACGGCACCACGTGGGATCCGTCCCAGCCGCTCCTCGACGGCCGCTGATGCCCCGCTTCCTACCTCCCATCACCCACTCCATCGCTCCGCCACTTCTTCGCAATCGCGAAGTTCTGGCCTTTTCAGTCCGCATCCCTTCGCACGCGATCTAGGTTTGAATCATGGCTGTCACGCAGAAGTCTGTCCTCGCATCGGTTCCGACGCAGTTGTTCATCGGCGGGAAGTGGCAGGAGGCGTCGAGCAAGGCCCGCTTCGACGTGCACGACCCGGCCACGGGCGCGGTGTTGACGAGTGTGGCGGACGGGTCGATCGCCGACGGCGGCCTGGCGCTGGACGCGGCGGTCGCGGCGCAGGAGGAGTGGGCGCGGTCGGCGCCGCGGGACCGGGCGGAGCTGCTGCGGGCGGCGTTCGAGCTGGTCATCGAGCGGACCGAGGAGCTGGCGCTGCTCATGACCCTGGAGATGGGCAAGCCGCTGGCCGAGGCCCGCGGTGAGGTCGCCTATGCGGCGGAGTTCTTCCGCTGGTTCAGTGAGGAGGCGGTCCGGGTCCACGGTCGGTATGCGGTGGCCCCGAACGGCGCGACCCGGCTGGTGACGATGAAGCAGCCGGTCGGACCGACGCTGATGATCACGCCGTGGAACTTCCCGTTGGCGATGGGAACGCGCAAGATCGGTCCGGCGATCGCGGCCGGGTGCACGATGGTGGTCAAGCCGGCGCACGAGACGCCGTTGTCGATGCTGGCGCTGGCGCAGATCCTGGAGGAGGTCGGTGTGCCGGCCGGGGTGGTCAATGTCATCACGACCTCGACCTCGGGGGCCGTGTGTGAGCCGATCATCCGGGACCGCCGGTTGCGCAAGTTGACGTTCACCGGCTCGACCGCCGTGGGCAAGGCGCTCGTGGAGCAGTCGGCCGAGCAGTTGTTGCGGCTGTCGATGGAGTTGGGCGGCAATGCGCCGTTCATCGTCTTCGAGGACGCCGACGTCGATGCCGCAGTCGAGGGGGCGATGCTGGCCAAGATGCGCAACATCGGGGAGGCGTGCACGTCGGCGAACCGGTTCTATGTCCACGAGTCGGTCGCCGCCGAGTTCACCGAGAAGTTCGCCGCCCGGATGGGTGGCCTGACCGTCGGCAAGGGCACGAAGAAGGGTGTCGACGTCGGCCCGCTCATCACCGCCAAGGCCCGCGACGGGGTACACGAGCTCGTCGAGGACGCGCTCTCCCGGGGGGCCACGGCGCTGGTCGGTGGGGGACCGGCCGACGGGCGCGGCTTCTTCTATGCCCCGACGGTGCTCGCCGACGTGCCACTGGACGCGCGCTGCTTCACCGAGGAGATCTTCGGCCCGGTCGCCCCGGTGTGCACCTTCAGCACCGAGGAGCAGGTCATCGCGGCAGCGAACTCGACCGAGTACGGCCTCGTCGGCTACGTCTTCACCCGGGACAACGCCCGGGTCATCCGGGTCGCTGAGGCCCTCGACTTCGGGATGATCGGGATCAACACCGGGATCGTGTCCAACCCCGCCGCCCCGTTCGGCGGGGTCAAGCACTCCGGCTTCGGTCGTGAGGGCGGCTTCGAGGGGATCGAGGAGTACCTCGAGACGAAGTACGTCGGCATCGCCCTGTCGTGACGGGTGCCCGGCAGCACCCCCACGGGGCGGACGCGGGCTCGCCCCGACTCGGCCTGCGCGCCAACGCCGCCCAGTTCACGCTCCTCGTCGTCGTCAACGCACTCGTCGGCGGCATGGTCGGCCAGCAGCAGACCGTGCTGCCGCTCCTGGCCAAGGACACGTTCGGCCTGACCGGCTTCACGGTGATCTTCACCTACGTCGCGGCATTCGGGATCACCAAGGCTGCGGCGAACTATGTCGCCGGTGCGTGGTCGGACCGGGTGGGGCGCAAGCCGGTCCTCATCGTCGGTTGGCTGATCGCCCTCCCGGTGCCGCTGCTGCTCATCTGGGCGCCCAACTGGGGCTGGATGGTCGTGGCCAACATGCTCCTCGGGATCAACCAGGGCCTGACGTGGTCCACGACCGTCATCATGAAGATCGATCTGGTCGGCCCGCAGCAGCGCGGTCTGGCGATGGGACTGAACGAGGCCGCCGGATACGGTGCCGTCGCGGCGAGCGCCATGGCCGCCGGGTACCTCGCGGCGGAGCACGGCCTGCGCCCCGCGCCGTTCCTGCTCGGCCTCAGCTATGCCATCGTGGCCCTGGGACTGTCCACCCTCGTCGTGCGGGAGACCCGGGACCACGCCCGGGTCGAGGCGGTGGCGCATACCCCCCGATCGGATGGCAGACATGACCATCTGCACGCAGACCTGACCAGCCGGGAGGTCTTCACCCAGACGAGCTATCGGGAGCCGGCCCTGTCGTCGGCGAGCCTGGCCGGACTGGTCAACAACCTCAACTTCGGACTCTCGTGGGGTCTGTTCCCGCTGCTGTTCGCGACCGCCGACCTGAGCGTGGACCGGATCGGGGTGCTGTTCGCGATCTACCCCGGCGTGTGGGGCGTCGGCCAACTGTTCACCGGAGCGCTCTCGGACCGCTGGGGCCGCAAACACCTCATCACGTTCGGCATGCTCACCCAGGCCGCCGCGCTGGCCGTCATCGCCGTCGCGGACTCCTTCACGATCTGGGCGGCCGGAGCGGCGATCCTCGGTGCCGGGACCGCGATGGTCTATCCGACGCTGCTCGCCGTCATCGGGGATGTGGCCCACCCGCACTGGCGGGGCCGGGCGGTCGGCACCTACCGCGTCTGGCGTGACTTCGGATACGCCGCCGGGGCGGTGCTCGGGGGCATCGTCGCCGATCTGTGGGGCTTGCGGCCGGCGGTCTGGGCCGCGGCCGCCGCCAGCCTGCTCTGCGCCCTCGTCGTCGCGGTGCGGATGTACGAGACCCACCGGACCGCGTCGCGGAGCCACCCTGCGGGGGATGGCTAGCGGGCGCTCGAGCGCGCGGTGGCTATCCCTGGGGGTCGATATCTGATTATCAGATATCATCGTGGCTATGAGGACGATCACCGCCACCGAGGCGTCACGGCGCTTCTCCGAGCTGCTCAATGCCATCGAGGCGGGGGAGTCGGTGACGATCACCCGGGGCAACCGGCCCATCGCGGAGATTCGGCCCGCACCGCGCCGGCGGGGCAAGGACCTGCGTCTGGCGCTCGAGGGCATCGCCGCGCCCGATGACTCCTTCGAGTCGGAGATCGAGGCGGCTGTTGCGGCCTTGACCGTGGAGGACCGGGACCCGTGGCGCGACGCCTGATCCT
>DUPF01000188.1 GCA_012838445.1 Intrasporangiaceae bacterium | reverse complement strand
TCCGGGATCTGCTCCTCGGCGCCACTCCCCCGGTCGGCATCTCGGACTGGCGACTCGTCAGTGCCGGCCTGGTCGCCGGGGTGGTCGTGTTCGCCTGCTATGGCCGGTTCCGCGCGGTGGCTGCCCGCCGGCCCCGGCGTGCCGGCATGCTCACCAGCCTCGTCACGGTCCTCGACGCCGTCGGGCTGTCCGTCTTCGCCGTCGCCGGCGTGGTCAAGGCGTTGCAGTTCGGCAGTCCCTGGTTGGCGGCGATCGTCGTCGGTGGGGTGACCGCCATCGGCGGCGGCGTGATCCGGGATCTGCTCGCCGGGGAGATCCCGGAGGTGCTGCAGCGTGAGTTGTATGCGGTGCCCGCCGTCGCCGGCGCCGCCCTCGTCGTCGGCCTGGACGCTCTGGGCCGGCTCAACGCCTGGACGACGTGGCTGTGTGTGCTGCTCATCTTCGTCACCCGGATGACCGCGGTCGCGCTCGATCTCCACATGCCGACCCGGACGTCCCGCTCGCAGCGCTGACCGGCGCGCCGCCCACCCCGCCCCAGGGATCCCCACCGCGCGCCCCACCGCACGCCGGCGATCCCTCAAAGCGCGTCCGGCCCCTCGGTGACGAGGATCCGGAACTGCTCGGCGTCGAGGACGCGGATGCCGAGCTCCTCGGCCTTGGCGAGTTTGGAGCCGGCGCCCGGTCCGGCGGCGACGAAGTCGGTCTTCTTCGACACGCTCGAGGCAGCCTTGCCGCCGGCGGCGATAATCGCATCCTTGGCGCTGTCCCGGGTGAAGCCCTCCAGAGTGCCGGTCGCGACGACGGTCAGGCCGTCGAGGACGCCACCGCGGTCGAGCGCGGCACCGGGGCCCGGGTGGCCGGGCGTCGCGAAGCGCACCCCGGCCGCCCGCCAGGCGGCCAGGATGTCCTGGTGCCAGTCCTCGGCGAGCCACTCGACGACCGCCGCGGCGATCGTCGGACCGACCCCCTCGACCTGTGCCAACTCCTCGGCGCTGGCCGCCTCGATCGCCGCCAGTGATCCGAACCAGTCGGCCAGCTCCCGGGCAGCGACCGGGCCGACGTGGCGGATGTTCAACGCGACGAGTTGCCGCCACAGCTCCTTGGTCTTGGCCGCCTCGAGCTGATCGATGAGCGTCAGGGCCTGCGCCGACGGGTGCAGGACCCGATGATCCTTGCGGATCCCTGCGGCACGTCGCTCCGCTGCGCTCATCCCCTCGGCCTCGGGAGGATAGGCGAGCTCGACCCGCTGGAACGGCTTGCGGACCACCGGCTCACCGGCGTCATCGAGGCGCTGTTCACCGGTCTCGGCGTCCCGGACGACGACCTCGATCGGGACCAACTCGTCCACGGTCAGGTCGAACAACCGCGCCTCGGTCTCCAGCGGCGGCTCCGCCGGGAGGATCGGCTGGGTCAGGGCGGCGGCGGTGACCTCACCGAGCGCCTCGATGTCCAGACCGCCCCGGGAGCCGATGTGCTCGACCCGGCCGCGGACCTGCGCCGGGCAGGAGCGTGCGTTGGGGCAGCGCAGGTCGATGTCCCCCTCCTTCATCGCCCGCAGCGTCGACCCGCACTCGGGACACTCGGCGGGCATGACCCACTCCCGCTCCGAGCCGTCCCGCAACTCGACGACGGCACCAAGGATCTCCGGGATGACGTCCCCGGCCTTGCGGAGCACGACCGTGTCCCCGATGAGCACCCCCTTGGCGCGCACGACGTCCTGGTTGTGCAGCGTCGCCTGCCGCACGACCGAGCCGGCGACATGGACCGGCTCCATCACCGCATACGGCGTTGCCCGACCGGTCCGTCCGACGCCGACGAGGATGTCGAGGAGCCGGGTGTGCACCTCCTCCGGAGGGTATTTGTAGGCGATCGCCCACCGCGGCGCCCGGCTCGTCGCCCCGAGCTCGGCGTGCAGCGCCAGTTCGTCGACCTTGATGACCACCCCATCGATCTCGTGCTCGACCGAGTGCCGCCGCTCGGCGTAGCCCTCGACGAACTCGGTGACGCTGTCGATGTCGTCGAGCACCCGCACATGCGGACTGGTGGGCAGCCCCCAGGAGGCGAGCAGCGCATACACCTCGCTCTGGCTCGCCACCGGCGGATCCTCCCAGGCGCCGATGCCGTGGACATAGAGCGAGAGAGAGTCGATCCGGGCGTCCCCGGCCTCCCGCTCCAGGCCGGACTTCTTCTCGAGCAGCTGCCGCAGCCCGCCGGAGGCGGCGTTGCGGGGGTTGGCGAAGGTGGGGAACCGTCGGGTGGCTCGGTCCCGTTCGACGGCCTCGGGGAAGGCCCCCCGCCGGCCCCGCGACTCCCACCGCTCCCGGGCCTCCTCGACGGCCCGCTCCCGCAGCTCCTCCTGGAGGGCGTTGAGCCGCTCGAAGGCGGCGACCGGGATGAACGCCTCCCCCCGGACTTCGACGACCCGGGGGTGCCCCTCCCCGGCGAGGCGCTGCGGGATGTCGGGCATCCGCAGCGCGTTGGCCGTGACGACCTCCCCGGTGCGACCGTCACCGCGGGTGGCCGCGGAGACGAGGACCCCGTCCTCATAGCGCAGCGAGACCGCGAGCCCGTCGATCTTCAGCTCTGTCAACCAGCGGACCTCGCGTCCTGCCGCGGCGGCCGTCTTGGCGCACCAGTCGCGCAACTCCTCGACGTTGAAGACGTTGTCGAGGCTGAGCATCCGCTCCAGATGCTCGATCGTCGGCAGCCCGCTCGCAGCAGTCCCCTGCACCTGCTGGGTCGGGCTGTCCTGACTCTGCAGTTCGGGATGCTCCCGCTCGAGATGCTCGAGTTCGCGCACGAGGGCGTCGTACTCGGCATCGGAGAGGATCGAGGTGTCCCGGTCGTAGTAGGCCCGGGCCGCCTCCTCGATCCGTTCCCGCAACTCCTGGACACGCGCGTTGGCGGCGCTCAGATCGGCAGGGGCACCCGAAGCCGGCGTTGAGGTCATGTCCGTCATCGTGCCACCTGGCACCGACACCGGCACACCCCGCCGATGTCGAGCCCCCGTCGCGTGGCGACCTGTGAGGAACCCCACCAATATTCACAACCCTACTGTCAATAAAGGATAGACTCCGGACCAGGTCGCGACGACCGCGACCGGTGGAGCGGACCGTGGGCGAGGAGGCCGTGGTGACAACGCTGACGATGGTGACCCGAGACGGAGTGGAGTTGGGCTTCCCCTGGTGGCTCCAGGTCACCCACTTCCTGAACTTCCTTTTCATCGGCCTGCTCATCCGCTCCGGATGGGAGATCCTCGCCTCGCACCCGAGGCTCTACTGGCGCAACGACTGCGGACCGGGCACCGAGTGGTTGAAGTTCACCAAGGACAAGGTCCCGCACGAGATCGGGGCCTTCACCGCCCGCGATGACCAACGCACCCTGCACCCGCTCATCTCCTTGCGGGACGGGCCAAGATCGGCCTCGGCCGGGCCTGGCACGGCATCGTCACGACCCTGTGGGTCGTCAACGGGCTCATCTACGTCACGCTGCTCTTCGCGACCGGACAGTGGCGCCGCCTCATCCCGACGTCCTGGGACATCATCCCCGAGGCCTGGGAGTCATTGAAGATCTACGCCGGGTTCGGGGTCCCCTCGATCGAGCACTTCCAGCCGTACGACGCGCTGCAGATGCTCATGTACTCCTTCATCGTCTTCGTCGTCGCACCCCTGATGATCGCGACCGGCCCGGTCATGTCCCCGGCTGTCATCGGCCAATACCCCTGGTATCCCAAACTGTTCGGTGGCCGCCAGGCGGCCCGGTCGGTCCACTTCATCGGGATGTCGATCTTCACGGTGTTCCTCGTCATGCATGTGGCGCTCGTCCTCGCCGTGCATCCCGAGCACAACCTGGTCCACATGATGATGGGCCAGGACTACGAGCCGGCGCTCGTCGGCCAGGCGGTCACCCGGCTCATCATCGGGGTCGTGGTCGTCGTCGCGATCTGGCTCGCCGCCTCGTACCTCTCCCTCGTCGACGTGCGGCGCAGCCAGCGGGTGCTGTACGGGCTGCAGAAGCCGGTGAAGAAGCTCATCCTGAACAGGATGGTCTCCCGGCAGCGCAGCAAGCAGGTCTACACCGAGGACGACATCTCCCCGTTCCACTGGGTCAACACCCGACCCCCGGACGAGAACCAGTCGCCGGAGTGGCTCGCGTTGCGGGCCAACGACTTCCGCGACTTCCGCCTCGAGGTCGGCGGCCTGGTCGCCGAGCCGAAGAGCTTCTCGATCGAGGAGCTCCAGGAGATCCACGCCCAGGACCAGATCACGATGCACACGTGCATGCAGGGCTGGACCGGCATCGCGAAGTGGTCCGGCATCCGTCTCAAGGTCCTCCTCGACCAGGTGGAGGCCCTCGATGACGCGAACTACGTCATGATCGAGTCCTTCGGCACCGCCCAGCACATGCATGACGGGCGTCCGGTCGAGCCGTACTACACGTGCCTGACCAAGGACATGGCCTTCGAGGACGAGACGATCCTCGCGTGGGGGATGAACGGGCAGCCCCTCCCGGACATGTACGGCGCCCCGCTGCGGCTGCGCACCGAGTCGATGCACGGCTACAAGATGGTCAAATGGGTCCGGTCGGTGTCGTGGATCAAGGACTACCGCGAGGTCGGTGACGGCATGGGCGGCACCCGCGAGGACTCCGGCTACCAGGACATGGACGCCCGGATCTGATCAGCGGGCCAGCGCGGCGACGACGTCGGCGACGAGTTCGTTGGAGCGCAGGTCCTCGGCCTCGACGCCGGGGCTGAAGCCCATCCGCACGACGACCAGGTCGGCGGACGGCACGACATACACCCGCTGGCCGTCGTGTCCGCTCATCCAGTATGCGTCGCTCGGCAGGGTCGGGTAGCGGAGCGTGCCGTCGGCGCGCTGGTTGAGCCACCAGCTCATGCCGTAGGCGTCGGCGTCGGACTCCGCGGCACCGACGTTCGTCGTCGACTGGGTCATCCAGTCCTCCGGGAGGAGCCGCTCACCCTCCCAGACCCCGTCGGCGAGCGCGAACTGTCCGAGCGCGGCCCAGTCGCGCGGCGTGGCCCACAGGTAGGAGCTGCACACGGGTGTCCCGGTCCCGTCGGTCTCCCACACGGCCGAGCTGAGTCCGAGCGGTGCGAAGAGCAGGTCGTCGACGAGGCCGGCGTCGCCGCCGGCCCGCTCGAGCAGGACCGAGCAGAGGATGTTCGTGCTGCCGCTCGAGTACTGCTGGAACTCCCCGATCCCGTGGCCGAGCGGTTGGGCGGCGGCGAAGCCGGCCATGTCCGAACGCAGGTAGAGCATCTCGGTGATCGGGGTGCCGAGGTCGTAGGTCTCGTCCCACTCCAGCCCGGACCGCATCCGGAGCAGGTCCTCGATGGAGATCCGGGCCCGCTCGTCGGTCCACTCCGTCCGCAGCCCGGTGTCGTCGAGGGCGACGACGCCCTGCTGGACGAGGCGGCCGGTGAGGAGGTTGGCGACGCTCTTGGACATCGACCAGCCGAGTTGGCGGGTCTCGCTGTCGAAGCCGTCGGCGTAGCGCTCCCCGACGACGTGACCACCGGAGAGGACGACGACGGCCCGCGTGCCGAGCGCGCTCGCCTCGTCGGGGCCGAGGTCGTCGCCGAAGGCCCGGGCGATGGCCGCCTGCACAGCCTCGTCGGCCGCGACCGGCTGGTCGACGATCGGGTTCGGTGCGGGGTCGACCGGGTCCCGGGTGGGCAGGTCGGCCGGGTCCCCGAGGGTGCAGCCGTAGCCGGGGATCGGGGTGGCCCGCTGCTTGGCGAGCAGGCCGAGCACCGAGGCGGTCACCACGCCGTCGTCGTCGGTCGAGGTGCGCAGGTAGGGCACGAGCGGGTTCGGCGGCAGGTCGGTCGTCGCGTCGCTGCGCGCGGACAGGTCGTGCAGGGCGCACGCGTTGTGCGCGGCATATCCGGTCCCGGTCAGCAGGAGCGGGCGGGCATACCAGTAGCCGGCGACGAGTGCGACGACGATCAGGGCGAGCAGTCCGAGGAGGATGCGCAGCACCCAGGACCGGCGAGCAGTGGCCATGTGCGAAACCTACCGGCCCGGGGCGGGCTGTGTGGCCACCAGGCGCCGCGGCACGCGGTTGATGAGCAGCGCCGCGGTCAGGACGATGCCGAACCCGAGCAGTTGCGCCGCCCCGAGCCGCTCCCCCAGGACGAGGACGCCGAGGACGACGGAGACGACCGGGATGAGGTAGGTGACGGTCGAGGAGACGACCGTCCCGGCCGCTCGCACGACATCGAACTGGAACACGTAGGCCAGCCCGGTCCCGAGAACACCGAGGACGACGATGGCCCCGACCGACAGCCACAGGGGGTATGCGTCCCCCGCCCCGGCAGTGGTGACGAGCGACCACGGGGTGGCCGGGTCGGCGGGGCTGAGCAGCCACCACCCGAGCATGACGGGCACCATCGCGACGCTGCCGCAGAGGAGCAGCCCGGTCGGCTGGGCCAGTCCCCCGAGGTCCGCGTGGGCGAGGGTTCGGCGGTTGTAGGTCCAGCCGAGCCCGTAGGAGGAGGCGGCGAGGACGACGAGGAGGAAGCCGAGCGGGTGGGGTCGCCCGGTCAGGTTCCACGGCTCGGCGATGACGACGACACCGACGAAGCCGAGCACGACGGCGAGGAGTTTGCGGCTCGTGAGCCGCTCACTGGGCAGGATCGCCAGCGCGAACAGCACGGTCGCGATCGGCGTGGTCGCGTTGCCGATCCCGGCCAGGGCTGAGGTGACGTAGACCTCCCCGACGACGAAACCGGTGAACGGCAGCACCGTGAGGAAGAGCGAGCTGACGAACAGGTGCCCCCACACGCGCCGACCCCGGGGCAGGCGGGTCCCGGTGACCCGGATCAGGGCGGTGAGGGTGGCTGCCGCGAGGAAGATCCGGAACCCGACGATCTGGATCGGCTGCAGATCGTCGAGCCCGACCTTCATGAGGAGGAAGCTCGATCCCCAGATCAGCGACAGGGCAACGTATTTGATCTGCCACGGCACTCGCGTCCCGCTCATCTAGCGCCGGTCCAGCAGGCCGGTGAGCTCATCAGCGAGGTCGATGGCCGCCCGTTGGGTCGCGATCGCATCCTCCCGGGTGGAGCCGGCCAGACCGCACGCCGGGGTGATGACGATCCGCTCGAGCAGCGCGGTCTCGATCCCGACCCGGTCCGCCTGCTCGACCACGTCCCGGGCCGCGGCCACGACCGAGCCGGAGCCGTCCGCGGCCAGGAGTCCCGCATACAGTCCCGTCCCGGCCTCCAGGGTCGCCGCGACCGACTCCCACCGGGCCGCGGAGGCGGCGGTCAGGTCGAGGGCGAGCCGGTCCGCACCGGACTGTCGCAGGACCGGGATCGGCGCGACCGGGTCGCAGCAGTGCAGGACCGTCTCGCCGGGGTATGCGTCGGTCACCGTCTGCAGACCCCGCAGCACCTCCTGGGTCTCGATCGCGCGCAGCCGACCGTATCCGGAGGCGGTCGGGACGGTGCCGGTGAGGACCGCGGGCAGGGAGGGCTCGTCGATCTGCACGATGAGTTGCGCACCGGGGACGAGCCGGGCGAGGGTGCCGGTCAGGACGCGGATGCCGTCGGCGAGTGACTGCGCGATCTCGAGCGCGGCACCGAGGTCGGCGACGGCGCGCTCCCCACCGGGCAGTTCGATCGAGGCGGCCAGCGTCCACGGTCCGGCGAGCGCGATCTTGAGCGGTCCGGCATAGCCGTCGTAGGCCTCGGCGAGCTCATCGAGGTCCTGGTGCCACAGCGATGCGGTCCGCTCGGCGTCGCGGCCGGGGCGGGAGGTGAGCCGCCAGCCGGACGGCATGAGTTCGACGGGCAGGTCGGTGAGGACCCCGGTGCCGCGGCCGATGATGTCCGCCCCCGGACCGCGGGCGGGGGTCTCGGGCAGGTAGGGCAGGTGTTCGGCGAGCAGGTCGCGCACGGTGACGATCGCCTCACGCGGATCGGTCCCCGGCCAGGACCCGATGCCGGTGGCGAGGATGGTGGTGTCAGGCACGAGCGCCATCTTCCCCCACCTGCTGTCATCGTGGCGCACCGGCGGTGTCCTCTGAGAGGGTGGGCCCCATGAGCAATCCTGAGCGCGAGCCGGACGAGGTGCACTGCCGCCCCGAATCCGGTCCCCATGCCGACCTCATGGTCCTGGCGCCCCGCGAGGTCCCGCTCGGCGGGCCCCGGGCGATGACGGTGCGGCGCACCCTGCCGCACCGGGACCGCTCCTTCGTCGGGGCGTGGTGCTTCGTCGACCACTACGGCCCGGACCCGGTCTCCACGACCGGCGGGATGGACGTCGCCCCGCACCCGCACACCGGCCTGCAGACCGTCTCGTGGCTCTTCGAGGGTGAGATCGAGCACCGGGACTCCGCCGGGTTCCACGCCATGGTCCGCCCCGGCGAGGTCAACCTCATGACGAGCGGCGCCGGCATCGCCCACTCCGAGGTCTCCACCGAGGAGACCACGACGTTGCACGGCGTCCAACTGTGGGTGGTGCTCCCGGAGGCCGACCGCGCAGCGGCACGCAACTTCGACCACTACGCGGCGCCGCTGGCCGAACTCGCGCCCGGGGTGCGCGGGCGGGTCTTCATCGGGGATCTCGCCGGTCAGTCCTCACCGGTGCGGACGTTCACGCCGTTGCTCGGGGCCGAGATCCACCTCGACCCGGAGGTGACCTGGCAGGTCGAGCTGGACACCGCATACGAGCATGGGGTGCTCCTCGACAGCGGTGAGCTGTCGGTCGACGGCCGGCGGATCTCCCACGGGGACCTCGCGATCCGGGACGCGGGCGCCCCCGCCATGACCCTGACCGCCGGTGCCGCACCCGTGCGGGCCCTGCTCATCGGCGGGGTCCCCTATGACGAGGAGATCGTCATGTGGTGGAACTTCATCGGCCGCGACCACGACGAGGTCGCCGCGTTCCGTCAGGAGTGGATGGAGCGCTCGGACCGGTTCGGGCAGGTCGCCGGATATGTCCCGCGCTCCGGCCGCGACTGGCTGCCGGCACCGACCCTGCCGGGTGGACGGTTGCGCAGTCGCGGCCGGACCGGACGGGCGACGGGCTGACGATCGCGTCGAGGCGGGTTCGAGACGAGGCGTTCGGCGAGATCGAGGCGCTATTGCGCCTCGCGTCACGCCGAGCGCCTGGTCTCACGCCGAGCGCCTCACCTCACCGAGGTGCGGGCAGCGCTGTCGCGCCGGACGCGTCAGGCGTCGTCGGCCGGCGTCGCGAACGAGTCGAACGCGGCGAGTGCCCGAGGGCCGTAGACGGTGCCGGGCCCGCCGTTCATCAGGATGGTCACGCCGATCATCTCGGCGACCTCCTCGCGGGTCGCGCCGGCGGTGGCCGCGCCACGCGCGTGTGAGGCGATGCAGCCGTCGCACTGCTTGGAGACGCTGATCGCCAGGGCGATGAGCTCCTTGGTCTTGGTGTCGAGGACGCCGTCACCGAGGGCGGCCTTGTGCGTCTCGGCGAAGCCCTTGTAGACGTCGGGGATGAGGCGGCGCAGCTCGCGGGCCGGCGCGCGCAGGTCGGAGAGGGTGTCAGGACCGATGTGTGCCATACCGTCGACCCTAGTGCGCACCGGTTTGCGGTCCGGCCACGGGTCAGCGGTGGGTGCGGGCGATCGTCGCAGACCCGACGACCCGGGTCCCGTCGTAGAGGACGACGGACTGCCCCGGAGCGACCCCACGGACACTCTGATCGAGCGTGACGTGCAGGGTCCCGTCCTGCGGATCGAGGTATGCGGTGGCCGGGATCTCCTCGCCGTGCGCCCGGATCTGGGCTCCGACCCGGACCCGACCTTGCGGGGGCGGGCCGCACCAGCGGGCCGAATCGCCGATGATGCCGGTCACGCCGAGCAGGTCAGCGGTGCCGATGAAGACCCGGTTCGTCGGGGCGTCGATATCGACGACGTACCGGGGCTCGCCGTCCAGGGCGGAGCGGTCCAGGCCCAGGCCGCGGCGTTGACCGACGGTGAATCCGAACGATCCGGAATGGGTGCCGACACTCGCCCCGGTCGTCGCGTCGACGAGTTCACCCGGGCGCTCACCGAGTTTGCGGGTGAGGAAGCCGCGGGTGTCACCGTCGGGGATGAAGCAGATGTCGTGCGAGTCCGGCTTCTTCGCCACGGCGAAACCGCGCTCGGCCGCCTCGGCCCGGATCTGCGGCTTCGTCGTGTCACCGAGGGGGAAGAACGCCCGCGCGAGCTGATCGGCGGTGAGCACCCCGAGGACGTAGGACTGGTCCTTGTCCGGGTCGACGGCCCGGTGCAGTTCCCGCCCGGCCGGACCCTCGACGATCTGGGCGTAGTGCCCGGTCGCGACCGCATCGAACCCGAGGGCGAGCGCCTTGTCGAGCAGGGCGGAGAACTTGATCTTCTCGTTGCAGCGCAGACACGGGTTGGGGGTGCGGCCGGCCGCATACTCGGCGACGAAGTCGTCGACGACGTCCCGGGTGAACCGCTCGGCCAGATCCCAGACATAGAACGGGATCCCGAGACGGTCCGCGACCCGGCGGGCGTCCCCGGCGTCCTCGATGGTGCAGCAGCCGCGCGCGGACTCCCGCAACCGGGAGGCGTTCTGGCTGAGCGCGAGGTGCACCCCGACGACATCGTGTCCGGCGTCGAGCATCCGGGCTGCGGCGACTGCCGAGTCCACTCCCCCGCTCATCGCGGCGACCACTCTCATGTCCCGGCCCCCACAGCGGCGGCGGCCCGGGCTTGCGGGATGCACGAGGCGAGGGCCGCCAGCGCCGCCTCGACGTCGGCCGGACCGCTCGAGTGGCCGAGGGTGAGTCGGGCCACCCCGACCGGCCCGTCCAGGTCGAGGCCGAGCGCGTCGAGGACATGACTGCGGCCCGGCACCCCGGCCTGGCAGGCCGAACCCGTCGAGGCCTCGATGCCGGCGGTGTCGAGGAGGAACATCAGCGAGTCCGGCTCGCACCCGGGGACGATGAGGTGGACGTTGCCGGGCAGCCGGTCGTGCGCCGAGCCCGGCGTCCACGCACCACCGACGATGATGCCCAGGTCGAGCCCGAGGGCCCCCTCGATCAAGGCATCCCGCAACCGGACCAGTCGGGACGATTCCGCCGCGCGGTCGCGGGTCACCGCCTCGACGGCGGCGGCGAACCCGGCGATCGACGCGACCGGGAGGGTCCCGCTGCGCAGTCCCCGCTCGTGACCGCCCCCCTGCACGATCGGCTCGAGCGCCACGTCACGGGCGGCGAGCAGGACCCCGATCCCCATCGGACCGCCGAGTTTGTGGGTGGACAGCGACATCAGGTCCACCCCACTCTCCCGGAACGAGATCGGGCACGGTCCGCCGGCCTGGACGGCATCGGAGTGGATGACGATCCCCCGCTCCCGCAGTGCGGTCGCGACCGCCGCGACCGGCTGGATCGTCCCGATCTCGTTGTTGGCCCACATCAGACTCACCAGGGCCACGCCGACCCCGGCCTGCTCGAGATCGGCCACGGCCGCGGTCACCGCGGCGGCGTCGACGATCCCGGTGCCCTCCGGGGCGACGAGCCGCACCTCGGCGCCTCGTGTCCGCAGCACCTCGACCGGCTCGAGCACCGCGTGGTGCTCGATCGTGCTCGTGACCACGCCCCGGGCGAGGGGATCTGCTGCGGTGCGCGCCGCATACACCCCCGTGATGGCGATGTTGTCGGACTCGGTGCCCCCGGACGTGAACACGACCTCGCTCGGGTGGGCGTCGAACGCCGCCGCGATCCGCTCCCGGGAGTCCTCGACCAGCGCCCGCGCCGCCCGACCCGAGCCGTGCAGCGAGGCGGCGTTGCCGACCCGGGCCGCCGCATCGGTGAACGCCGCGAGCGCCTCGGGCAGCAACGGCGTCGTCGCGGCATGGTCGAGATAGACCCGAGACCTGGTCGGGTCCGGTTCGATCAGCGGCGTGGGCATCCCCCTATGGTACGAACCGGCCCGCCGAAGACCCCAACCTGGCGCCGGCGCAACCGGACAGGATACGCCCTGCCGGCGACCCTGCGGGGCGAAACGGGCCAGAAACCCCAGGACTCTCACAGGTTGATATCGAGAACATAACGAATCACCCGCCAACCCCCCTGAAGATGTGACCCACGACGTTATTTCTGCCTACGGTCTAGGGACAATCGACGTCACATCCCTGTGCCGTCGCCTGCCCTTGCTCACCAGTGGGGGTCAGGAGTTCCCATTTCCATGGATTTCCTCTAAGGAGTCACACGATGACGAGACGTACTCGCATCCTGGGCATCGTCGCGGCCGGCGCTCTGGCGCTCACGGCCTGCGCGGGCCAGGGCGACGGTGGCAGCACCGCGCCGACCGGAGACGACACCGGGACCGGTGAAGGCACCGAAGCACCCGCCCCGGAGCGCAGCGGTGGCGTGGTCCGCGTCGCAGAGACCAACGCGTTCACCTCGTTCAACCCCAACGTGGGTGAGAACAACCTGGACATCAACAGCAAGATCCTGGGCACCATGCGCAGCGACTTCATCTACCTGGACAACGAGCTCAACATCGTCCCGGACACCTCGTTCGGCACCTACGAGAAGATCTCCGACGACCCGCTCAAGGTGAAGTACACCGTCAACGAGAGCTCGGTCTGGTCCGACGGCAACGCCATCGACAAGGCCGACATGCTCCTCGCGTGGGCGTCGATGTCCGGATACTTCGACAGCGGTGAGGGCGAGGACGCCAAGGTCCTCTTCCAGTACGCCGGATCGACCGAGGGCCTGGGGCTGACCTCCATGCCGGAGTTCGAGGACGACCGGACGATGACCCTGACCTACTCCGAGCCGTACGTCGACTGGGAGATCGCCTACAGCCTGGCCGGTATGCCCGCGCACGTCGTCGCGGAGAAGGCCGGGATCGACGAGGCCAAGTTGGCCGATCTCATCGAGAACGGCACCAAGGGTGAGCCGGGTGATGAGCTGCAGAAGGCAGCCGAGTTCTGGAACACGGGCTACGTCACCAAGACCATGCCGAGCGACGAGTCCCTCCTGCTCTCCAGCGGTCCGATGATCGTCACCGACATGGTCGAGGACCAGTCCGTCAGCCTGGGTCTGAACGAGAACTACGGCGGTGACCTCAAGCCGCTCATCGACGAGATCGACGTCAAGTTCATCGGTGACGCCGCGGCCCAGATCGCCGACCTGCGCAACGGCCAGGTCGACATCATCGCCCCGCAGCCGACGGTCGACGCTGTCCAGCAGGTCACCTCGATCGACGGCGTCGAGGTCCTCCAGGGCTCGCAGCTCTCCTACGACCACGTCGACCTGAGCTTCGACAGCGAGGTCTTCAAGGACAAGAACGTCCGCGAGGCCTTCCTCAAGACGATCCCGCGTCAGCAGATCCTCGACCGGCTCATCAAGCCGATCAACCCGGACGCCGAGATCGTCAACAGCCAGCTGTACCTGCCGTCCGAGGGTGACCTCTACACGCAGGCCGTCGCTGAGAACGGCTCGGACGCCTACGCCGAGGTCGACATCGAGGGCGCCAAGGAGCTCCTCGCCGGTGCGACCCCGACCGTGCGCATCCTCTACAGCAGCGCCAACCCGGTTCGCGTCGACACCTTCTCGATGATCCAGGAGTCCGCCTCCCAGGCCGGCTTCGTCATCGAGGACGGCGGTTCGGAGAACTGGTCCTCCGAGCTCGGCGGCGGCACCTACGACGCCTCCATCTTCGGCTGGATCAGCAGCGGTGTCGGCAACGCCGGTGTCCCGCAGCTGTTCTCCAGCAACGGTGGTGGCAACTACAGCGCCTACAAGAACGCCGATGTCGACGCTCTGGCCGCCAAGCTGATGGTGGCGACCGAGTCCGACGAGGCCGAGTCGATCAAGCGCCAGATCGACACCCACCTGTGGTCCGACGCCTTCGGCACGCCCCTGTTCCAGGGCCCCGGCCTGATCGTCCACAGCGACCAGATCCAGGGTGTGGAGTACATGCCCAACCAGACCGGTGTCTGGTGGAACTTCTGGGAGTGGTCACTCGCCTCCTGATGAGCGCACCGTAGTGGGGTATGCGCGCAGTGCCGCTGCGCGCATACCCCACTCTCATCAGCACCCACCCAAGAACCCGGTCCTAACGCAGCACTTCATGCAGCAGGAGAGTTGAGCAACGATGCTCGGATACGTGATCAGGCGACTGGTGATGGCGGTCGTCATCCTCTTCGCCTCCTCCTTCTTGGTCTACATCCTCTCGGCCTACGCCGGGGATCCGCTCGAGGATCTGCGCACCAGCCGGGATGCGAACCGAGACGTGCTCATGGCCCAGCGCAGCGAGCGGCTCAACCTCGACACCCCGCCGCCGTTGCGCTACTTCCTCTGGGTGCGTGGAGCGCTCGGCTGTGCAGCCCCGTTCCTCGCCACCTGTGATCTGGGGACCAATCTGCAGGGGTTCCAGGTCACCGAACTGCTCGCCCGGGCCATGGCCCAGACCGTGCTGCTCGTGACCGCGGCCACCATTCTCTCGATCGTCATCGGCATCGGCCTGGGTATCGTCTCCGCGCTGCGGCAGTACTCCCCCATCGACTACGGGATCACCTTCATGGCGTTCCTGTTCTTCTCCCTGCCGGTGTTCTGGGTCGCCGTGCTCCTCAAGGAGTTCGGTGCCATCCGGTTCAACAACTTCCTGCGAGATCCGCAGTTCTCCCTCTTCACGATCATCTTCACCGGCATCGTCGTGGCCCTGGTCAGCTATGGCGCCGCCTATGGGGCGGTCCGGACCCGGATGCTCGTCGCCGGCGGGCTGTCTGTCCTCGTCATGGGCATCATGGCCTTCATGGGGGCGACGAAGTGGCTGCTCGCACCCACCCTCGGCATCCCGGGCATCCTCGTCCTCGGCTCCCTGATCTCGGTCGCGCTGACCTTCCTCATTGCCGGCTTCCGCAACAAACGGGCCCTCTATGCCGGTCTGACCTCCGTCTTGGTCGCCGCGATCGTCTACTTCCCGATCCAGCCGGTCCTCGGCGAGGACATCAGTTGGCTGGCCCTCCTCGGCCTGGGTGTCCTGACGCTCGTCGTCGGGGCCGCCATCGGCTGGGCGTGGGGCGGCTACGACCGTGGCCAGGGGATGCGGGTCGCGGCGCTGTCCTCGTTCTTCGCCGCCGGACTGGTCCTGCTCGACCGATTCTTCCAGTGGTGGCCGACGTACATGGCCCACGGCCGGATCCGGAACCGGCCGATCGCGACCTCCGGATCGCAGACCGCAGGGTTCCGGGAAGGCTTCTGGATGAGCGGGATCGACACGATCACCCACCTGCTGCTCCCGACCGCGGCGTTGATGCTCGTCGCCCTGGCCGGATACAGCCGCTACTCGCGGGCCTCGATGCTGGAGATCATGAATCAGGACTACATCCGCACCGCCCGGGCCAAGGGTGCCAGCGAGCGCTCGGTCGTGATGAAGCACGCCTTCCGCAACGCCCTCATTCCGCTCGCCACCCTCATCGCCTTCGACATCGGCGGACTCATCGGCGGCGCCGTCATCACCGAGAACGTCTTCGCGTTCACCGGCATGGGTCAACTGTTCATCACGTCGCTGCGCATCGTCGACCTCAACCCGCTCATGGGCTTCTTCCTCGTCACCGGAATCCTCGCCATGGTCTTCAACCTCATTGCTGATCTGTTGTACTCCGTCCTCGACCCGAGAGTGCGGGTGAAGGCATGACCACCAACCCGAATGAGAACCCGAACGAGCCCCGCTCCGCGCACGACGCCGCAGTGGCGAAGGTCGCCGAGGAGGGCGTCGACGGTCTGGCCCTGGAGACCAAGGGCCTGTCCCAGGGGCAGATCGTCCGCAAACGGTTCCGGCACAACGGCGCCGCCGTCATCTCGGTGTTCGTCTTCATCGCGGTCGTCATCCTCTCGTTGTCCTCGATCGGGTTCGGTCCGGTGCCGGGTTGGTGGCACTGGGGCTACACCGAGCAACCGCCGCTGCTCGACGGCGGTCGGCCGACACTGAGTTGGACCGGCCTCGGTGAGCACCCCTTCGGCCAGGACAACGTCGGCCGGGATCTGTTCGCCATGACGATGCGGGGCACCCAGATGACGCTCCTCGTCATGGTCATCACCGGGATCCTCACCGGGATCATCGGCGTCGTCATCGGAGCGGTCTCCGGCTACTTCCGCGGCTGGATCGAAGCGGTCCTGATGCGCCTGACCGACGTCATCATCATCATCCCGCTCCTCGTCCTGGCTGCCATCCTCGGCCGCATGGTCATCACCTATGTGCCACGTGGGCCGCTGCGGGTCGCGGCGCTCGGGGTCCTCATCGGACTGTTCGCCTGGACCGCCCTGGCCCGTCTCGTGCGGGCCGAGATCCTCTCCCTGCGCGAGCGGGAGTTCGTCGACGCCGCCCGCTTGGCCGGAGCCCGGGACCGGCGGATCATCTTCAAGCACATCCTGCCGAACAGCATCGGCGTCATCACCGTCAACCTGACGCTGCTGCTCGCGGCCGTGGTCCTGCTCGAGACCGGGCTGAGTTATCTCGGTCTCGGCGTCCAGCCCCCGGACTGGTCGCTGGGCCGCCTGATCAGCGCCAACCAGGAGGCGCTCGTGACCAGGCCGTGGTTGTTCTGGTTCCCGGGTCTGTTCATCGTCCTGCTGTGTCTGTCGATCAACTTCATCGGTGACGGTCTGCGCGACGCGTTCGACCCGCGCCAGAAGAAGTTCAACCCGAAGAAGGCGACGGAGAGCACCGAGCACATGCTCGACGAGACCGACCTGGTCACCACCTCCACGGGATCCCCAGTGGACACCCGCGCCACCGGACGCCAGCGACCGACCGACGTGGCCCGTTCCGGTGCCGACGACGAGGGCAACCAGCCCGGGCCGGGCAAGCCGGCGTGAGTCCCATGACGACCAAGTGCCTCCCCCGGTCCTCGCGCGGTCCTGGCTGCGGCCTAGGCGAGCACCCAGAGGATCACCGCAAGAGCGACGCCGCCGAGCGTCAGCACCAGATGTGCCACGCGGAGCCGGGTCGCACTGACCTGCGCGGTGTCGATCGCCCCGGACTCCACGAGGTCCTGCCAGTGCCCCCGGATGACGCTCGCGAGCGCCCCGGAGGGGCTGTTCGGCAGGTCACCGGGCCGCAACGCCCCACCTCGCTGGCGGCTGACCCGGCTCGTCGCGAAGTCCTCGTCGGCCTTGGCCCGCATCGCGCTGAAGCCGCCCGGGCTCGGGGCCGCCTGGACATGCACCGCACCCTGGGCGGTGAGGAGCGTCAACTGGAATCGGGTGTCGACGTCGATGAGCGCACCCCACGGCACGGTGTGCTCACGCCAGGAGTTCTCCACCCGGATCGCCTCCTCGGCGACGACGATGCGGGGCGCGACGAAGTAGATGTAGGAGATCACCGTCAGCACGATCGCGGTCACGGCGATGGCCGCGGTCGTCGGTCGGACCGGCACGAACGCCGCCGCGAACACCGGCCCGGTGACGAGCAGTGTGAAGCCGACGAACACCCAGCCGACCCGGTGTCGGATGCTGATCGGACCGTTGGACAACCACCGACTCGCCATGGATCCCATCCTGACAAAGGCGCCCGTCCGGACCAAACAGGATCCGGTCCGGATCGCCGACTCGAGCGACTGAACGACCCTGCAATGCGAAGGAGTGCGCGATGATCAAGGATCTGTTCAAGCGCCTGACCAGCCTGGACGACGCCACCCCGGAGGCCCATCTCGACGAGGTCGCCACCGGGCGCACGACCATCAAGCGCGGGGAGCGGGTCCTCGACGTCGAGAACCTCAGCGTCGACTTCGGCGTGAACAAGCAGTGGGTCCCGGCCGCGATCGACATGACCTATCACGTCAACGCCGGTGAGGTGCTCGCGATCGTCGGTGAGTCCGGCTCGGGCAAGAGCGCCAGCTCCATGGCGCTCCTCGGGCTGCTCCCGTCCAACTCCCGGGTGCGCGGCAGCGTCAAACTCGCGGGCAAGGAGCTCCTCGGGCTGCGTCAGGGAGCCTTGCGGTCGGTCCGCGGCTCCGATGTCGCGGTGATCTTCCAGGAGCCGATGACGGCGCTCAACCCCGTCTACACGGTCGGCGAGCAGATCGTCGAGACGCTGCGCCTGCACAAACCGCTCTCACCGGCCAAGGCAGCGATCGAAGCCAAGCGGATGCTCGAACTCGTCGAACTGCCCGACCCGCAGAAGGCGTTCGACTCCTTCCCGCACCAGCTCTCCGGTGGCCAACGTCAGCGGGCGATGATCGCCCAGTCGCTCTCGTGCGACCCCAAACTCCTCATCGCCGACGAGCCGACGACAGCACTCGACGTCACCGTCCAGGCCGAGATCCTCGAGTTGATGCGCAACCTCAAGGACAAACTCGACAGCGCGGTCATCCTGATCACCCACGACATGGGCGTCGTCGCGGACCTCTCGGACCGGATCGCGGTGATGCGGCGAGGACGGATCGTCGAGCAGGGGCCGGCGCGAGAGATCTTCGGCAACCCGCAGCATCCCTACACGATCGAACTGCTCGCCGCCGTCCCCCACCTCGGGCAGCGCGCCGACGGCGAGGTCGTCGTCGACGAGTCGGTCCTCGAACTGCTCGCCGAGGACTCCGGCGAGCCCGCCGACCTCTTCGCGCCGCCGAAGGCGGTCGGCACCGAGGGCGGAACGCCCCCGATCCCCACGGTCGTCGGGCACGAGAGCACGGTCACCGAGGACGACCCGATCATCCTCCAACTCACCGACGTCGCCATCGAATATCCCAAGCAGGGTCGCCAGCCGGCGTTCCGCGCCGTCGAGAACGCGACGATGCACATCCGGCGCGGTGAGATCGTCGGACTCGTCGGTGAGTCCGGATCCGGGAAGACGACGATCGGGCGGGCGGCCACCGGGCTGCTGCCCGTCGCGGAGGGCTCCCTCACCGTCAATGGCGTCGAGTTGCTCGGCGCCTCCCGCAGGACGCTCAATGAGGTCCGCAAGCACGTCGGCATGGTGTTCCAGGACCCGTCCTCCTCGCTCAACCCGCGTCTGCCCATCGGTGAGTCGATCGGTGAGCCGCTGTTCCTCGCCGGGGAGGCCAAGGGTGAGGAGCTGCAGCGTCGGATCGAGGGTCTCCTGGACCAGGTCCAACTGCCGCGCAGCTATCGCAACCGCTATCCCCACGAACTCTCCGGCGGGCAGAAGCAGCGGGTCGGCATCGCCCGATCCCTTGCCCTGCGCCCGACGCTGCTCGTCGCCGACGAGCCGACCTCGGCCCTCGACGTCTCCGTCCAGGCCCGCGTCCTGGAGTTGTTCCAGGAGCTGCAGGAGGAGATGGGCTTCGCCTGCCTGTTCGTCACCCACGACCTCGCCGTCGTCGACGCGCTCGCCAACCGGATCTGCGTGATGAAGGACGGGCACATCGTCGAGCAGGGCGACCGGGATGCGATCCTGCGTTCCCCGCAGCAGGCCTACACCAAGCGCCTTCTCGCCGCGGTGCCGGTCCCCGACCCGGATCAGCAGGCCGCCCGCCGCGAGCTGCGCTCCCGGCTCATCGCCGAAGGCGCCGAGTAAGCCCAGGAGACCCCCAGTCCCCGCCATAACTTCGC
>DUPF01000187.1 GCA_012838445.1 Intrasporangiaceae bacterium | reverse complement strand
TCGCCGATCTCGGCGGCGCGGCGGCGGGCGTCGGCGTCCGTCGTGAGCAGCCGGATGAGCCGGCCGAGGCGTCCGGCCGTCAACCGCTGGATGCTGACGGGCTCGGGACCGAGTTCCAGCCGGCGGACGCGCCAGGCGTGGTAGGGCTGGTCGACGCCGAACGGGACCATCGCCTGGGGAATTCCCGCCGCCAGCGCCGCGTGGGTGGTGCCGGCGCCGCCGTGGTGGATGACGCCCGCCATCCGGGGGAACAGCCAGGCGTGGGGCACCGGGCCGGTGGCCCAGACCAGCTCGCTGAGTTGTCCCGGTTCGTGTCCCGGCAGGGCGGGGGTCACCACGCGGCGTCCGGAGGCCTTGGCCGCGCGGACGATGAGGTCGACGTCGGCGTCCGTGGCGAAACCGGTGAAGGAGCCGAAACCGACGTGGACGGGTGGCTCGCCCCGGAGCCAGTCGTCGAAGGCCGGGTCCGGGGTGACGTCGGACGCCGCCGGCGCCCACCAGCCCGTCTGGACGGCGTTGGCCGGCCAGTCGGGGGCCGGTGGGACGAGGACGGGGCTCGCCGCCAGCAGCACCGGGTGTTCGTCGGCCCCGGCGGTCACGGCTGAGGGGCCTGAGCGCGCCAGTCCCAGCCGGGCACGGACCGTGGCCGTCAACGGGCCGCCCAGGGCGGTCGCCAGGCGCCACCCGAACACGGAACCACGGCGGTCGTGACGTGCGGCTCCCGTGTAGTAGGAGTGCGCGACGTTGCTCGCGGGGTGCACGGTCGGCAGTTGGCCGGTGAACGCCACCGTCGCCATCCGGACGCCGCGGGTTGCGGCCAGCGCGGCGACGCTCCCCCGCGTGAGGATGCCGGTGACGACGCAGTCGCCAGGGCGGATGGCGTCCAGGAGGGCGTCGGCGAACGCCGGCGCGAGGCGTCCGGTCCAGCGGTGCAGCAGCCAGAGTTGACCGCCCTGCGTGGCAGCCACCAGGCGGTTCCGGCGCCGGTCGTCGAGCGCGTCCGCGATGGACCCGGGCACGCCAAGGAATTCGGCGCCGGAGGAGGCCGCCAGGCCGGCGTACTCCTCCAGCGCCACCACGCGGACGCGCTCGCCGCGCGCCACCAGCCGAGTTGCCAGCGCTGTCAGTGGCTGGACGTCTCGGGGGGCCCGAGCCCGACCAGCACGATCGTCATGGGGTCCACCCTGTCCGGGGCGGGGGCCGTGTGGCAAGGCGAAACCGGCCCAAGGTGTGGACGTGGCGCCTGTGGACGCATAGCTTTCCTCCAACCGCGCATCTCGGCGCGGCACCCCCTGTCCAAGGAGCGGCTCGATGAAGAGATCCGTGCGGCGACGAGTCCCATTGCTGGCTGTCGCAGTCAGTGCCCTGTCCCTGACCCTGACCCCCGGGAACGCGGTTGCGGCACCTGACCCAGAAGCCCGTCCACCTGCCGCGAAGGTCGAGGCAAACCCCGCCAAGGCCGGCACGTACATCGTGCAGCTCGCGGAGCCGCCCGTCGTGGCCTACTCCGGCGGCGTCTCGGGTCTCAAGGCGACCAAGCCCGCCAAGGGCGAGAAGATCAACCCCACCAGCGCCGCCGTGAAGGCTTACGCAGACCACCTCGCGAAGCGACAGGACGCCGCGCTGCAGGCGGCCGGGGGCGGCAAGAAGATCTACTCCTACACCTACGCCTACAACGGCTTCGCCGCCGACCTCTCCGCCTCGGCCGCCGCCAAGATGGCGAGCGTGCCCGGGGTCCTGGCGGTCACCCCCGACGAGAAGCTCCAGCTGGACACGGCGTCGACTCCGGCATTCCTCGGGCTCACCGACACCGGCGGGCTGTGGGATCGGTTGGGGGCACCCCAAGATGCTTCGAAGAAGGTGGACGGCGCCGGTGAGGACGTAATCGTCGGCATCGTGGATGGCGGCATCTGGCCCGAGCACCCCAGCGTCAGCGACCGTGACACGGATGGCAAACTGGCGTACCAGCAGGTCCCGGGCTGGCACGGCAAGTGCGTCCCGGGCGAGGAGTTCGACGCCTCGCTCTGCAACCAGAAGCTCATCGGAGCCCGCTACTAGGGTCGGCTCCCCTCATGCCGGACTCGGCCTTCTTGTGGGTTTGACCTTGGGTCCCGTGGGGCAAGGTGGAGGACAACGAGAAGGAGTCCTGATGGCCCGCAACACCCGTACCCCTGCCCGCATCCTCATCGTGACGACCAGCACGCCCGCCTACGAGACGGCCGGCTACCGCACCGGCCTGTGGCTGAGTGAGCTCACCCACTTCTACGACGTGGTCGTCGAGGCCGGCCACGACGTCACGATCGCCAGCATCGATGGTGGGCTGGTGCCGCTCGACCCGGAGAGCCTGTCGCTCCCCATGCTCGCGATGGGCGGGACGAAGCGCCGCTACCGGGACGCGTCCTTCATGGACCTGCTCGACCAGACACCGACCCTCGAGGACGTCGCCGACCAGGACTGGGACGCGATCTACCTCACCGGCGGGCACGGCACCATGTTCGACTTCCCACACCACGAGGTGCTCGGGTCGATCCTGGCCACGACCTTGGAGGACGGCGGCGTCATCGCGGCGGTGTGCCATGGTCCGGCGGGATTCGTCGGGGCTCGGCTCAGCGATGGTTCACCGCTGGTCGCCGGACGCCACGTGACCGGTTTCTCGTGGCCCGAGGAGAAGCTCGCGAAGCGCGACAAGGCCGTACCGTTCCGTCTGGACAAGGCGCTGAAGGCGGAGGGGGCGAAGTACACCCAGGCGCTCCTCCCCATGGCTGAGAAGGTCGTCGTGGACGGCGTGCTGGTGACGGGCCAGAACCCCACCAGCGCCGCGGGTGTCGGCAAGGCCGTCGTGAAGCTGCTGAAGAAGAACCGCGTCGCATCACGCTGACGCCGCGATCAAACGGCGCCGCCGATCGACAGCGCGTGCACGTGGGGTGCCCCCGGCTGCGCTGGTGACTCGTCAGGCGTGGAGACTCACCGTGCCGTCCATGCGCTCGCGAGCTCCGCGGCAGCGGGGGCCCGCGGAATGCGCTCCTGCTCCAGGCGCCGATCACCCTGCCGTACCAGGGCCAGCGCGTCGAGCTCCGCCACTGTGAGGTGGCCGATCACCCCGCGGAAGGGTCGCGGCTCATCGACGGCGAGATGCTCATGCGTGCGCCACGTCCCGGCGTCCATCAGGACGGACTCGACGCGCGGCAGCGCTTGGCGCAACTGGCCCAGGATCTGGAAGCCGTAGGTGTCGAGGTCGCCCCAGTACGCAACGTCAGCTCGGGCGACCCACGGCACCTCGGCGAGCACGGGGGCGGCGAAGCCCATGCCGTGCAGGGCCACGGTGCGCGGGAGTTCGGGCAGCGTGCCGAGCGTGGTGGCGTTCTCGCAGATGAGCACCCGAGCGGGTTCGACGTCGAGTGCCCGCAGACCAGCCAGGTCGACGGAGAAGTCCGGAGGCCCCGGCAGCAGGGTCGGGTCGAGCGCCCTGACCCGGAACCGCACCGCCACGCGGCGCAGCCCGGTGCCCTCCTCGCCGGCGATACCGCTGACAAGGGCTTCCACGAGCGCGCGGTGCCGCTCCAGCCACTTGGTGTGGACGCCGACGACCGGCAGCTCGCGCTCCCACAAGCCCGTGGAGGGGTTGGCCACGATCCACGCCACCACGGCGAGGAGCCGGACGACATCGGCTTCATCGAGGGCGCCCAGCCTGCGGGCCTGGGCGCGGATCGCGTCGGTCAGGTCGGCGTCCGGCCAGACCTCGCGCAAGCGGGCGACCCCCTCGAGCCCGCGCTGCCACGTTTCGGACTGTCCGGAGAGCCGTGCCAAGGCCGCCGGCGTGCCTGTGGCGCGTTCGGGGAGCCGTTGGGTGCCGAAGTTGGTCCACGCTCGCGTCGACCACTCGACGTGGATGCCGTCGGTCCGCTCGAAGCGCTGCCACGCCTGCACCCAGGCGGCCACGGCGTCCGGGTCGCTTGCCATGACCGACTCCGTGGGTGGGTGCAACGGACGCCAGCGCACGGCCCCCGCTTCCGCGTCCGCGTCGGTGACGGACGCCGCCAGCCACGCCGGCCAGTGCGCGCGCCACTGCTGCGCGGCCCAGCCGCGGAAGTCCGCGACCGACCTCACAGCAACGCCTCCTGCAGATCCTGCTGGTCCTGCGTGAAGGCCTCGTCGTCGGCCTCGAAGGGCAGTTCCTGCACCTGCGATCGTCGTCCGGAGTCGTTCGTCACCATGACCACACCGCCAACGTAGTCGTCGATGGTCTGCAGCATCTTCATGGGCGTGGCCAACAGCAGCTGGAACCCGAACTTCTTGAACACCTCCAGGCCCGCCTGGGTGAACGTGTGGTCGGCCTTGTCGAACGCTTCGTCGATCACGACCAGCGCGTAGGTCGGCTCGGACTGCCCGCTGGGCGCGAGCTGGAACCGCAGGGCCGCCGCGAGGCAGAACGTGACGAGCTTCTGCCGCTCGCCTCCCGAACGCCCACCGGACCCGGTGAAGACGTCGAGTTGCTCACCGGATTCACCCACCACGCGGGCCTGGAAGTGGACGTGCTGGCGCGTGTCGAGGCAGCGCTCGCGCCACGCCCGATCCGCCGGGTCGGAGGAGCCCAGCCGGTCGAGGATGCCCTTCATCAGCGTGAACCGCCGCTCGGCCACCACGCGCTCCTCACCCCCGTTGGAGGCGAACACCGCACTCGCCGACCCCGAGATGATCTCGTTGAGGGTGGACAGGAAGGTGTCGACGTCGGGCAGCGCCCTGTCCTTCACCTCGATCTGCAGGTGCCCGCCGGGGGTGAATTCGGTGAGCCGCAGCGAACGGTTCACCTCGTCGACCCGCAGCCGGATCGCCCGTCGCGCGCCCTTGATCTTCGTTGACAGCTGGCTGATGTTGTTGCGCGCCTGGCTCTGCAGCAGGTCGAAGAACCTCTGCTCGAACGTCGGCAACCCGTCGCGTTCGAGCACCGTGAGCCGCTCGAGGTACTCGGGCAGGTAGCCGATCTCGTCGGCCCAGTCGGCCGACTGCGACGGCCACCCGTCCCGGTAGCCGGCCATCTGGCGGGTGATCCTGCGGGTGAGGGTGGCCCGCTCACGTTCCAGCGTGATCGTGCGGTCGCTGAGTTGCTGGCGCAGGAGCACCTCGAGTCGGTCGGCAGGAGCGTCGAGCTGACGGGCGCGCTCGGCCAACTGGTCGGCGATGACCTCCGGCACGGGCTCAGCGGCGGCGAGTGTGGCGTCCAAGTCGTCCAACCTCGTTTCCAGGCGGCGCACCTCGCCCTCCACACGGTCGCGGCGGGACGCCAGCGTGCGGCGCGCCTCCTCGGCCTGCGCGACAGCCTCGTCGGCCCGCGCGAGCGCCCGCTCGAGGTCGGGCAGGTCGGCGTGTTCGAGCCGCAGGCGGTCGATCCTGTCGCGGGTGGTGGCGAGCTGGGCGTTCAGGGCGGCCACGTCGAGGTCATCCCAGTCGATGCCTTCGAGCCGGGCGAGAGCCGAGCGCAGGGCCTTGCGTCGCTCGTCGCCCCGGCCCAGCTCTTCGACCGCCCGTTCGGCCTCGGCCACCGCTCGCGTCGCCTCGGCGAGGTGGGCCTCGAGCTCGGCCTCCTTCGCCTCCGTCGAGAAGCCGAGCACCCAGCGGCTGCGATCGTCGACGTGGCGCCGGTCGTCCTTCTCGTGGAGGCTCAGCGAGTGCTTCACCTGACCCGCGCGGGTGACCGCGCGGTCGTGGTGGCGGAAGTCATGCGGGTGCTCCACGCAGGCGTAGTCGAAGCGGCGCCGCAGTCGGTCGGCGAGCCACCCGGCGTGCGGGCCTTCCGCCAACTCCAGCTTGGCGAGCAGGGACACCTCATCGGGCTCGACGTCGGCGCCCGGCGCCACACCCTCGCCCACCCGCTCGTACACCAGCCGCGTGCCGAGGAACGACGCGTCGACCACCTCGGACGCCGCCAGGTAGTGGGCCTCCGGCACCACGAGCGTGCGCGCGAACGACCCCAGGACGCGCTCGATGGCGCCGCGCCACCCGGCCTCAGCAGCCCGAACCTCCACCAGCTCGCCCACGAACGGCAGCAGCGACGTCGGCACCTGCAGCCGCTCGGCCAGCAGTTGCCGGGCCTCCAACAGCTTCTCGTCGAGGTTCGAGCCGTGCCGGCGCAGGGCTGCGAGCGCGGTCTCGATCCCGTCACGCTTCTCGCGAGCACTGCGGCGACGCATGGCGGCGTCCAGTTCGGCGTCCTTGCGCTCGCGCTCCTCGGCCTCGAACCGCTCCGCCGCAGCTTGGACACCCGTCTCGAACGCGCCCACCGCGTCGGGGCCGGCGGGCCACTCCAGCCCCACCACGGACGCGCTGCGCGCCAGCTCATCGACCCGCGCCTGCGCGCGCCCGAGTTGGCCCTGGATCGACTCGACCAGTTGCTCCAGCGTGCCCAACTCGGCTCCTGCCGAGCCGTCCAGGGCCCGCTGCGCCTCTGTGCGGACGCCCTGCAGCTCCGACAGCCGACCCTCGGCGCGCTCCAGTTCCGCCTCCAGCCCGACGAGTCGTGGCCGTTCGCGAGCGAGTGAGGCCTCGGCGTCCGACTTGGCCCGGGCGGTCAACCACGTGACCAGGTGGGCCTCCTCCTCGGCCAATTGGGCCAGCGCGCTCTCGGCGTCCGCGTGGTGGTCGGCGAGGCCGCGCAACGGGGTGAGCACCTCGACCTGGCGGCGGGCGTCCACCACCGAGGTGTGCGCCAGAGTGAGCTCCTCGAACTGCTCGACCGTCTCGGAGCTGAGCTGGAAGGTGTCGGGCTCATCGAGCATGAAGTCGCGGAACAACGAGTCGAGGTTCGTCAGGTTCTTCGCCGACTGGGTCTTGTGCAGCAACAGCTGGGCCTGCTCGCTGCCGAGACCCATGCGCTTGCGGAACTTTGCCGAGAAGCCGGTGTAGGCGTCTTGGCTGAAGATCTCCCAGTGCGGGAAGGCCTGCTGCACGCGTCGGTTCTCGATGCCGTCCTTCGCGTAGGACTGCAGCGACAGCAACTCGACGGCCTCTGGCGCCATGATGAACATCGACCGCACGTCGGCCGGGTTGGTCGACCCCGCTCGCAGGTGGAACAGCCGGATGAGCGTGGTGCGGGTGCCGTGCCCGTCGTCGAAGGTCAGCGCGACGCCGCTCCAGTTGGGCCCCTTGCGCAGGAAGGCGGTGCCCACCTCGCCGGTCGCCTCGTCGGTCTCGCGCTTGTAGGCGCCGAGGATGTAGGTGACCAGGTTGCGCTCGCGGTCACCGGTCTCGGTACCCTGGGCGGCCGCGTTGAACTTGAGCTTGGCGGGCCGCACCATCAACGCGGCCATCGCGTCGAGGATCGACGACTTGCCGGCCCCCGACGGACCCGTGAGCAGCAGTCCGCGGCGGGGGACGGCGAAGGACCGCGCGCCGTCGAACGTGCCCCAGTTGACGAGCTGGACGCGGCTGAGGCGGTGCTGGCCCATCACGCCTCCACCAACCGCGCCAGGTCGTGGGTGATGACGGCCACCTCGTCGGCGCCGAACACCAACGCGAGGATCGGCGAGATCTCCCACCGCTCCTCGTCGTCGGTCGGGAGCAGCACGGAGTTCTTCTTCATCTTGTTGATCGACGCGCCGATGCGGTCGTCGAACCCCTTCTTGTCGCTCAACTCGGCCGGGCGGTAGCTGCGCAGCTGGTCTTCGATCTCGTCGCGGCCCACGAACGTACGCGCTGCGGTGCCCTGCCCGGCGAGCAGGCGCCGGCGCAGGAACAGGACCAGTGCCGTGTCGAGCAACGTCAGCGGGTGGCTGCGGACCACGCGGGGGGCGTCCTCGACCGCGAGGTTGCGGACGAAGGCGATGCCGGCGTCGGTGTCGACGACCAGGTCGAGGTACAGGTCGGCCAACCGCGCGCGGACCAGCTGCTCATCGCGAACCAACGCCGACCACAGCCGGCCCTCCCCCTCGGAGCCGCGCAGGTACGGCCCCCGGATCAACTGCAGCAGCACGCGCCGGGTGGCCGGGGACAGCTCACCGTGGTCGACGACCTCGTCGGCCACGACGTCGTCGAACTCGTCGGGGGTGTCGGCCGCGCGACGCGGGACGGGCTGCATCGTCATGCTTCACTCCAGTGCTGGGGTACCTCACTGAAAACGTAGCGGGGCGCACTGACATTCTTCGTGCGGCCACTCGGCGACGTCCACGACCACGTCTCGTGCTCGGGTGTGGCGATGGCATGGTCCGTAGCCAGGAGCAACATGCCGACGATGGACGCCAACCCCTGCGTCGCCGGGAACCGGGCCAACACCTCGCCGGCCGTCGCCGTCGGTGTGTCGGCCAGCGTGGCCGCGATGTGGCGCTGCAGCTCGGGGAAGTCGATCTCCGTGAGGCGGACGAGCGCCCGGAGGTGTTCGATGTCCAGCGGCGTGGTGGCGTGCTCGACCACCTCGGTCTGGGTGCGGAGGTCCGCGGGGTTGTGCAGCGCCCACGCTCCGATGGACGAGATCGGCACGGACGTGAGGTCGAGGCTGCGCCCGACCTCCTTGATCGGCGAGAGGCGCTGCAGTGCTGCGTAGGCGGCCTGCTCGGCGCGCTCAAGGGCGTCCGCGAGGCGCTTGTGCTCGCGATACTCCTGGGTCTCGACGAAGCGGCGCAGGCTGCGGGAAAAGCTCGTCAGGGTCTGGCGCACCTGGGCGCTCTCCTGCTGCAAGGTGGTGAGGAACTGCCGCAGGAAAGCGGCGTCCGACCCCGCGAGGGCTTGGGTGAACGAGCGCTGCAGGACGGCGTCCACGGCCTCGTCGAACGCATCGGTGAGGGCCGGGTCGAGCAGCAGGCGGTGGAAGGCGGCGAAGGTGCGGCCGGCGTCCGACTCCTCGATGACGTCGACGCCGGCGAACACCCGCGCGAGCACGGACCCGCGCGACCCGTCGTTGGTGATGATCTGCTCGCGCAGGCCTTGGTTGAGGCGGTCGAGGTCGTCGGCGACCTTGGCGAAGTCGCCGGGCACCTCGCCCGCCAGGCGCAGGATCTCGCGGAGGCGTTCGGTCGCCTCGATGTCGCTCATGGGCTCGAACTCGCCGGACTCGACGCGGGCGATCTCGGCGTCGAGGCGGTCGCGCTCGGCGCGCAGCGAGTCGAGGCGGCTCGTGGGCTCGGGGTCGGAGTCGCGCGCGAGCCCGGAGAGGAGGTCTGCGAGATTGCTCAGCCGCGACGACGTGACCGCCGACTGCGGTTGTTCGACCGCCGTGACGAACCGGACTGCGTCGGCGGCGTCCCGGGAGAGCTCGACGGTCTCCTCGCGGCTCTCGGTCGGACGCCGGATGAGGATGCCGTCGCGGATCCACGCGGCAACGTACTGCTGGGCGGTCTGCGGGAGAGCGAAGCCCGCGTCGCGCAGCTCGTCGAGGTCGTCGGCGACGCCCGCGACGAACTCGGCGTAGGTGAGGATGCGGTGGTCGGCGAAGCGGCCCGAGAAGATCGCGACCATCGCCGGCATGAGGTCGGCGCGCAGCAACTTGAGTCCGGCGGACTGGCTGGCCCTCTGCGCCGTGACCGCGCTCCCCGTTCGTCCGGCCATGGGGGCAGTGTAGGGGCGGACGCCGTGCGCGCCGGTGAAGTCCCCTGCCAGGTCAGCGGCAGCTCGGAGTGTTCGCGGGTTCACGCCGACAGTTTCGCCTCGGGCTGCCATGGAAACGGATAACCGCGTATCCTTGCGTATGGATCGATCTGCGAAAGGATCTGAGGGGTATGGGCTGGCCAAGCGTGGGGGTTGAAACTTTGGATTGGCGCGACTCGTGGCGTACGTACGAGGCCGCCGTCGTCCCTGCCATCGCTGGATTGGAGGTCGAGTCCTCGCTCGACCCCGGGACGGCCGCCCGCGTCGGCGCCGCGCAACAGTCGATCACCGCGTTCGACGCGGAGATGACCGAGCAGTTCGGACCCCTCGAATTGGGCACCATCGACACCGTCCTCCTGCGTTCGGAGGCGTCGTCGTCGTCACAGATCGAGCACCTCACGGCATCGGCCAAGCAACTCGCGCTCGCCGAACTCGGCGTGTCGAAGAGTGTCAACGCGCGGCTCGTCCGCGCCAACGTCGCCGCCATGGAAAGCGCCGTCACCACTGGGGAGTTCAGCACCGAGACCGTCGTGGCCATGCAGCGCGACCTCCTCGGCGAGACCGGGTTGCACGTCGGCGTCCGTCACGAACAGGTCTGGATCGGAACGTCCGGGTCAAGCCCGATCGGCGCCGCCTTCGTTCCGCCCCACCACGATCGCGTCCAGTCGAACCTGACCGACCTGTGGCAGTTCCTGACCCAGGACGTCCGCCTCCCTCTCGCTCACGTGGCCGTGGGCCATGTCCAGTTCGAAACGATCCACCCCTTCGTCGACGGGAACGGGCGGGTGGGTCGAGCGATCGTGCACAGCTACCTGCGCCAGCGACGCCTCACCAGCCACGTGACCGTGCCGATCTCCGCAGGACTACTCGCAGACACGGCCGGCTACGTACGCGCGCTCACCGCGTACCGAAGCGGTGACCCCTTACCGATCGTGGGCGAGTTCGCGCGAGCTGCGCTCGACGCCGCTGCCGTCGGTCGTGAACTTCTTGCCGAGCTCCGAGACATCAGGGGGACATGGGAAGAGCGGCTCGCTGCACGGCGCGACTCGGTCGCGTGGCGCATCGCCGACCAACTCGTCGGCCATCCCGCGGTCACGGCCGAACTTGCCGCCACGCGCAACGGCGTGTCCGCGGCGGCGACACGCAATGCCATCGCCGCGCTCGTGGATGCGGGCATTCTGGTCAAGGCATCCGTCGGACGCCGCAACCAGGTCTGGGTGGCCGAGGAGATCACCTCGTGCTACGACCGCCTCGCCGTGCTCATGGGCCGCCGTCAGGCTTGGTGACCGCGTAGCATCGCGCTGACGCCCGACCCAGCCAAGGAGGTCCCGCATGGTGAAGCTGCCGGATGTGTCGAAGGGCAAGGCCCTGCTGGCCACCCTCGCCACGATCATCACGCCGAAGGTGATGGAGCTTCTGCAGGATCCGGCACGCGCCGAGCAGGCGAAGCAGTTGCTGGAGCGACTCGCGGCCGCCACAAAGCCGCGGACGGCCGACGCGCGGCTCGCTGCCAAGATCGCCGCCGTTCGTGCCCACGTTGACATGTTGGAGCCGGGTGATGTCGGGTACGCCCAGCGCGACTCCCTGCGTGCGCAGCTGAGCGGGTTGGAGAAGAAGCGCTCCTTGGTCATGGGTGCCTACACCGGACGCGAGCGGTCACGGCAGCTCAAGGGGATCTCCAAGCAGGTCGACGACGTTCTCGCTCAGTTGCTGCAGGCCGCGGACGGGACGTCCCATCCGTCGTAGGGTCGCCTGCCGGTGGCAGGCGGGACCCCAGATGCCCATTGTGCGCCCAGGGAACTCGGTGCGGCCGCCGCCGGCCCATCCAGCCTTGCCCGAGTTCGCGCTGAAGAACGGACGGAGATGCTCCCGCAGAGCGGGATCGCAGACGTACACGAAGGTGCCCCGCATGCCGCGCGTGAGCAGGACGGCATAGATGTTCGTGATGTACGTCAACAGGTCGTCGTCGGTGACCTGGCGCCCCAGCTTGGGGTTGTTCTCCTTGCCCTTCTTGTCGTGGTAGTTCGCACGGTCGACCACGATGCGTGCGGACGCCTCGTCGTAGCGGAGGTCCGGCCCGATGATGACGCCCGCGTAGTTGAGGTCATAGCCCTGCACGGTGTGGATGGAGCCGACCTCGAGCACGGACCCGGGCGCGTTGATCCAGTCCTTGTCGGTGGCGTTCCAGCGCAGCGCCAACCTGTCGACGGTGATGTCGAACGCGCCCTTGTCGGACTTGCTCACCCAAGGCCACGCGAAACCGGCGACCAGCCGAGCGAGCCCGACCTCGGCGTCCAAACGCAACAGCTCGGCGCGCATGTCCGCCGGGTCATCGAAGAAGCGCAGGTCGTACCCGTCGAAGGAACGTGGCCGTCCCCATCCTGCGGGCGATCCAGGGAGCGAACTCGCGCGCCACCCAGATCTCGCCGGTCTGGACGCTGCCCGGGCACCTGGCCGACTACGGCGGCTTGACCTCCTCGGTGAAGGACCTCGTCACAAGCGCCCGGGTGTCCGTCACGTGCTCGACGTTCAACTTCCAAAAGTCATCGGCCCTCTGGGATGCGCTCCGCGAAGTCGCTGCACGCGGCACCGTCGACATCCGCGTCTATCTGGACACCGACGCCGCCGACGGCCCCGCCTGCTCGGCGAACGCAAGAACGTGGCCGTGGTCTGCTACTCCTACGGGCTGGCCACCTACCTCGAGCGGTCGCTGATGGTGGGCTCGCGCGGCAAGCGTCCGCGGTTCGTCGGCACGTTCGAGG
>DUPF01000186.1 GCA_012838445.1 Intrasporangiaceae bacterium | reverse complement strand
GTGCGGGAGCGCAACTCCTCGCGTCGATCCCGACGCGAGCGCGCCGATCCGGCATCGCCGGCCGAGCGGGCCAACTCCCGCACCCGGTGGGTGAGCATCGTCTCGGAGGTCGTGCCGACACTCGGAGTGATCGGCACGGCCGTCGCCGACTCGTAGACCGCCGTCGCCAACTCACCGGCCGAGCACCGCGCCGACGGGTCGGGGTGCAGCGCCTGCTCCAGGGCGGCCGCCATTTCGGCCGGGACCTCGGGCACCAGGTCGGTCAGCTCGGGACGGTCCGCGGGCAGCGGCGGGGGCGCACCGGTCAGGGCGTACCAGCCGAGGGCGCCCATCGCATACACATCCGCACTGGGCGTGACCGGCTGCCCCGCTACGACCTCGGGCGCGACGAATCCCGGTGTCCCGTAGACCTCCTCGCGAGGCATCCCGATGACGGCGCTCACTCCGAGATCGAGGATGACCGGTCGCCCGCGGGAGTCCAGACCGACGTTCGCGGCCGACAGGTCCCCGTGGACGACCGCGGCTGAGTGCAGGCGAGCCGCGGTCACCGCGACCGGGGCCAGGAGGGTGACGACCTCACCGGGATGGAGGTGGCCGCGGGTCGTCACCAGGTCGTGGACGGTGCCGTGGCGCACCCGGTCCATGACGATGGCCAGCGCCGGCTCCGGGTCCGCGATGCCGATGACCTCGTGGACGGTGACGAGGTGCTCCAGGCCGGTGCCGGTGACCGCGAGGGCGGACAACTCGAGCGCGAGCGCGCCCTCACTGTCCCCGACCCCGACCGGCACGACCTTGATCGCGAGGTCGCGTCCGGCCCGGTCGCTGGCCGCCCACACCGTCGCGGTCGAGCCTCGCCCGATGAGGTCCCCGAGCGAATAGCCCGCGAGGGTCGGAGGATCGGCGACTGCTGCAGCGGTATGCATGAGGCCAGTCTCCCGGGAAACTCACCAACCCCTCGGGAGTTATCCACAATAGGCTGGCCGTCATGGCTGCACCGACACCGACCATCCTGGCCACCTCCGGTGGCTACCGCGCCCACGAGCGGCTGTATCTGCAGTTCAGTCCGCTCTTCCACTATGCGGTCGAGTTGTCCGGCGCGCACGGGCGGACCCCGCGGGTGACGTACATCGGCACTGCTGGTGGGGATCAGCGCTCGTTCCACGCCCATGCCCATGATGCGGCCCGGTTGGCGGGCTTCGAGTTGACCTGCCTGGACCTGTTCCCGATGCCGAACATCGAGGACATGCCGGGACACCTGCTCGAGCAGGATGTCGTCTGGGTGCAGGGCGGCTCGGTCGCGAACCTGCTCGCGGTCTGGCAGGTGCACGACCTCGGTCCGGCGCTGCGGGCGGCGTGGGAGGCCGGTGTGGTCCTGTCCGGGGTGTCGGCCGGGTCGATCTGCTGGTACCAGGGCGGGTGCACCGACTCCTTCGGCCCGCAGTTACGGGCGGTGACGAACGGGCTGGCGTTCCTGCCGTACGGCAACGGCGTCCACTACGACTCCGAGGACCGGCGCCGTCCGACGATCCACGGGCTCGTCGCCGACGGGACCCTGGGGCAGACGCACTGCACCGACGACGGGGTCGGGCTGGTCTACCACGGGACCGACCTCATCGAGGCGGTCACCGACATCGACGGCAAGGGCGCCTATGTCGTCGACCGGGGCCCGGACGGGACGGTCACCGAGGAGCGCATCGAGCCACGTCGCTTGCCGGAGTGAGGTGGGCGGACGCTCGGCTAGCCTGGGTGGATGCGTCTCGTCCACCTCGGTTTCGCGCCGGACCTCGTCGACTACGAGCAGGCCTGGGAGGAACAGCGCCAGGTCCACGCCCGGGTCGTCGCCGGGGGTGAGGACACCTGCCTGCTCCTCGAGCACACCGCCGTCTACACGGCGGGCAAGCGCACCGCCCCGCACGAGCGGCCGCTGGACGGCACCCCGGTCATCGACGTCGACCGGGGCGGGAAGATCACCTGGCACGGCCCGGGGCAACTCGTCGGCTATCCGATCGTCGCCCTGCCCGAGGTGCCGATCGACGTCGTCGCCCACGTCCGCCGGCTCGAGGAGGTGATGATCCGCACGTGTGCCGACTTCGACGTCGCCGTGGAACGGGTCGAGGGCCGCTCCGGGGTGTGGGTGCGCGCCGACGAGCGCGGCCCGGACCGCAAACTCGGTGCCATCGGGGTGCGGGTGAGCAAGCGCGTGACGATGCACGGCTTCGCGCTGAACTGCGACAACGATCTCGGCTGGGCCGACGTCATCATCCCGTGCGGCATCGCCGACGCCGGGGTCTCGTCGCTGACCCGGGAGGCGAGCCGCCCGATCACGGTCCAGGACGTGCTGCCGTATGCGGAGAAGCACCTTCTCGACGTGCTGGCTTAGGCTGATCCGGTGACTGTTGCACCCGAAGGCCGCAAACTGCTGCGCGTCGAGGCCCGCAATGCGCAGACCCCGATCGAGCGCAAGCCGTCCTGGATCCGCACGACCGCCCGGATGGGCCCGGAGTACTCCGCCATGCGCAACCGGGTCTCCACCGGTGGTCTGCACACCGTCTGCCAGGAGGCCGGCTGCCCGAACATCTTCGAGTGCTGGGAGGACCGGGAGGCGACCTTCCTCATCGGCGGCGACGTGTGCACCCGCCGCTGCGACTTCTGCGACATCGCGACCGGCCGCCCGCAGGCCCTGGACCGGGACGAGCCGCGCCGGGTGGCCGAGTCGGTCCGTGAGATGGGGCTGCGCTACTCGACCGTGACCGGGGTCGCCCGCGACGACCAGCCCGACGGTGCCGCCTGGCTCTACGCCGAGACGATCCGCAAGATCCACGAGCTCAACCCGAACACCGGGGTGGAGATCCTCCCGCCCGACTTCGGTGCCGAGCCGGACCTCGTCGGTCAGGTCTTCGACGCCCGCCCGGAGGTGTTCGCGCACAACCTGGAGACGGTGCCGCGGATCTTCAAACGGATCCGGCCCGCGTTCACGTACGAGAAGTCGCTGCGGGTGCTGACGATGGCCCGGGCCGCCGAGCTGGTCACCAAGTCGAACCTCATCCTCGGGATGGGTGAGACCGACGAGGAGATCGAGCAGGCCATCGAGGATCTGTATGCGGCTGGTTGCGACATCCTGACCATCACCCAGTACCTGCGTCCCTCGAAGCTGCACCACCCGATCGACCGGTGGGTCAAGCCGGAGGAGTTCGTGCACTGGAGCGACTTCGCCAAGGACCTGGGTTTCAAGGGCGTCATGGCCGGACCGCTCGTGCGCTCCTCCTACCGGGCCGGCCGGTTGTGGGCGCAGGCGATGCGCACGTGGGGTCGACCGATCCCGGAGCACCTGGCGCACCTGGCGGAGAACCTCGACGAACCGGCCCGTCAGGAGGCGGCCACATTGGTCGCCGGGGTCGAGCGCGACGTATCCTGACCCGTATGGCGTTGCGGAAGAAGAAGACCGAAGAGCAGGCCCACGGGCGCGGCTCGGACAAGGCGGCCAAGGCCCCGGGACGGATCGCGCAGATCCGGCAGGGCTACACCGCGATCCGCAGGCTGGACCCCAATGTCGGCTGGTTCATGCTCCTGGCGGCGCTGCTCGTCCTGCTCGTCGTCATGCTCGTCGGCTGGCTGTGGCTGGGCCGTCCGTTCTTCTCGATCATTTTCGCGCTGCCATTGATGATGCTCGCCGCGATGCTCGTGCTCAACCGGCGCGCCAACAACGCGATGTATGCCGCCTTGGACGGCAAGGCCGGTGCTGCCGGTGCGGCGCTGACGAGCATCCAACGGGGCTGGTACATCTCGCAGGAGCCGGTTGCCGCCGATGTGCAGAACCGGCAGATGGACTTCAGCAACGCCGCCGTCGTGTTCCGCGCGCTGGGCCGTCCCGGTGTCGTCCTCGTCGGTGAGGGTCCGAAACCGCGCGTCAACCGTCTCCTCGAGGCCGAGCGCAAGAAGGTCTCCCGCGTCGCGCCCGGTGTCCCGGTCCACCTCATCGTCGCCGGCGATGGTGAAGGTGATGTCCCGATCCGCAAACTCGTGCGCACCGTGCAGCGGCTCAAGCCGGCGATCACCAAGGCGGAGATGGCCGTGGTCAACAAGCGGCTGAAGTCACTGCCCGGCATCCGGGATGCTGTCCCGGCCGGCATCGACCCGACCCGGGTGCGGATGAACCGCAAGGCGCTGCGCGGCCGCTGACCTGATCGGGCCTGCCGCGCCCGCTGCACCCGTCAGCGGGTGCGGATCGTCGCCGTCCCGGCGGCCTTGTCGTGCAACCCCCGCCCGTCCGCGGCGGTGAACAGCGCCGGGAAGAACAACGCGACCATCACGGTCCGGAGGAGGACCTGCTTGGGACCGACGGCACCACCGTCGAGCGAGCGCACCGCGATGCCGACGACCCGGTGCCCGATCGTGGCCCCGATCGTCCCGATGAGCAGCAGATGCATGAGCAGGAAGACCCCGAGCGGGGCGAAGGCCTCCCGGCCGCCCTGGGTGACGGAGATGTTGAACACCCCGACGACGATGAGCTGGGCGATGATCCAGTCGACGACGGCCGCCAGGGCCCGCTGCAGGAGGCTGGCCAGGGGTTGTTCGCTGGGTTGTTCGCTCACGCCCGCCACTCTAATCGGGCCCAATCGGCCGCCCCGGTGGAGGTGTAACACGCCCGAAACATGACAGTCACGGCGCCGATACGGGCCCCGCCTACGTTGTCGGTGTTCGACCACGACAGTTCGAAAGGCACCACCGTGTTCACCACCCCTGAAGAAGTCATCGCCTACCTCAAGGACGAGGACGTCAAGTTCGTCGACGTCCGATTCTGCGACCTGCCCGGCATCATGCAGCACTTCAACATCCCGGCGCAGAGCGTGGACGAGGACTTCTTCACCGTCGGTCAGGCGTTCGACGGCTCCTCGATCCGCGGCTTCCAGGCCATCCACGAATCGGACATGAAGTTGCTCCCGGACCTGGCCACCGCATACATCGATCCGTTCCGGGCCGAGAAGACCCTGGTGATGAACTTCTCCATCGTCGACCCGTTCACCGACGAGCCCTACTCGCGCGACCCGCGCAACATCGCGGCCAAGGCCGAGGCGTACCTGAAGTCGACCGGGATCGCCGACACCGCCTACTTCGGCGCCGAGGCGGAGTTCTTCGTCTTCGACGACGTCCGCTTCAAGACCGAGGCCAACGCCGGCTACTACTTCCTCGACTCCAAGGCCGCGGTGTGGAACACCGGCCGGGTCGAGGAGGGCGGCAACCTCGGCTACAAGCCGCGGATGAAGGGCGGCTACTTCCCGGTCTCCCCCGTCGACCACTTCGCCGACCTGCGCGACAAGATCTGCCTGACCCTGGCCGACGTCGGTCTCATCGTCGAACGCTCGCACCACGAGGTCGCCTCCGGTGGGCAGCAGGAGATCAACTACCGGTTCAACACTCTGCTGCACTCCGGCGACGACATGATGAAGTTCAAGTACGTCGTCAAGAACGTCGCCTGGGAGGCCGGCAAGTCCGCGACCTTCATGCCCAAGCCGATCTTCGGCGACAACGGATCGGGTATGCACACCCACCAGTCGCTCTGGAAGGACGG
>DUPF01000185.1 GCA_012838445.1 Intrasporangiaceae bacterium | reverse complement strand
GTTCACCCTCGCCGGGTTCATCGCGATGGGTGCCATTCTTCTGGCTCTCGCGTTGCGCAAACCGGCGACGCCCCCGGCGGTGGATGTCTCGGACGGGGTGGCCCTCTAGCCCCGATCTTTCGTCTGCCGATCGTGAGTCGTTGTGATGCCTTGAGGATCAGCATCTGGGGTGGATTCTTGCAGCTGGGTACGACAATCGGGCCTGTTGTCGCGCGGGCGGGGCGGGATTTCCACATATCCGGGTGATGCGAGGGATCGTCGGGGCGGTTGGCAGCCGGGTCAGGTGGGTGCGGTGAGGACGGTGAGCCGGGCCAGTGCTTGAGTGGCGAGGTTGCTCCAGGGGGCATGGACTGCGAGGCGGAGCCGGGTTCTACGTCCGGTGCGGATGAGGGTGGCTGGGATGGTGAACAGCCGCAGCCGCAAGCGTTTGGGTTCCCAGCGGCGGGCCTCGGTGTCGGTCAGGGCGAGGAGTTGGCACCAGGCGGTCAGGTCCAGGGCGAGCTCGATCAGGGCGCACCACAGCTGGTTTTGGGCGAACCCGTGCAGGGGCAGGTTGGTCAGCCCGGTGTCCTTGGCGATCCGGATCCGGTCCTCCGCGCGGGCCCGGCGGCGGTGCCGCAACTCCAGCTCGGCCAACTGGCCGCGGACCGTGTTGGTGGCGAAGGCGGTGATCCGGTGCCCGTCGACATCGGTCAACCGCAGCTGAGCACCGGGATGAGGCCGTTCTTTGCGGGCGATCACCCGCATCCCCGGCGGCCAGCCCGACAGGTCGAGCAGACCGGTGAGCTCGGCCACCCAGGCCCCGTCACGCACCTCGCCGTCGGCGTCCAGCGCCGGGACCCACACCTGCTCGGGGATCTTCTCCAGCAACTCGGCAGTGTGGAACGGCAGCGTAAAACCCAGCGAGTACGACAGCCGCTGACCGGTGAGCCACTGCACGACTTGATGGGTGCAGCCGGCCGCGTCGGTGCGGATCAAGATCTTGCGGCCCGGCCGGGTGCCGGGCTGGTGCCCTGGCAGTTGGGCCAAGGCCTGTTTGATCACCGTCAGATGATCGGCGGCGGTGTTGGAGCCGGCATTCCCAGCCCGCAACAGGATCGCCAGCGGTTCCCCGGTGCCCGCCGCGCCGTGATCGACAAACGCGCACAACGGATGAAAGCCAAACCCCTTCTTGAACGTAGCCGCAGCCAGTTCCTTCTCCGAATGAGCCGTGACCAGCGTGGCGTCCAGATCGATCACCACCGGTTGCCTCGCGGAGGCGCCGTGGTCGGGCGCCTGCTCCCCAGCCAAAGCCCACACCTGTGCCCGGGCGCTGGCCCGGGCCCGGTGAATCGCCGCCAGCGCGTCCGGATCGGCGGCCAGCGTGGCGATCATCCGCGAGATCGTCGGGTCCGAGCCCACCAATCCATAGACTCCCGGCTCGGCGCGCAGGAGAGCGACATCGGCCAGGCAGTCCCCGCCCAGCGCCAGCGTGACCGCGAGGTCGAGGACCACTTTGGCCGGGGTGTGCACCGCCAACGGCTTGCGCCACGGTCCCAGCTCCCGCGCCAGCGCGGCTCCCAAACCAGAGACCGCGATCGTCCGGGTAAGAAGCACCCCACCGGCCTGGCCGACCGCGCGACACGGCCCGGAGTCGATATGAACCCGCGGATACAGACTCGATGTAGGCTTCACTTTGCGAGTGCTCCTCGGTTTGGACGGATCGGATCTAGGCAATCCACATCCTCCCAAGCCAGGAGCACTTTCTACGTCAACCCGCCGTCCTCACCCACCCGCGCCATGAAAGCCCCGGGTTAGTCAGGGCAGCGCACTAGTCGGGCCAGCGCCAGCGCAATCCGTAGGCAAGACCCGTTTGGAGGTCCGTGGCGGTGTACGTCGCTGTCCCATCCCGAAGCTCCAGCGGCGTCCCGCTGAGGAGTGGGTCTTGGACCATGGGCAGGGGCACGCCGTCGAGTTTCGCGAAATCTGTTGCTCCGGAATCCCCGACATCGACGCGTACCCGAAAAGCAGCACAAGGCCGCGCCGGTGCCAGGACGACATAAGGCGGGACCTGGCGCGGGGAGGACACCCGCACGGTGTTGCTCAGCTCCCACGTCTCGCCCTTGTGCAGTGGCCGAGGCAGCTCGAGATGGGCGCGCCACATGGATGACGAGAGCTGCTCGACCTCGCGCAGCGTGCAACCCCGCCCAGCCTCGACTTCGAGCAGTTGGCCAGGTCCAGGCTCGGGCATGGAGAACACGTCGCTGACGACGGTGAGCTCTGACGAGGTGACCTGAATGGTGCGAGTGGCGCGATATTCCGGACGCGGCAAATTCAGCAACAGATGCGAGGAGAACTGGATCAGCGTCCAGCCGCGCCGCATGACTCGGTCCTCGGCTTGACGCATTTGCTCGTCGTGCAGCAAGCGGGCCGCGACCAGTTCGTCACAGTCTGAGAGCCAACGCTGCAGCGTCCGATAATCGCGACCGAAGTGCTTCTCCATGCGGGCCAGGCGATCGGTGAGGAGGCCCTCGAGGTCGGTCGCCCCGAGGGCGGCCTGATAGAGGATCACCTGGTCCTTGGTCAGGACGGTGGTGGCTTTGCGCAATTGGGCGATGAGGTTAGTACGCAAATCCTCCCCCGTGGCCGGGCCCTGTGCGGATTCCACCAGCTCGCGCAGTTCCGGCCCGATCCACCGGTCGGGCTTTGGCCGGCGGACCCCGCGTCCGCGGCGCAGGACTCGCAGTTCAGCACGGAGCGTCTCGTTTGCCACATTTAGCAGTGTGCCGTACGCCTGCAGGATCGGTCAGCAACTGGACAATAACCTGACACGCCCACCAGTAAGAGTGATTTTTCTGGCCTCCGCAGAATCCGCGACCTAGCGTCAGAACGGAGAGGAGAACACCATGATCGAATCGAACGACATCGGGGACGCCCGATTCGATGCTTTGCCGGTGATCGAGCGGCTGTTCGAACGTGTTGAACGCGCCGAGAGTGCCCTCGCCGGTGACCATCTCCGACCGGTCGCGGACCGATTTGCCGCCGTTCTCGCGCGGTGCCGGGAACAGGATAATCCGGGAACAGCGGCCAGCGTGGCCGACGACATCAGAGATGCCCTCGAGGCCTGTTTTGGCTTGGAGGAAGTGCCGTGCCGGGATTATGACCCCTGCCTCCATGACGTGCAGGAAGTCCTAGGTCAGGGAGAGAACATAGCCATTGAACGAGTGATCCGACCCGGTTTCCGGCGGGCCAATCAGGTCTTGCGGCCCGCGCTGGTCGTGTTGCGCCGGCACTAAATCACGCCATGGCTGGGCGCCGCGTAGTCTGCCGCTGTGCTGCCCATTGCCGATCTGCACGATGCTCTCCAGGACCTCTCAGAGCTTCTGAAGCGACGGTTGGTCATTGTCGATGAGCGGTTCCGGGTGGTTGCTTATTCGATCCACGAATCCGAACGTGACCGTGCCCGCCTCTCCATCATCCTTGCCCACAGCGATTCGTGGGAGGTCCCACCCGCGGGCGCGGGCGAGGAGACCCAGCACGTGGCAGGCATCGGGGAGATCCG
>DUPF01000184.1 GCA_012838445.1 Intrasporangiaceae bacterium | reverse complement strand
GGCGGGGTGAGCAGGGTCGAGACACCAAGGAGCCCGGACACATGACATGTCCGGGCTCCTTGGTTATCGAGCCGGTGACGGGAATCGAACCCGCGTGTCCAGCTTGGGAAGCTGGCGCTCTACCATTGAGCTACACCGGCAGTGCTCACACCGTAACGCGTGATGCGCCACGGCAGTCTAACCCACGACCGGCGCAGCCTCTCGGATACCCTGACGACGTGCTTCTCTCCGACCGCGACATCCGCTCCGAGATCGACAACGGCAGGGTCGTCCTCGACCCGTGGGACCCGGCGATGATCCAGCCGAGCAGCATCGATGTGCGCCTCGACAAGTACTTCCGGCTGTTCGACAACCACAAGTACCCCTACATTGACCCGGCCCAGGACCAGCCCGAGTTGACCCGCCTCCTCGAGGTCGAGCCCGACGAGGGGTTCGTCCTGCACCCGGGGGAGTTCGTCCTCGCCAGCACGCTGGAGACGGTGACCCTCCCCGATGACCTCGCGGCCCGCGTCGAGGGCAAGTCCAGTCTCGGCCGCCTCGGGTTGCTCACCCACGCGACTGCCGGCTTCGTCGACCCCGGCTTCAGCGGTCACGTCACCCTCGAACTGTCGAACGTCGCGACCCTGCCGATCATGCTCTGGCCGGGTATGAAGGTCGGCCAACTCGCCTTCTTCCGTCTCTCCTCGGCAGCCGAAACCCCTTATGGCTCAGCGAAGTACGGCTCGCACTACCAGGGTCAACGGGGCCCGACCGCGAGCCGGTCCTTCGACAACTTCCACAAGACCGACGTCTGACCCCCTCGATTCGCGTGTCACTCATCGAGATCCGGATCACCGCGCCCGACACCGAGGTCGCGGACCGGATCGCGAGCGCCCTCGTCGCGCAGCGGCTGGCCGCCTGCGTCCAACAACTGCCGCGGATCACCTCCACCTACACCTGGGAGGGTGCGACCGAGCGGGCCGAGGAGATCCTCCTGCTCGCCAAGACCACGACCGACCGGTTCGACGATGTATGCGTCGCGATCCTCGATCTGCATCCCTACCAGACCCCAGAGATCCTGGCCGTGCCTGTCGAGAAGGCGCTGACCGCATACCGCGACTGGGTGCTCGACTCCGTCCGACCCGACTGACTGTGGATAACCCATGAGGGGTGAGAGCCGATTGCGGAATGCTGGTGCTCATGAGAGGAAGGGGGCACCATGGTGGTCATGACCGTGGAGCAGGTCGACATCTACACGGTCGCGGACCTGGAGCGGGAGCGCGGCCGCGATGACCGGCTGCGGTGGGAGCTCCTCGATGGTGAACTCGTCGTGACCCCGTCGCCGCGGCCGATCCATCAATCGGTCCTGGGTCGGCTGCATCTGCTTGTGGCCCCGGCGGTCGACGACGAGCTCGAGGTCTACCTCGCACCCTTGGATGTCCAGCTCTCCGAACGCACGGTGCTCCAGCCCGACCTGCTGATCATCCCCCGCTCGGATGTCACCGAGGAGGGCATCTTCACAGCGCCGATCCTGGCTGTCGAGATCCTCTCCCCATCCACTCGGCACCGTGACCTGGTCACCAAGTTGGGCATCCTGCAACGGGCGGGGTGTCCGCACTACTGGGTGCTCGACCCGGCCGATGAATCGGTGCGGATCTTCGAATTGGCAGGGGACGCATACCGACTCGTGACCCATGCCCGCGGTGCAGAAGACGTGACAGTCCGCAGCCCGGTCGAGATGACCTTCTCGATGCGGGACCTGCTGCCACGCTGAGTGCGTCGTCGCGGCCACTAGAGTCACCTCATTGCCTCGGCAGAAGGAGCCGCCCATGACCGAACCGGGCATCGTGCACGCATTCGGTGACGACGCCCTCGGTGCCGACGACGCGACCGGACTGGCCGAGCGGATCGCCGCAGGGGAGGTCTCGCCGGTCGAGGCCGTCGAGGCGGCGATCGCTCGGCTCGAGCGGGTCGACCCCCACCTGAACGCGCTCGTCCAGCGCGACTACGACCGAGCGGTGGAGCGGGCCGAGCGGTGGAGCGCGCCGTGGGGCGCGTTCGGTGGCGTGCCCGCACTCGCCAAGGACGACATCCGGATCGCCGGGCTCCCGATGAGGATGGGGTCGCGCGCGGTGCCGACCCGGCCGAGCCCGACCGATGGCGCCTTCACCGAACAACTGCGCAGCACCGGGGTCCAATTGCTCGGCACGACGACCCTGCCGGAGTTCGGCTGGACCGCGAGCACCGAACGGGCCGATGGCGAGGTGACCCGCAACCCGTGGCGGGCCGACCATTCCTGCGGCGGCAGCAGCGGTGGCAGCGCCGCCCTCGTCGCTGCGGGTGCCGTCCCCATCGCGCACGGCACCGACGGTGGCGGATCGGTCCGTATCCCCGCCGCCGCCTGCGGACTCGTCGGCCTGAAGCCGAGCCGGGGACGCCTGCGCGTTGACAAGGCCACCGCCGCAATGCCGATCAAGATCGTCACCCCGTCGGTCCTCACTCGCTCGGTGCGGGACACCGCCGGGTTCTTCACTGCTGCGGAGGCGGCCTACCGCAACCCGCACCTGCCGCCGATCGGCACGATCACCGGACCCTCGAGCCGGCGGTTGCGGATCGCGGTCACCATCGACAGCCCGTTGGGCAGCCCGACCGATGCGGCCACCCGCGCCGCCGTGGAGCGGATGGCGACCCTGCTCACCGACCTCGGACACGACGTCATCGAGCGCCGGCTGCGGTTACCGCGGACCTTCCGCAGCGACTTCGAGGACTACTGGGCGCTGCTCGCCTACGCCGTGGCCACGCGGGGACAGTGGCTCTTCGGTCCGGGCTTCGACAAGACCGCCCTCGACCCGGTGACCCTCGGCCTGGCCGCTCGCGCCCGACGGCGCCTGCCGAGGATGCCGCTCGTCATCGCCCGCCTCGCCGCCACCACATCGGCTCACACCCGCTCCCTCGGCGACGCCGACGTGACCCTCACCCCGGTGCTCTCGCACACGACGCCGCGCATCGGGCACCTGTCCGCCGACCTGCCGTTCGAGGAACACTTCGATCGGCTCACCGCGTACGTCGGCTTCACCCCGTGGCACAACGCCTCCAGCGCGCCGGCCATCTCCCTGCCGGGCGGTCTGGACGCTGACGGGGTGCCCATCGGGGTGATGTTCGGTGGCCATCATGGTGCCGAACGCACCCTGCTCGAACTCGCCTATGAGATCGAGGCCGCCGCGCCGTTCCCGCGGATCGCGGACCACGCACCGACCGCCTGACTCGACGCTCCGCACCCCAGTTGACGGATGGTTCTGGGCCCGCTTTTGACGAAAAAGCGGTACCAGAACCATCCGTCGACGGGGGCAGCGGCGGTGGTGAGGCGCCGGTTGGCGGCAGACGAGGTCAGCCGATCAGGTCGACGACTCGGGCACGCACCGCTCGATCTCGGACAGCCAGGCCCGCCCGGCGGCGTCGGAGGGCATCCGCCAGTCCCCGCGCGGGGAGAGCGAGCCGCCAGCGACGACCTTCGGCCCGTTCGGCATCGCGGACCGCTTGAACTGGTTGGCGAAGAAGCGTCGCACGAACACCTGCAACCAGGAGCGGATCGTGCCCAGGTCATAGGCACGCCGATCAGATTCCGGATACCCCGGCGGCCACTCGCCCGCGGCGGCATCGCGCCACGCGTGCCAGGCGAGGAAGGCGATCTTGCTCGGCCGATACCCCCGACGCAGCACATGGAACAAGGTGAAGTCGTGCAGTGCATACGGACCGATGGAGTCCTGGGTGGACTGAGGTTTGGCGCCCGCAATAGTCGGGATGAGTTCGGGGGAGATCTCGGTGTCGAGGACCGACCGGAGCGTTTCGTTGACCCCCTCCTCGGGGAACTGCCCGGAGGCGATGACCCAGCGGATGAGGTGCTGGATCAGCGTCTTCGGCACCCCTGAGTTGACGCCGTAGTGACTCATCTGGTCACCGACCCCGTAGGTGCACCACCCCAGCGCGAGCTCGGACAGATCACCGGTGCCGAGGACGATCCCGCCGCGCTGATTCGCCGCCCGGAACAGCAGGTCGGTCCGCAGCCCCGCCTGGACGTTCTCATACGTGATGTCGTAGACCGGCTCCCCGTCGCCCGCCGGATGCCCCAGATCCTTGAGCATCTGCGTCGCTAGCGGCGTGATCGGCACCTCCTCGAAGGTCGTGCCGAGCGCCTCGGAGAGCACCTGGGCATTGGTCTTCGTGTGCTCGGTCGTCGCGAACCCGGGCATCGTGAACGCGAGGATGTGGGTGCGCGGCAGCCCGAGCCGGTCGCACGCCTTGGCAGCGACGATGAGCGCATGCGTGGAGTCCAGCCCGCCGGAGACGCCGATGACGATCTTCGGGGTCCGGCCCGGGTCGACGGGCTCACCGGAGAGCGCCCCACTGATGGCCCGCAGCCGCTGCTCCAGCCCGTGCACCTGGATGTTGTAGGCCTCGAAACAGTCCAGCTCCAGCCGCGCCGGGTCGTCCGACACGAACGGGAACCGGTCCACAATTCGCTTCAGTCCCAGGTCTTCTCGCGGCGGGTCGAGGGTCACCTCGACGGTGCGGTATGCGGTGCTCTCGGGATAGCCGATCCCTTCCGTTCTCCGGTTGTCGTCGAAGGATCCCTGGCGGAGACGCTCCTGCCTGAGCCGGTCCAGGTCGACGTCGACGATCGTCCGCTGCGCGGACTCCGGGAAGCGCTCGCACTCCCCGAGCAGGTCGCCCATCTCGTAGACGACGGCCATCCCGTCCCAGGACAGGTCGGTGGTCGATTCACCCGACATGCCGGCCGCATACAGGTAGGCGGCGTTGCAGCGCAGGCTCGCGGCGCGGGAGAGCAGGTTGCGGTCCTCGGCGCGCCCGACGGTCATCGGGGAGGCGGACAGGTTGAGCAGCACCGTCGCCCCGGCGAGGGCGGCGCGGTGACTCGGTGGCACCGGCACCCACAGGTCCTCGCAGATCTCGGCGTGGATCGTCAGGCCGGGGACGTCGACGGCCTCGACGAGGAGGTCCGGCCCGAACGGGACCTGGCCGTCGGCGTCGGCTCCCGGCCAGTGCGGACGGGTCAGGTAGTCGCCGTCGGCGTCCTCACCGGAGGCGAACCACCGCTTCTCGTAGAACTCGCGATACGTGGGCAGGAACGACTTCGGCGCCACGGCGATGACCTCGCCGTCATGGATGAAGACGGCACAGTTGTAGACCCGGCTGCGGTGCCGCAGCGGGGCGCCGACGACGAAGACCGGCAGGAGCCCGACGCTGCCCGCCGCGAGGGCCACGACGGCGTCGTCGACGGCGTCGAGGAGGACGTACTGGAGGAGGAGGTCCTCGACCGAGTAGCCGGTCAGGCTCAACTCGGGGAAGAGGGCGACCGCGACTCCCTCGTCGTGGCAGAGCCGGACCTGCTCCAGGATCCGCTCGGCGTTCGTCGCCGGGTCGGCGATGACGACGGGCACGGTGCACGCGGCGACCCGCGCGAACCCCTGGTCGTAGAGCGAGTGGAAGTTCACGCCTCGAAGTCTGGCACGAAGCAGCCTGTCCCAGGCAGCCGTGACACGACTGCGCGCACAGTCCGGGCATCGGGCGCCTGCAGCCCGACCGGATCACGAGCAGGACACCTCCAGAACGGTTCCCGTGAGTCATTAGAGTGACGCCTATGCCCGCGCACCCCCTGAACGCGGGTCATCAGGCTCGGACCGCTCGCCGCTCCTCGCATGGAGGTCGGCAGCACCGCCTCGACGGCCTCGATGGTCTGCGAACGATCGCGGTGTTCCTGGTCATCCTCTTCCACGTGCGGGCCCCGCGAATGTCAGCCGGTTTTATCGGTGTGGACATGTTCTTCGTCCTGTCCGGATACCTCATCACCTCCGGATTGGTGCGTGAACTGCGACGGTCGAACTCGATCGACCTGGCCCGCTTCTGGTCCCGCCGGATCCGTCGGCTCATGCCGGCCGCGATCCTCGTCATTCTCGTCGTCCTGGTCTGGACGGTTTCCTCGGCGCCGAGCTTCCGCCGCCCCTCCCTGGCGGCCGATGCCTTCTGGACCTCGGTCTATGCGGCAAACTGGCACTTCATCAGCAGCGCCAGCTACTTCGCCCATGACGGCATCACCTCGCCGCTGCTGCACATGTGGTCGCTGGCCATCGAGGAACAGTTCTATGTCGGCTGGCCGCTGCTGTTGATGGTTCTGTGGCTGCTCACCCGATCCGCCAGGAGGCTGCGCCGGTTCCTCATCGTTGCCGCCGCTGCGGGGAGCATCCTCATCGTCGGCTCGGCCACGCTGCTGGGGTGGTATCACGCTCAGGGCGGTGTCGAGCGTGCCTACATGGGCACAGACAGCAAGATCTTCGAGCCCCTCCTCGGCGCGGTGGTCGCGATCGTCCTCGCGTGGGAGCCGGCCCGTCGCTGGGCGATGCGGTGGGGGACCTGGCTGGCCATTGTGGGGCTCGCGACACTGGTGCCGTTGTTCGCCCTGAGTGACGGGCCGTCACCGCTGTACTTCCGAGGCGGTGCGCTGGTGTTCTCTGTGGCGGTGGCCATCGCCATCGCGGGCCTGGCCAGCAGGCCAGGAGGGTGGCCGGCGAGATGGTTGGGAGTGGCGCCCATGGCATACCTCGGCCGAATCTCCTACGGCCTCTACCTGTGGCATTGGCCGTTCGATCGTGCTCTGGTGGTCGCGGTACGAAGTGGCGGACCGCTATGACGGACAGACGCTGCTCGACCCGACGATGCCGGAGTTCTGGGCCGCCCAGCAGCGCGACTTCCAAGCGCGACTCGACGCCTTGACCGCCGGTGGCGCGGTCGTGGTCGCCGTGCTCACTGAGCCGCCAGGCGTGGGGATGCACAGTCGCTGCAGCCCGCAGAAATGCCCACCCATCCTCGAGCGGATGGTGCTCCACGACGAATACCGGACCCGGTGGAACGACATCATGACCGCGCAGGCCGACACCGACCCGCGGCTGTTCACTATTTCGCTCGATGATGTGATCTGCACGACCCCACCACCGGGCGGAACGGACTTCGGCGCCGCACTCTGCGACGACACCACGCCGTCGGGAACGCTGCGCAGACCGGACGGCAGCCACTTCGACCTCGAGGCTGTGGGGGACGAGGTGGGCGATGCCGTCCTCACCCGACTCCTGGCCGCCGTCGATCAGCGGAGCGGGGCGACCAGCCCCTAGCCCGGATCCAGGCCCAGCCAGTCAGGATGCGACGGTCCGGCGCGTGTTCCTGGGATCGCGTCCCGGGGTGGGCGCGGACCGTCGACCCGTGGGCGGATCAGTCCGGGATGGCCCGACCGGGGATCTCGTGCTTGAGCTCCCGGGAAGACAGTTCCCGGACCGCCTCGTGCGGATCCAGGCCCTCGTACAGCATCCGGTAGACGGCGTTGCACAGCGGCATCTCGACGTCGAGCTTGGTCGCGAGGAGGTGGACGGCTTTGGCGTTGATGACACCCTCGGCGGTCTGACCGAGCCGCTTCTGGATCTTCTCGATGCGCTCGCCCTTGCCGAGGAAATAGCCGACCCGGTAGTTCCGGGACTTCTCCGAAGTGCAGGTCAGGATGAGGTCACCGACCCCGCTCAGCCCGCCGAAGGTCAGCGGGTTGGCCCCGAGCGCCATCCCGAGCCGGCTGATCTCCGACAGGCCGCGGGTGATCAGGGCGGCGTCGGCGTTCTTCTCGAAGCCCATCCCGTTGGCCAGTCCGACGGCGATCGCGACGACGTTCTTGGCACAGCCCCCGATCTCGACGCCCATGACGTCCTCGGTCAGATAGGGCCGGAAGAACGGGGTGTGCACCGCCTTCTGCACCCGCCGGGCGTGCTTGAGGTTCTTCGCCGCGATCGTCACCGCCGTCGGCAGCCCCGCGGCGACCTCGACCGCGAAGGACGGCCCGGACAGGTACGTCAGCCGCGGATAGACACTCGTCGGGAAGACGTCCTCGAGCACCTGGTGCATCGTCATGAGGGTGTCCACCTCGATGCCCTTGGTCACCGAGCACAGCACGACATCGTCGGTCGCCGTGGGAAGGAGGGCGTTGACCTGCTCGGCGACCTCCCGCATCACCTGCGACGGCACGGCGAGGATGATCAGCTCGGCATCGCGGACCGCCTCGGCCAGGTCGGTCGTGGCGCGCAGCCCGGGGCTGAGCTCGAGCCCGGGCAGATAGCGGTCGTTGTTCCCGGTCTCGTTGATCTGGGTGACCGGGACCGGGTCGATGTCCCACACGGTGACGTCGTGGTCCTTGGACCGCAGCAGGCTCGCCAGGGAGGTGCCCCACGACCCGGCTCCCGCGACAGCAACCTTCATGCGGATGAGTATGCACGCTGGCGCCTGCTCCGTCCGCCCCGGCCGGGCGGTTGGTGGCTCCGTGCGCGACGCATACCGGCACAATGGGGCAGGTGAGCACTCCTGCGAATGCCGAAGCCGTCGCCGCCCTCCTCCGTGACCACTGCGCGACCCTGCGCAGCCCCCGGGTCGTCTGCAGCGGCAACGCCGCCATCCCGATGACTCTCCTCGGACTCGTCGACTCGGTGCTGCCCGAGTACCGGATCAACGCCCTCAACGCCGGCCGGGGGATCCCGGCCCGCGAGGGAGTGGTCCACGAGACCTCGTTCGTCGGTCCCGGGATGCGCAAGAGCCCAGCGCTGGCGTATGTGCCGGCTCGCCTCTCCCTCGTCCCCACCCTCTTCTCGCGGACGCTGCACCCCGACATCGTCCTCGTGCACACGTCGGCGCCGATCGACGGGAAGGTCTCCCTCGGGATCGAGATCAACGTCATCCCGGCGGCGATCGAGGCGGTGCGCCGCCGCGGCGGACTCGTCATCGCCCAGGTCAACGAGAAGATGCCCTACACGTTCGGTGACGGGGAGTACGACCTGGACGACTTCGACGCATGGATCGAGGCCGACGACGAGGTCGCCTACCCGGAGGCGGACCCGCCGACCGGGGCGCGGGCCGAGTCGGCGGCGATCATCGGGGACTACTGCGCGAGTCGGGTCCGGTCCGGGGCGACACTGCAACTCGGCATCGGCGAGATCCCGGACGCGACGCTGCCGGGTCTGACGAAGCTGCGTGAGCTCGGCATCTGGACCGAGATGTTCAGCGACCGGGTGCTCACCCTGCACCAGGCCGGGGCGCTCGACCCGCACCGCTACATCACCGCGTCATTCGCGATCGGATCGACCGAACTGCTCGAGTGGGCGCACCGCAACGACCAGATCATCATGCTGCGGACCGAGACCGTGAACTCCCCGGCCAATGTCGCCAAACAGCCCGGGATGACGTCGATCAACACGGCGATGCAGGTCGACCTGTTCGCCCAGGCCAACGCATCCCGCCGCCGCGCCCGGATCCACTCCGGCTTCGGCGGGCAGACCGACTTCATCGTCGGCGCGCTGCACGCCCCCGGCGGTCAGGCGCTCATGGCGTTGCGGTCCTGGCACCCCAAGGCGGACGTCTCGACCGTCGTGCCGCTCATCGAGGAGCCGGTGACGTCGTTCCAGCCGAGCGCGATCATCACCGAGCAGGGCGTCGCCGAGGTCGTGGGGCGCACCGAGAAGGAGCAGGCCCGGGTGATCATCGAGAACGCGGCCCACCCGTCGGTGCGCGAGGAGTTGTGGGAGGAGGCCGTCTACCTCGGCCTGACCTGAGGCGGAGGCCACGCGCATCCCCCGGAACCTCCTTCGATCCCCGGTTCCTCCGTGGGTCTTGGGCAACTCCCTCGATCGCGCGCAATTGCGTGAGAGCGGCGGAGGTTCCGGCGATTGGGCGAGGTTCCGGGGATCGAGCGAGGAACCGGGGATCGGCTGAGGCTCCCGGGATCGGGGTCGGCGCCGGATCAGACGTAGCGCAACGGCTCAGCGGGGCAGTCGTCCCCGAGGACCATGTCCGCGATCCGACCCTGCGCCTGGGCGTCGGTCAACGCGGCGACGGCCCGCTCACGCATCGTCCACGGGTCGATCGTGTTGATGTTGATCTTCGTGCCGCCCTCGAACCCGGCCAGGGTCGAGATGCGCCACTTGATGACGACCCGCAGCGGCATCGAGACCTCCATCCCCGGCGGGCGATAGTGCCACTCCTCGTTGCTCGGCACCTGGGTGCCCGCGGCGACGTGGCAGGCGTGCAGCAGGTCGGACCAGCCGCGCACCTCGGCCCGCGACATCTGCCACGGTGACGGGGCCGCCGAGCGCGAGTACACCTCGAGGCTCGGATAGCGGTGGCCGTACCCGGCGATCGCTATCGCGTGCTCGTTCTCGGCGATGACGAGCCCCTCCGCCCGCGGATAGGCGACGCCGAAGTCGTTGAAGATGAAGGGATTCCGCCGCGTCATGTCGACCTCCCGGCGCATGCTCACCCCGAGCTCGTCGATCGCGACGAGCTGTTTGTGAAGGTGCTCGAACGACGCCCCCGCCGGACGCAGCCAGTTCTGGAAGATCGCGACGTGCTCGGCGAAGACGTTGCCCTCATAGAGCGCCTTGGCCGCCTCCAACGTCACGAGGACATACTCGAAGTGTTCCGCCGGGGTGAGCGTGCCCGAGCCCGCCAGATCGGTCGTCACCTCCGCTCCGTCGACATAATGCCGCCGCGGCACAACGAGGTCGTGGCACGAGCCGAAGAACGCATGCCCCCGGTCGAGCTGGGCCTGCGGCGAGAGCGCCGCCCAGTCACTCTCGGCCATCCCGCTCGCGAGCGCATGGGTGCGGGTGATCGAGCGCAGGTGCTCCCGGCCCACCTCGTCGGCGAGATACCGCTGCGCGTGCTCGAGCCCGGGCGGCGGGATCTCATACCCGTAGTTCTCCTGCCAGTACGAATAGGCGAGGATCGGGAACAGGTTCGGCACGACCCGCACATCCGCGGTCTCGGCGAGGACCTGCGGGGCGGGCAACGCATACCTCCACTCCCCGTCGGTCGAGCGCATCCGTTCCGGAGGGGACTCCAGATAGCGGTCCGGGCAGAAGGCGCAGTATGCGTGCGCTCGGCTCGCGTCGATCGGCTCCGGTGGGGGACCGCTCGGGGCGAGTGGCCGGTTGGCGCGACCCGGGACCGTCCACACCGACGTCCCGGAATACGGGTTGGTCTGCTTGACTGTCCCGTCGGCCATGTGGCGGATCGGGCGGACCGCTTCGGGAAGCACGGCCCCCAGCCTATGGCCGATGCAGGGGGGCCGGTCGGACGATTAGGCTGGCCCGTAGTCCACCCAGGCCCGACGAGGAGTTGGAACCACGATGACCACCCCGACCGGTGGCGGTGCCGCCGCGCAGCCGCTCAGCCCTCCCGACCCGCTCGTGCTGACCGCGCCGGAGGCCCCGCCGCAGATCGCCGAGACGCAGGCGCCGAAGATGGCCCCGCAGGTCGCCGCCGACGCGGTGCCCGGCTTGGACGCCAAGGTCGACGAGTTCATGGCGGCGCTGGAGAAGGCCGAGACCCGCAGTCCGGAGTTCGCCCGGCAGGCGGAGAACGTGCGCACCATGGGGGACGCCGACATCCGCCGCGCCGCCGAGACGAGCAACCGGATGCTCGACCGCCCGGTCCAGGCGCTCAAGGAGGGCGGCCTCGCCGACGGGTCGGCCGTGGGGCAGACCCTGCTCGACCTGCGCCGCACCGTCGAGGAGCTCGACCCCAGCGGCGGCACCGCCGTCAACCGGTGGACGAGCTGGCTGCCGTTCCGGGACAAGGTGACCGACTACTTCCGCAAGTACCAGTCCAGCCAGTCGCACCTGAACTCGATCCTGCACGCGCTGCGCAACGGGCAGGACGAGCTGACCAAGGACAACGTCGCCCTCAACCTCGAGAAGACGAACCTGTGGAACGTCATGGGTCGGCTCAACCAGTACATCTACATCGCCGAGCGGCTCGACACCCGGCTCGCTGCCCGGATCGCCGAACTCGAGCTGAGCAACCCGGAGGAGGCCAAGGCGCTCAGCCAGGACGTGCTGTTCTACGTCCGGCAGAAGCACCAGGACCTGCTCACCCAGCTCGCCGTCTCGATCCAGAGCTACCTCGCGATCGACATCATCATCAAGAACAATGTCGAGCTCATCAAGGGAGTCGACCGGGCCTCGACGACGACGGTCTCCGCGCTGCGCACCGCCGTCATCGTCGCCCAGGCCCTCGGCAACCAGAAGCTCGTCCTGGACCAGATCACGGCCCTGAACACGACGACGTCCGGGATGATCCAGCGCACCTCCGAGATGCTCCGCGACAACTCTGCCGCGATCCAGGAGCAGGCCGCGTCCTCGACGATCGGGATGGAGCAGCTCCAGGCCGCGTTCGCCAACATCTACGCGACGATGGACAGCATCGACACCTTCAAGCTCAAGGCGCTCGACACGATGGCGGCCACGATCGGCACCCTCGAGACCGAGGTCGAGAAGTCCAAGGAATACCTCGAGCGGGTCCGCAAGCACGACGAGCGTCAAGCCAGCGGCACCCTCGACCTCGGCGACGGACGCTGACCGTTCGGCACTCACGGTGGGGTTCTGGGATCGGCTCCTCGGACGGCGGCAGGAGCCGCCGCCGCCGAGCCTGCCCGCACCCCCGAGCGAGGACGACGTCGCCGCCGCCCTCGACGAGGTCGCGAACACCCTGAGCACCCGCAACGCCCCGCCCGTCGTGCGGGCCCGGGTGCAGCGCATCGACCGCACCATCCGCGGCACGCTGCCGCGGCTGCGGGACATCGGCCTCGGCAGCTACGACGGGTTCTCGGTCATGCAGACCGCGACCGACTATCTGCCCGAGGCGCTCGATGCATACCTGCGCCTGCCGCGCGAGTGGGCCGACACCCGCCCGATCGAGGGATACAAGACCGCCCTCATGGTCCTCATCGAGCAACTCGACCTGCTCGCAGCGACGATGGACAAGATCTTCGACGCCGCCAACCGGGCCGACGCCCAGGCGCTCATCGTCCACGGCCGTTTCCTCGAGGCCAAGTTCGGGCACGGCTCCCAGAGCAGCCTGACCGCGGACGAGCCGGGCACCATCCCCCCGGCGCGGCCGACCAACAACCTGGACCTGTGAAGTCCACCGACCCGCGAAGGACACCATGGGGAATGTGACCCGCCCGACCTCCCTGAGCGCCGCCATCGCGGCCCTGCTCGAGGTCGCACAGACCGCCGGGATCGCCCAGGACGTCGCCCGTGCCGAGGCCGAGTCGCTCGCGGCGACGATCGCCGAGCCCGCGACCGGTGCCTACGTCGACTGGGTGCGCGAGACCGGCGGCGGGCGCACCGCCGCCGACTTCATGGACGCCGCCTCCCGCGGGCGCCGCTTCCGCAGCGCACCGACCCCGTCGATGGCCCAGCTCACCCTGACCCGCAGCGAACACGCCGCGGAGTATGCGCGGGCCCTGGCCGGTGTCGCGATGGCCGCCGTCGGTCTGGGTCAGGAGAACGCCCGGGTCCTCGGCAACGCGACGACCGCTGCCGCGGCCCAGTTGGGGGAGGCGGCCGGGGCTGCGGGCGGTGTGTCCGGTGGATTGTCGGGTGCCGGTGAGGTGTCCGGCGCCGACCCGGTGCAGCCCGCACCGCCGGACTTCCCGGCGGCGGAGCGGCTGCTCACCTCGGTGATGAACGAGCTCAAGAGCGTCTCGAGCCGGATCCGCGGCCTGCGCGACGACCCGGCGGTCCGGCTGCCCGGC
>DUPF01000183.1 GCA_012838445.1 Intrasporangiaceae bacterium | reverse complement strand
CGCCCCGGCCGGCCCGCCCGGGCAGGCCCAGGTGCGGGTGCTGACCGACGAGACCGACCAGACCGACGACTAGGACGGCCGCTCGCCGGTTTGGTCGCGCGGGCCGACGCGCGGTAGATTAGACCCTTGGTGCGCCCACCGAGCGGTGTCCCCGTGCGGTTGCGTGGGCAACTACCAGCCGGTTCAAAGAGCGCGCATCACCCGTTATAACCGAAAGTGAGTTCACCCATGTACGCGATCGTTCGCGCCGGTGGCCGCCAGGAGAAGGTCTCCGTCGGCGACACCCTCATCATCGACAAGGTCGGTGGCAAGGCTGGCGACAGCATTGACCTGACCCCCCTCCTCGTCGTCGACGGTTCCACCGTCACGAGCGATGCGTCCAAGCTCGCCAAGGTTTCGGTCAAGGCCGAGGTCGTCGGTCCCGCGAAGGGCCCGAAGATCACGATCCTGAAGTACAAGAACAAGACCGGCTACCGCAAGCGCCAGGGCCACCGTCAGCACCTGACCCAGGTCAAGGTCACCTCGATCGACGTCTGAGTCGACCACTCCCCACGGCAACCACTCACGAAGTAGGTAACAGACATGGCAACCAAGAAGGGTGCGTCCTCGACTCGCAACGGGCGCGACTCCAACCCCCAGTTCCTCGGCGTCAAGCGCTACGGCGGCCAGGTCGTCAACGCCGGTGAGATCCTCGTCCGCCAGCGTGGCACGAAGATCCACCCGGGCAACGGCGTCGGTCGCGGTGGCGACGACACGCTGTTCGCACTCGTCGCCGGCGCGGTCGAGTTCGGGACCAAGCGCGGCCGCAAGACCGTCAACATCGTCCCGGCCGACGCCAACTGACCTGACGATCACATCACCGGTGCAGGACGACTGCACATCCGGTATGCGAGGGGCGGGCCTACCTGTAGGCCCGCCCCTCGCGCATCACAGCCAAGGAGCCTGAACCCCATGACCACGTTCGTCGACCGGGTGACGTTGCACGTCACGGCCGGCCACGGCGGCCACGGCGTGGCATCGGTGCGGCGGGAGAAGTTCAAGCCGCTCGGCGGACCGGACGGGGGCAACGGCGGCAAGGGCGGCTCGGTCATCCTCGAGGTGGACCCCCAGGCGACCACGCTGCTCGACTACCACCACAGCCCGCACCGCAAGGCGGAGAACGGCAAACCCGGCGCCGGGGACGACCGCAACGGACCCGACGGTGCCGACCTGATCCTGCCGGTCCCGGCCGGCACGGTCGTCAAGGATGCGTCGGGGGAGGTCCTCGCCGATCTCGTCGCCGCCGGCCAATCGTACGTTCTCGCCCGTGGCGGGCGTGGCGGCCTGGGCAACAAGGCACTGTCCTCGATGCGGCGCAAGGCCCCCGGATTCGCGCTCCTCGGTGAGCCGGGCGATCAGCTCGACGTCGTCCTGGAGCTCAAGTCCCTCGCCGACGTCGCCCTCATCGGCTTCCCGAGCGCCGGCAAGTCATCGCTGGTGTCCGTGCTGTCCGCGGCCAAGCCGAAGATCGCCGACTACCCGTTCACGACGCTCGTGCCCAACCTCGGCGTCGTCACCGCCGGGTCGCACCGGTTCACCGTCGCCGACGTCCCCGGCCTCATCCCGGGCGCCTCGATGGGCAAGGGCCTCGGGCTGGAGTTCCTCCGCCACGTCGAACGCTGCTCGGTCCTGGTCCACGTCATCGACTGCGCGACACTCGAACCGGGCCGCGACCCCCTGAGCGACCTGGACGTCATCGAGGAGGAGTTGGCCGCCTACGTCCCCGACGACTCACTCGGCGGCAAGCCGCTGTCCGAGCGCACCCGCATCGTCGTCCTGAACAAGGCCGACGTGCCCGACGCCCGGGAACTGGCCGAGATGGTCCGACCGGATCTGGAGGCCCGCGGACTGGAGGTGCACATCGTCTCGGCGGTGGCGCATACCGGTCTGAAGGAACTCACGTTCTCCCTGGCCCGTCATGTCGAGGCGGCCCGGGACGAGATCGCCATCATCGAGCCCCCCCGAGTCGTGTTGCGGCCCAAGGCAGTCGACGACACCGGCTTCCACGTCGTCCGGGAGCACGGACCGGACGGGGAGGTCTTCCGGGTCGTGGGGGAGCGGCCCACCCGTTGGGTCCGGCAGACCGACTTCAGCAACGACGAGGCGGTGGGCTATCTCGCCGACCGGCTGCAGCGGCTCGGCGTCGAGGACGAACTGTTCAAGGCCGGTGCCGTCGCGGGCTCGACCGTGCTCATCGGCCCGGCCGACGATGCCGTCGTCTTCGACTGGGAGCCGACCATGGTCACCGGTGCCGAGCACCTGACCGGTCCGCGGGGCACCGACCTGCGGCTCGAGGAGAACCGGCGCAAGACGCGGGCCGAGAAGCGCGAGGAGTTCCACTCCCGCAAGGACGCCCAGACCGCGGCCCGGGACGAGCTCGAGGCCGAACGACGTGCCGGCCACTGGGCCAGTGCCGAGGACGGAGAGCGTGAGGGTGGTGAGTCCGGCGATGCGGACCGGTGAGGCCACCGACGCAGCAGTCGCGGCGGGGTGCGGCGCAGCGGCCGCTCAGGTGCGCCGGGCCGTCGCCGACGCCCGCCGCATCGTCGTCAAGGTCGGCTCCTCCTCGCTGACCTCGGTGGCCGGGGGACGGCTGGACCCGGAGACGCTCGCCGCCCTCGTCGACATCCTCGCCACCCGCCGGTTGAGCGGACAGCAGGTCGTCCTCGTCTCCTCCGGCGCCATCGCCGCCGGGATGGGTCCGCTGGGGCTGCTCCAGCGACCCGGGGACCTGGCCACCCAGCAGGCGGCGGCCTCGGTGGGGCAGGGGGCGCTGGTGGCGGCCTATCAGCAGCGGTTCGGGCTGCACGGGCTGACCGTCGGCCAGGTGCTCCTCACCGCCGATGACGTGACCCGGCGGGGGCACTACATCAATGCCCGCCGCACCCTGGAACGACTGCTTGAGCTCGGCATCGTCCCGATCATCAACGAGAACGACACCGTGGCGACCCACGAGATCAAGTTCGGGGACAATGACCGGCTGGCCGCTCTCGTCGCCGACCTCGTCGGGGCCGACGGGCTGGTCATCCTCACCGACGTCGACGCGCTCTACGACGGGCCGCCGTCCAGGCCGGAGTCTCGTCGGGTGCCGTTCGTCGGCTCACCCGACGAACTGGCCGCCATCGACATCGGCGGGACCGGATCCACGGTCGGTTCCGGTGGCATGGTCACCAAGGTCGAGGCCGCCGGGATCGCCGGAGCTGCTGGTGTGCCGACCCTGCTGACCCGCCTCACCGACGCCAAACGCGCGCTCGCCGGCCACGACGTGGGGACGGCCTTTGCCCCGGCTGCCGCGACCCAGGCGTCCCGGAAGCGGTGGCTGGCGCACGCGACCTCCGCCCGGGGTCGGCTCGTCATCGACGACGGGGCGGTGCGTGCCCTCGTCGAGCGGCGCACCTCGCTGCTGCCTGCCGGCGTGACCGACGTGCAGGGCAGCTTCTTCGCCGGCGAACCCGTCGACGTGTGCGACCTGCGGGGCACGGTGATCGCGCGCGGGCTGGTCAACTATCCGTCCGCGGAACTGCCGACGATGCTCGGCCGCAGCACCCGGGATCTGGCGCGGGAACTCGGCGCCGCCTATGAGCGTGAGGTCATCCATCGCGATGATCTCGTCATCCTCTGAGCAGATCCACCGGGGGCGCGTTTTCCGGCCTTGGGGTCCAGGGATCGTTGCCGTGCGCTCGAGGGCGCGTTGGCGATCCCTGTCTGAGTCGCTATCGCGCCGGGGATCGTTGCCGTGCGCTCGAGGGCGCGTTGGCGATCCCTGTCTGAGTCGCTATCGCGCCGGGGATCGTGACCGTGCGCTCGAGGGCGCGTTGGCGATCCCTGTCTGAGTCGCTATCGCGCCGGGGATCGTTGCCGCGCGCTCGAAGCCGCGTTGGCCATCCCCGTCTGAGCCGCCTCCCCGCCCAAGGATCGTTGCCGCGCGCTCGGTGCCGCGTCAGCGGACCTGGGTGACCTCGAACTGCATCCGCGGGTGGGCGAAGGCTTCCTGGCTCTGGACCACCTGCAACTCGCGGCGACCCGAGTTCAGCGTCGTCTCGATCAGGTCGAACATGCTCGACGCGGTTCGCCCGAGCGCGAGCGAGGCGTCGCCGGTCTGGAGCAGGTGCGCGGTGAACAACGCGGCCGTGACGTCCCCGGAGCCGTTGGCCTTGATCGGCAGGTGCGGGGTCTGCACGATCCAGGCGCCGTCGCCGTGGACGGCGAGCATCTCGATGGTGCCCTCGGGACGGTCGTCGCGCAGCACGGAGGTGACGAGCACCGTCGACGGCCCCATCTCCCGGGCCCGCTCGACCGAGGCGAGCGTCGACTCCAGGTCGTTGGGCTCGGTCTCGGTGAGGAACCCGAGTTCGAACTGGTTCGGGGTGATGAGGTCGGCCTTGGGAACGACCTTCTCCCGCAACAGAATCGGGATGTCGGGGTGGACGAAGCACCCGGACTTGATGTTGCCCATGACGGGGTCGCACGCGTAGATCGCGGAGGGGTTGGCGGCCTTGACCCGGGCGACGGCGTCGAGGATGACGTCGCCGATCTGGGTGCCGCCCTGATAGCCGGAGAGCACGGCGTCGATCTCGGGCATCGCGTCCCGTTCCTCGACCCCGGTGATCACCTCGCGCACGTCCTCGGCGGCGAGCATCGGCCCACGCCAGGCCCCGTATCCGGTGTGGTTCGAGAAGTGGACCGTGTAGACCGGCCAGACCTCGACCCCGAGCCGCTGCAGGGGGAAGACCGCTGCGCTGTTGCCGACATGCCCGTAGGCGACGGAGGACTGGATGGACAGGATCGTCGTGCTCACCGGGTCATCCTCTCACCCACATCGCCCCCGCGTGACCAACAGTGGACAACGACGCTGTCCCCGGAGCGGTCGACCTACCATGAAGAGCATGACGACGAACACCGACCCCACGCTCGAGACGCGCGACGAGCAGGATGACCGGGGCCGGGAGCAGGTGCGTGAACTGGCCTCCGCGGCGCGCACGGCTGCCAAGACGGTGGCGCTGCTCTCCCGTGCCGAGAAGGACGCAGCGTTGCGGGGGATCGCAGATGCGATCGACGCCGCCACGGAGGATCTGGTTGCGGCCAATGAGGAGGACCTGGCTCGCGGCCAAGAGGGAGGTATGCCGGACAGCCTTCTCGACCGACTTCGGCTGGACACGGATCGGGTAGCAGCCGTTGCCGACGCGCTGCGCGACGTGGCCGGTCTGCCGGACCCGGTGGGGGAGATCGTGCGTGGCTCGACGCTGCCGAACGGCCTGCAGATCCGTCAGGTGCGGGTTCCGATGGGGGTCATCGGCATGATCTACGAGGCCCGACCCAACGTCACGGTCGACGCTGCGGGACTGGGTCTGAAGAGCGGCAACGCCGTGATCCTGCGGGGTGGTTCGGCAGCGTCGAGCACGAACCGGGCACTCGTCGACGTCATCCGCGCCGCGTTGACCGAGCAGGGTCTGTCCGCGGACGCGGTGGCGCTCCTCGAGGGCGGCCACGACGCCGTCCGGGCGCTCATGCGGGCCCGGGGGATGGTCGATCTGCTCATCCCGCGCGGGGGAGCGGACCTGATCTCGACCGTCGTCACCGAGTCCACCGTCCCGGTCATCGAGACCGGCATCGGCAACTGCCACGTCTATGTCGACGCCGGCGCCGACATCGCCAAGGCGCTCGCGATCGTCGTCAACGCCAAGACGCAGCGTCCGAGCGTCTGCAACGCGGCCGAGTCGCTCCTCGTCCACGCCGACCTGGCCGGGGTGTTCCTGCCGCGCGCCCTGCAGTCGCTGCACGAGGCCGGGGTCCGCCTGGCCGCGAGTCCGCGCGCCGCGGCGGTCGCCCGCTCGACCGATGTGCCGCATCGGGAGGCGACGCCGGAGGACTTCGCCGAGGAGTTCCACGGGCTGGAGATGTCAGTCGCGGTGGTGGACAGCATCGACGACGCGATCTCCCACATCGACCGCTACGGCACCGGGCACACCGAGGCGATCGTCACTGAGGACCGGGCGGCCGCCCGCCGCTTCGTCGCCGAGGTCGATGCCGCCGCGGTCATGGTCAACGCCTCGACTCGCTTCACCGACGGCGGAGAGTTCGGCTTCGGTGCCGAGATCGGCATCTCCACCCAGAAGTTGCACGCCCGCGGCCCGATGGCGCTGCCGGAACTGACGACGACGAAGTGGGTCGTCGAAGGTGACGGCCACATCCGCACCTGACGCCCCACGTCGCGTCTCTTGTCGCGTCGCGTCGCCCTGAGCCAAGCCGGGTCGCGTCGACCCCTGCCGCCGCCGCGGATTGCCCACCCTCGCGGTGAGGGTGGGGGATTGGTCGTTCTGGCGTCTGTTTTTCGACGGAACGCCCACCTTCGCGGCGGGGGTGCCGCGGAACGCCCACCTTCGCCGGGGGAGCAGGGCCTGGGCGCGGGCGGCGCGGAATGCCCACCCTCGCGGTGAGGGTGGGGGATTGGTCGTTCTGACGCCGGTTTTTCGACGGATTGCCCACCTTCGCGGCGGGGGTGCCGCGGAACACCCACCTTCGCCGAGAAGGGGAGGGCCGACCGCGGGCACAGCCACCCCAGAACACAGTGACCCCAAAACACAGCCACCCCAGAACACAGATGAGGCCCCTGAGGTATGAGCTCAGGGGCCTCGTGCTCCATGCGACGATGGGCGGAACCGCCGCCTGCAGGGCTGCGGCGCCGATCAGCACCAGGTCGCCCGGTCTCGGGACACCGCCGCGGCGTCGCCCGCGACCTCGATCCGCGGCGCTGGCAGGGGACACAGTGGTCGCCCGCGTATCGATGGTGAGCCCGTTTTCCGATTGAGCCTGCCTCCCGCTGCCGGACTGACCCGGCGTTGGGAGAGTGCTGCCCCTCTTGTGTAATGCCCTCTCCCGCTCCATGCAAGCAAGGCGGTCCTGGCAAAACTCGTCCACCTCCCTGTCCACAGGGCGGCGTGCTTGACGACGCGGTTTTACACAGCCCTGTGGACAGAAGTCGTGGATGAGGCGGCGTGTCGCGATTCCGCCCCGGCCGGCCCGAGACAGGACCTCGACGAACATCACGAGGCGTGTTGTCCTCCCTTGGCACCGCCAGCCCGGCAACCCTTGTAGGCTGGACCGCATGTCGACGACTGTGCTGACCGTCATGGCCGGGGTGCTGGCCGCTGCTGAAGGCATCGAGCTGCCCATGCCGACCTGGCTCTACGGCGTCATCGCGTGGATCCTGTTCATGATCGCGCTCGGGGTGCTCTGGTCCTTCCGCGGCACCGCCCAGAAGTACGCCGACCAGGCCGATCACCAGGCCCACCCCTTCCACGGGACCCACCCTGGCGCCCGCCACGACTGAGGACCCGACAGCGCAGCCCGCGCGCCGCTTCCGGCTCGGCGTCATGGGCGGCACGTTCGACCCCATCCATCACGGTCACCTCGTGGCCGCGAGTGAGGTCCAGTCCCTCCTCGACCTCGACGAAGTCGTCTTCGTCCCCACCGGTCAGCCCTACCTCAAAGAAGGTGTCTCCCCGGCGGAGCATCGCTACCTGATGACGGTCATCGCCACCGCATCCAACCCTCGCTTCACGGTCAGCCGAGTCGACATCGATCGGGCGGGGGACACATACACGATCGACACCCTCCGGGAGTTGCGGGCGGCGCGCCCGGATGCGGACCTGTTCTTCATCACCGGTGCGGACGCGCTCGAACAGATCCTGTCCTGGAAGGACGCCGACGAGTTGTGGGAGCTGGCCCAGTTCGTCGGCGTGACCCGGCCCGGATACGGGCTCTCCGAGGCGGGACTACCCGCGGACCGGGTGACGTTGCAGGAGGTGCCCGCGATGGCGATCAGTTCCACCGACTGCCGTGCGCGGGTCGCCCAGGGGGATCCGGTCTGGTACCTCGTCCCCGACGGGGTGGTCCAGTACATCAACAAACACAGGCTGTATGCGGTCGGCGCCCCTCCCCGTGAGGCACCGGCCAATCGTCCCAACCCACAAGGAGAAGCGTGACCGCGACCGAGCGTTCACTTCAACTGGCCCAGGCCGCCGCGAAGGCGGCCGCCGACAAACTCGCCGAATCAGTGCTGGGGATCGATGTCTCCGAGCAGTTGGCGCTGACCGACATCTTCGTCATCGTCGTCGCCGGCTCCGAACGGCAGGTCGGCGCCATCGTCGACGAGGTCGAGGACGTTCTGCGCGACCTGGACGCCAAGCCGATCCGGCGCGAGGGGGATCGTGACGCCCGTTGGGTGCTCATCGACTTCGGCGACATCGTCGTCCACGTCCAGCACGAGGAGGAGGCCGCGTTCTACGAGTTGGAGCGGTTGTGGCGGGACTGTCCCGTGGTCGACCTCGGTGTGCCGGTGCGTCCGGCCGACAGTGCCGCAGCCGAGGGCTGAGTCGTGGCCGCGGAGGTGCGCCGGCTCATCATCCTCCGGCACGGGGAGTCGCAGGCGAACCGGGACGGGATCTGGCAGGGGCAGTTCGACTCGCCGTTGACGAGCACCGGGGTCCGGCAGGCCGAGGCGGCCGCCATGGTCCTGGCCCTGTCATCCCCCGCATTCGTCGTGGCCTCCGATCTGATGCGCGCCGCCGCGACCGGGGAGATCGTCGGAGCGGCCGCGCAGGTGCCGGTGACCTTCGATGAGCGGTTGCGGGAGATCGCGGTGGGGGAATGGACCGGGATGCGCGGGGACGACGTCAAGGCACGCTGGGCCGATGAGAGGATCCGACACCTGCGCGGTGAGGACTTCCGGCGCGGGATCACCGGAGAGTCGCTGACGGATGTCCAGGAGCGGGTGCGGCCGATGCTCCACGAGGTCCTCGGCCGGCTCGAGCCGGGGCAGACGGGCGTGCTCGCGACGCACGGCATCACGGCACGGGTCATCGTCGGCACGATGCTCGGGATGGAGATCTCCCGCATGTGGCACCTGTTCGGCGGGTTCGGCAACTGTCATTGGGCGGAGATGGCCCAGTCGGCGCTGCCCGCGCCGCCGTCCTTCCCGCTGTTCGCCGGGACGACGTGGCGGTTGCAGGGTTGGAATCTGCGGGCCCCCGTTCTCGAGCACGCCCAGGGTGACGCGCCCAACGACGAGCGGCGGGCCTGAGCAGCGCGATTTGGAGAAGTGCCGTCGGATCAGGGATACTCTCGTGGTCGCGAACGCGACTCCCGTAAGGGGCTGTGGCGCAGTTGGTAGCGCACCTCCATGGCATGGAGGGGGTCAGGGGTTCGAATCCCCTCAGCTCCACAATTTCAGACGTACTAGAACACCTGACGGGTCTGCTGCACGGGGAGGTGACAGCCGAGTCTGTGGTGCCGTGGGGTGCCGCAGGAGAGGATGTGCACCATGCCCAAGGCTTATCCGCGAGAGTTCCGTGAGGATGTTGTGCGGGTCGCTCGGTCCCGGGAGGAGGGGGTGACCTTGAGACAGGTCGCCTCCGATTTCGGGATCTCGGAGACCTGTCTGACGAACTGGCTGGCCAAGGCCGACCGAGAAGGTGGTGGGAGGCCGGAGCCGGGTCGGCAGGAGTCCAGCGAGCTGCGTGACGCCAAGCGCCGGATCCGGTTGCTGGAGCAGGAGAACGAGGTCCTGCGCCGCGCGGCGGCGTACCTCTCGCAGGCGAACCTGCCCCCAAAATGATGTTCCCGCTCGTCCGTGAGCTGGCCGTGCAGGAGGACCCGATCCGGGTACCTGTGACGGTGACGTGTCGGGTCCTGGATCTGTGCAGGCAGCAGTACTACCGGTGGCTGAAGAGCCCGGTCACCGATCGTGAGCTGGCCGAGGCCTACCGCGCCGACGCCCTCTTCGACGCCCACCGCGACGACCCGGAGTTCGGGTACCGGCTGCTCGCCGACGAGGCCGCCGCCGAGGGTGAGGTGATGTGCGAGCGGACCGCATGGAAGATCTGCTCACAGAACGCCTGGTGGAGCAGCTTCGGCAAGAAGCGCCGAGGCAAGAACGGCAAGCCCGGCCCGCCGGCGCACGAGGACCGGGTTCGTCGCGACTTCACCGCCGAAGGGCCAAACCAGGTGTGGTTGACCGACATCACCGAGCACCGCACCGGTGAGGGCACGCTGTACATGTGCGCCGTCAAGAACGTCTGGTCCAACCGGATCGTCGGCTACTCGATCGGCTCGCGGATGAAGGCTCGCCTGGCCGTCCAGGCCCTGGAGAACGCGGTCGCCTCCCGCGCCGCCGCGGGCATGGACGTGGCCGGCTGCATCGTGCACAGCGACCGAGGCAGCCAGTTCCGATCCCGGAAGTACCTGCGCGCGCTACGCCGTCACGCCCTGGCCGGCTCCATGGGCCAGGTCGGCTCGAGCGCTGACAACTCGGCCATGGAGAGCTGGTTCTCGCTACTGCAGAAGAACGTCCTGAACCGGTCCCGATGGGCCACCCGCCAAGACCTGCGAATCGCCATCGTCACCTGGACCGAGCGCACCTACCACCGCCGGCGCCGCCAAGCCCGCCTCGGCAAGTTGACCCCAATCGAGTACGAGACCATCATGACCACACCGGCCAGTCAGGCCGCGTGACCAACCTGTCACCTCCCCGTGCAGCAGACCCAACATGGTGGCGATGAGTGTGG